>NZ_JBHXJQ010000015.1:0-9960 GCF_042722305.1 Microbacterium sp. NPDC058389
TACCGAATCCCCCCTGCTTCAGTTGGGGGCCGCCCGCGGCCGCGCCCCCCCCCACACACCTCTCCGAGGGGTCCCGCTCAGCCGAGGACGGTGTCGGCCTCGGAGAAGAACTCGTTCACGGCGTCGTCGACCGAGATGGCGCCGAGGCCCAGCGACTTGCCCAGGTCCCAGAACTTCTGCTCGAGCGAGCCGTAGCCGGCGACCGGGACGGGCGGGGCGTCGCCGATGCGGTCCGCCTGCGAGTCGATGTAGTCGGCGACCTGCTTGTCGACGCCTTCGAGCGTGGTGCCCGCGAGCTTCGACGACGACGCCGGGTAGCCGAGCGTGGTGCCGAAGATCTCGCCCGCCTCGGCGCTGTTGACGACGAAGTCGAGGAACAGGGCGGAGGCCTCGGGGTGCTCGGTGTTGGCCGAGATCGCGACCTGCAGGCCCGCCTGGCGGTACAGGTCCTTCGCGCCCTTCTTGGCGATCGGCGGGGCGATCATCGAGATCGACGACGCGCCGGAGTCGGCGAGGTAGCCGCCGAGGAAGTTGCTCCAGCTCATCTCGCTCGCCGTGGCGCTCGCGCCGAAGCCGGACTTGGGCGAGAGCTCCTCGAGGGTCTGCTGGGGGATGACGACGCCGTCGCGGATCGCGTCGCCGCAGTGCCAGAAGTCGCTCAGCTCGTCCTTGGTGAAGCCGAGCTCGCCGTCGTCGGTGTAGAGGTTCTCGCCCTTCGCGCGCAGCACGAGCTCGAAGCTCTGGATGCGCTGCGTGTAGTCGGTGCCGCCGTAGGGCTTGCCGCCGGTCGCGTCGGTGACGGAGGCCATCCAGTCGTCGAAGTCGTCGGCGCTCGTGCCGCCCTCGGGCGCCTCGATGCCGGCCGCAGCCAGCAGGTCGTCGTTCACGAAGTTGGCCCACAGGCTGTAGCCGGTCGGCAGCGAGTACTGCACGCCTTCGAGCGCGCCGGTGCCCAGCAGCGAGTCCTCGAACGTCGTGGTGTCGATCTCGTCCGACACCTTCGAGAGGTCGAGCAGGTTGTTCGACTGCGCGTACTGGCGCAGGTAGCTGTCGGAGAACTGGAACACGTCGGGCAGATTGCCGCCTGCGGCCTCGGTCTGGCGCTTCTCCCAGAAGCTGGGGTAGTCGCTGAACGACGGGTTGACCGTGATGTTCGGGTACTTCTCGTTGAACGCGGCGATGAGGTCGTTGTAGCGCGACGCGCGGTCGTCATTGCCCCAGAACGCGAAGTCGATCGTGACCTTCTCGTCGGGGTCGAAGGTCTTGGCGGGGTCCGCCGAGCCGGCCGAGCCGGCGCATCCGGCCAGGACGAGGGCGGCGCTCGCAGTCAGGGCGCTGACGGCGAGCAGGGTGCGGCGTGAGGGCATGGAAGGGCTCCGGTCTCGATGGTGGATGGTTCAGGGGAGGACGACGACGTCGGGTGTCGCAGTGGCGGGAGTGACGGCCGGCACGGCGGAGCGCTCAGGCGACAGGACGAACGCGACGCCCTGCGGCTCGAGCACGACGAGCCCGGTGGCGACGCCGGTCTCGGCATCCACTCCGTCGATCACCGCCTCGACGCGCGTGTCGCCGTGGTTGATGAGGGTGACGAGGTCGCCGCGGCGTACCGCCTCGACTCCGGCCGGCAGTCCTTCGACCACGGGACGGACACCGGATGCCGCCACCACCGCGTCGACGACGGCGCCGAGTCCCGGGCCGACGGGCTGCGTTGCCGTGTACCAGGCCTCGCCGGCGCCGAACGCGTGGCGGGTGAGTGCGGGCGACCCCGCCTGCAGGCCCGAACGGAACGTCGAGACGGCGGTCGCGGTCGTCGCGTGGATCGACTCGGCGACGAGCCGGCCGCGGTGGACGACCCCTTCGAGCTCGAACTCGACGGCTCCCGACGCGGCGGCCGCGCGAGCGGCCTGCACGGCGTCGCTGCTCAGCGCGCCGACACCGCTGCCGCCGGCCGACATGCCGGCCAGTGCGCCGAAGTCCTCGAACCGCAGGCCCAGCACGGGAGCGAGCTGAGTGAAGAAGCCGCCGTCGCGGAACTGGTCGTGGCCGTCGACGATGTCGGTGAAGGGGCCGGTGAGGAGCGTGCCGCCGTCCTGCACGAAGCGGGTGAGCGCGGCGGCGCCGTCGTCGCGCAGCAGGTACAGCGCCGGCGCCACCACGAGTTCATAGTCCAGCGCCGCCTCTTCGGGCGCGATGACGTCGACCTGGATGCCGCGCTCGTGGAACGCGCCGTACCACTCCAGCACGAGGGCGAGGTAGTCGATCTCGGTGGGGTGGTCGCGTTCCTCGACGGCCCACCAGTTCTCCCAGTCGAACACGAGGCCGACGTGCGCGTCGCGCCCCGGCGCGGGCAGCTCGGGCAGCGCGGCCAGGCGCGCGCCGAGCTCGGTGACGGCGTTCCACGTGCGCGTCTCGGTGCCGGCATGAGGGAGCATCGCGGAGTGGAACTTCTCGCTGCCCGCCCGTGACTGCCGCCACTGGAAGAACATGATGCCGTCGGCGCCGCGCGCGACCGACTGCGCGGTCTCGGCCATGAGGGCACCCGGCTTCTTGCCCGGGTTCGCGGGCCGCCAGTTGACGGCGTCCGTCGCCTGCTCCCACAGCAGCCACGGCACCCCGGGCTTGAGCGAGCGGATCAGGTCGCGCTGGAAGGCGGCGTCGCGCACCCGGTGCGGATTGGCCGGATCGGGGTAGCAGTCGTCGGCGATGACGTCCATGAACGGCGCCCATCGGCGGTAGTCCGCAGGCTTGAACGGGCCCATGAAGTTCGTCGTGATCGGCTGCGTGGCTCCGGCCTCGAGCAGGATCGCCCGCTCCATGAGGTAGCACTCCAGCAGCATGTCGCTCGTGAAGCGGCGCCAGTCGAGCATCGATGACGGGTTGTGGCTGTAGGGCGCGAGGCGCGGCGGGAAGATCTCGTCGAAGGCGCCGTAGCGCTGCGACCAGAAGCTGGTGCCCCACGCGTCGTTGAGCGCCTCGACGCTCGCGTAGCGGTCCTCGAGCCAACGCCGATAGGCGTCGCGCGCGGCGTCGGAGAAGTCCATCCACAGGTGACACCCGAACTCGTTGCCGACATGCCACATGACGACCGCGGGGTGGTGCGCGTAGCGCTCCGCGAGGCGGCGCACCAGCTCGCCGGCGAGGCGGCGGTAGGTCGGCGACGACGGGGCGAAGTGCTGGCGGCTGCCCGGCCAGTACGACGCGCCGGACTCGTCGGCCGGCAGTGTCTCGGGGTAGGTCGCGCTCACCCAGGGCGGCGGCGACGCCGTCGCCGTCGCGAGGTTCACCGCGATGCCGCCGGCGTGCAGCTTGCCGATCACCGTGTCGAGCCACAGGAAGTCCCACACGTCCTCGGCGGGCTGGATGCGCGACCACGCGAAGATCCCGAGGCTCACGATGTTGACCCCGGCCTCCTGCATGAGGCGGACGTCCTCGTCCCACACCTCCTCCGGCCACTGGTCGGGGTTGTAATCGGCGCCGTAAAGCACGTCGAGCAGCTCCTTCGGGAGGACGGGCGGGGTGGGGATGCCGCGTCAGCGGCGGGTGCGGCGTGCGGGGATGGCGACGACGGCGAAGGCCGAGCAGCCGAGGCCGGCGATGATGAGAGGTGCCAGCATCCACGTGACGACACCGGTGAGCACGGCGGCGACGGCGTAGTAGACCGCGCCGATCGGGTCTCCGGCGAGAGCGGCCGGGATGCCGCGCACCGCGGTGCGCCAGCCTGTCTCGGCGGTCCAGGCGCCGGCGGCGGCCAGCAGCGCCACGGCGAGGACGACGAGTCCGGCCCAGCCGACGATGCCGATGATCGGACCGCCGGGGAGGGCGCCGGTGCCCGCGAGCACGATGTCGAGCGCCAGCACGCCGGCGATGACGGCCGCGGCCAGGCCGACGACGAGTCCGCCCGGCAGCGCCTTGCGCCAGTCCGCCCAGAAGGTGCGGGTGTGGGACTGCTCGGCATTCACATACCGGCGGAGGTGACGGATGCCGGCGGCCAGTGCCGCCGGCAGGGTCACGACCACGATGCCGGCGACGGCGATGAGCAGACCGGTCAGCAGCACCTCGCCGAACAGGGCGAAGGCGCCCTTGGCTCCCGGGTAGCGGGCCGGCTCTCGCTCGGCGAGGGTCGGCCCGCTCCCGGTGGCGTCCGCGCGGCGGGCGGCGCGCAGTTCGCGGCGGTCCATCGTCGTCAGCCCTTCAGGCCCTGCGTGGCGACGCCGTCGACGAGGAAGCGCTGGAACACGATGAAGAACAGCAGCACCGGGACGAGGGCGATGAAGGATGCCGTCACGGTGGCGCCGTAGTCGGCACCGCCCGAGGACGCGTCGTTGTACAGGCGTAGCGCGATCGGCAGCGGGTAGTTCTCGGGGCTCGTCAGGTACAGCAGCGGACCGAGGAAGTCGTTCCACTCCCAGATGAACGCGAAGATCGCGCACGTGATGAGCGCCGGCTTGATGAGCGGCAGGATGATCGACCAGAAGATCCGGAAGTGCCCGGCACCGTCGATGCGGGCGGCCTCGTCCATGTCGCGGGGCATCTGCCGCATGAACTGCACCATCAGGAACACGAAGAACGCGCCGGTGGCGAGGAACTTCGGCAGGATCAGCGGGATGTAGGTGTCGACCCAGCCGAGCTGGTTGAAGATGATGTACTGCGGGATGATCACGACGTGGAACGGCAGCAACAGCGTGCCGATCATCGCGGCGAAGAAGATGCCGAGGCCCTTGAACTGCACGCGGGCGAACGCGTAGGCGGCGAGCGCCGACGAGAGCACCGTGCCGACGACCGCGGCCACCGACAGGATCAGCGAGTTCACGAAGAACCGCCACATCGGAACGCCCGCGATGCCCTCCATCACCTTGGCGTAGTTGCCGAAGAACGGGTTCTCGGGAATCAGCCCGGTGTTGGAGCCGAACTCGGAGTTCGGCTTGAACGTCGCGAAGAACAGCCACACGAGCGGGTAGAGCACGACGGCCGTGATGATGAGCAGCACGGCGAACCAGATGACGGTCTGCCACGTCTTGCGCTTCACGCGGCGCGGGCGCGCGGTCGGCGCGGCAGGCATCATCTCCTGCTCGATGGTCTCCATCGTGCCGTCGGTGAAGGATGCGGAGGTCATCGGTCGTCTCCTGCGTAGTGGACCCACGACTTCTGGGTGCGGAAAAGGATGAAGGCGATGATGGCGACCACCACGAGCAACACCCACGCGATCGCGGCCGCGTAGCCCATCTGCCCGTCGGTGAAGCCTCGCTTGTAGAGGTAGACCGTGATGAAGTTGGTCATACCCGCCGGGCCGCCGGTGCCGTTGGAGATGATGTACGCCGACGCGAAGACCTGGAAGGCGCCGATGAGGCCCAGCAGCAGGTTGAAGAAGATCACGGGCGAGAGCATCGGGATGGTGACGGCGGTGAAGCGCCGCCAGGCGCCGGCGCCGTCCATCTCGGCGGCTTCGTACAGCTCCTTGGGGATCTGCTTGAGGCCGGCGAGGAAGATGACCATCGTCGATCCGAACTGCCACACGTGCAGCAGGATCATCATCGGCAGGATCATGTCGGGGTTGCCGATCCAGCCGCCGATGTCGATGCCGATGGCCGACAGGCCGTTGTCGACCGGGCCGTCGGTGGAGAACATGGCGCGCCAGACGATGGCGACCGAGACCGAGCCGCCGATGAGCGACGGGGCGTAGAACGCGGAGCGGAAGAAGCCCGAGCCCTGGTCGCGGAAGTTCAGCAGCATGGCCACGGCGAGAGCGGCGGCCATGGTGATCGGCGTGCCGATGAACACGTAGATGAGCGTGATCTCGGAGGACTGGATGAACACGGGGTCGTTCGTGAACAGCCGGATGTAGTTGTCGAAGCCCGTCCACTTGGGCGGCTGGAAGATGTTGTACTTCGTGAACGACAGGTACAGCGAGTACACCATCGGGATGGCGGTCAGACCGAAGAAGCCGAGAAGCCACGGGCTGAGGAAGGCGTAGCCGGCCGCCGTCTCGCGGCGCATGCGGGCGCGCTGGCCGGGTCGCTGGAACTTGCTCTCGGGTCGGCCGCTGCGCATGAGTCCGCGCTTGGCTGGACGATCGGTGACGATGACTCTCGTCGCTGTCGTGCTCACCACGGCTCCTTTCGGGTGGGAGGGGATGCCGCCGGGCCGGAGTGCCCGGCCCGGCGGCGGGGTGTCACTGGTTGAGGACGGTGTCCATCTCGGAGAAGAACTGCGAGACGGCGTCGTCGACGGAGATCGTGCCGTAGCCGAGCTCCTGGCCGATCTCGAGGAACTTCTGCTCGAGCGTGCCGTAGCCGTTGATCGGGACCGGCGGGGCGTCGCCGAGGCGGTCGGTGATCGATGCCTCGTAGTCCTTGATCTGCTGCGCGATCGGGTCGAGCGTGGCTGCCTCGAGGGCGGTCTCCGAGGCCGGCAGGCCGCGGTTGGTGCCGAAGATCTCACCCGACTCGGGCGAGTTGATGAGGAAGTTCACCAGCGTCGCCGCGGCTTCGGGGTGCTTGGTCTTGGCCGACACGGCCTCGAGCATCGAGGGCTTCAGGTACAGGTCCTTCGCGCCTTCCTCGGTGACCGGCGGGGCGATGAGGTTCAGCTCGGTGTAGTCCGCGCCGAGGTTGGCGAGGTAGCCGGCGCCGAAGTTGTCCCACGTCAGCTCGCTCGCGGCGTTCGCGCTGTCGAAGGCGCCCAGCGGCTTGAGCTCCTCGAGCTTCTGCTGCGGCGTGGTGACGCCGTCGCGGAGCGCGTCACCCTGCTCCCAGAACGCCTTGAGGTCCTTCTCGGTGAAGTTGGCCTTGCCGTCGTCGGTGAAGAGATCCTCGCCCTTCGCGCGCTGCTGAACCTCGAAGTTCTGGATGCGGCCCGTGTAGTCGCTGCCGCCCCAGAGGTCGCCGCCGCCGGCGTCCGTGACCTCGGCCATCCAGTCGCTGTAGTCCTCCCAGCTGCCGCCTTCGAAGTCGTCGACGCCGACCGATTCGAGCAGCTTCGGGTTCGTGAACAGGCCCCAGGCGTTCGTGGAGGTCGGGATGGCCGTGGTCTGGTCGCCCACGACGCCGATGCTCAGGATGTTCTCGGGCAACGGGTCGGTCTCGATGATGTTGCCGAGGTAGTCGTCGAGCGGCAGCAGCAGGCCGTTCTCGGAGTACTGACGCAGGTACGAGTAGTCGAACTGCATCACGTCGGGAAGACCGCCGCCGGCGGCCTCGGTCTGGCGCTTCTCCCAGTACGAGGGGAAGTCCAGGAAGGACGTGTTGACCGTGATGTTGGGGTACTGCTTCTCGAACTCGGCGATGACCTGGTCGTACAGGCCGGCGCGGACATCGTTGCCCCAGAACGACATGTTCAGGGTGACCTTCTCGTCCGGGTCGAGCGTGGGGTTGGCGTCGGGGCTGTCGCCGCTGCTGCCGCCGGCGCAGCCGGCCAGAACCAGCGCGGCGCCTGCCGCGACCGCCGCGGCGGTGAATGCACGCTTCTTGCTGAACATCCTTGTCCTCTCTTGAACGTCTGTGTTCGTCTTTCCGCGCAGACGTTCCGTTGTCTGTGTGTGCGGGGTGGGCGCGTCCCTCGGTGCGGATCAGTAATGCTGGAAAGCGCTTGCCCGCAACGGTACCCCGTCTAAAAACGTTTCGCAAGGCTTCGGCGTGAGAAATTAGAACGATTCAGTAACGAGCGATGAGGCAGGCTGTGCCCGGTCCCAGTCTGCCGGATCGTGACGGGAGGCGAAAACGCTTCGATTCCGTGACGGCAGGCCCGGTGCGGCGGCCGGTGCCGCTCAGCGCCGGGCGGTCAGCACGCCGTCCACGACGCGGAGTCGTGCGACGTGGACGGCGCTGCGGCGGTGGGTGCGCTCGTCGGCGTCGGCGAGCTCGCTGCCGTCCCACCACGGATGGGTGAAGAAGTAGAGCAGCGCCTCGTCGCCCGTGACGACGACCGACCCGTGGCGTCCGATCTGGATGCCGTCCGCCGGTGATCCGCTCTCGCCGAGGATGACGGCATCCGTTCCTCCCTGGCGCTGCCACGCGACGGCGTCGACGCTGCGGTGGACGGCCATGCCGCGCCACTCGTCGGTGAGGAGCCACCAGTGACCGCCGAGCGCGAAGGCGAACGGGCCCTCGTGCGGGCGCCCGGCGACGGCGGTGCCGTCCGGGTGCCACGCGTCGAGGTCGTCCGAGACGGCGACGGCGGTGGTCGAGTCCGCCGCCTCGTCCTTGTACCAGAGCCGCCAGCGGCCGTCGGGGCAGCGTGCCACGGCGGCGTCGATCACGCGGTCGCTCGCGAGGGCGAGGGGGCCGCGCCGCGTCCAGGTGTGCAGGTCGTCCGAGATGTACTCGACGATGCGGCGCGCGTGGCCGGGCCACTGAGTAGGCACACCGTCGATCTCGGTGAGGTACATGCGCCACCGGACGCCGTCGTGGATGACCTCGGGCGCCCAGTGCGTCTCGCCGACGATCGCCGGCGGTGCGCCTCCGCGCAGCGCGAGGCCGCCGGCATCCGGTTCGAGGGTCCCGATGTACGACCAGCGGATGCCGTCGTCGCTGCGGGCGACGCCGATGCGGGAGCCGTGCACCCAGGCGACGCCGGGACCGGGGTCGGGGTGGGTCGCCCGTCGCTGCGTGTAGAACATGGACCAGCCGTCCGGCGTCCGGACGACCGTGGGGTCGGTCGCGCCGTCGTACACCGGGTCGCGGTAGATCTCGTGCGGCGCGGCGGCGTCGGGGTCGACGGCGCCGGCGGGTGCCGGCGTCATCGAGCCGGACGCAGGTCGATCACGGCGCTCGCGAACCCGGTGCGGTGCGTCGGGTGCACGGCCAGGTCTGCCGGCGTGACGACGGCGCCGTCGGCGTCGGCGGATGCGTAGACCGCGGCCACGATCTCGATCGAGCGTGCGGGGGAGTCCGCGACGGGCGGCAGCGGCGACCCGCTGCGCAGTGCGTCGAACACCTCGCGCAGCAGCGGCACGTGTCCGCTGCGCTCCTCGACGTCGGGCAGCGCCCAGGCCGCGGCCTCGGCGTCGTCCACGTGGGGCGCCGGCGTGATGCGCCAGTTCTCGTGCCCATGGCCGTACAGGTGGTCGACCGTGATCGTGGCCTTCTCGGTGTCGATGCGCACGGTGCTGACCTCCCGCGGCGACAGCGTGCTCGACACCATCTGCGCCACCACACCGCCCTCGAACACAATGGTCGCCGTCGACACGTCCTCGGTCTGGGTCTCGCGGTCGAGGCGCCAGAGCCGGCCCTCGACGCGCGTCCAGTCGCCGAGCAGGTAGGCGAGCAGGTCGATCTGGTGGATCGCGTGGCCGAGCGTGGTGCCGCCGCCCTCGGTCTCCCACTTGCCGCGCCACGGCACGGCGAAGTAGTCCGCGCCGCGGTACCAGAGCGTCTGGCACTGCGCCACGAGCGGCCGGCCGAGCGCCCCCGAGTCGAGCAGGCGCTTGGCGTGTGCGGCCGCTGTCCCGGTGCGCTGCTGGAACACGACGGCGAGCTCGCGGCCCGCCGCGGCGGCGGCATCCGTCATCAGTGTCAGCTCGTCGAGCGACGGCGCCGGAGGCTTCTCGACGACGACGTGCGCCCCGGCGGTGAATGCGGCGAGGGTCTGCGCGGGGTGCGCCCCCGGCGGGGTGCAGATGAGCACGACATCCGGGTACTCGGCGTCCAGGAGCGCGTCCAGGTCGTCGTAGACGGCCGGCACTCCGTATCGGGCGGCGAACGCCTCGGCCGACGCGCGGGAGAGGTCCGTGGCGGCGACCAGCTCGGCGTGCGGGTACGCGGCGACCGCCGCTGCGTGGTGATGCGCGATCGCGCCGGTGCCGACGATGGCGCAGCGGAGGGTGTCGGTCACGGGTGCTCCCTGTGCGGGTGGGGTGTGGAGAGTGGTTGGCGCGGGGGCACGCCACCACCCAACCCCGGTGGGGCCACGAAAGGGAAAACCGAAACCAGGAGAATTTAAAAAAAATAAGCGAGCCGCACCAAA
>NZ_JBHXJQ010000015.1:9970-95744 GCF_042722305.1 Microbacterium sp. NPDC058389
GCCGCCGCCCCGGGCCGCCCCGGGCGCGGCGGGGGGGGGGCGCCCCGCGGGCGCCCGGGGGGGGGGGGGGGGTGCGGTCGGCCGCCCCCCGGCCCCGCCCCCCCCACTCTCCAGGGTAGGCGCAAGGAAGGGAAAGCGCTATCCCATCCGTCCGGCAATCAGCGCGGAAGCCCGGCCTGCGTCGCGTGCAGGTGGGCGTATCGCCCGTTCGCCGCGACGAGCGCGTCGTGGCCGCCGATCTCGACGACCTCGCCGTGCTCGAGCACGACAATGCGGTCGGCCTGGCGGATGGTCGAGAGGCGGTGCGCGACGACGAGGGTGGTGCGGCCCCGCATGAGGCGGTTGAGCGCCTCCTTCACGAGCTCCTCCGACTCCGGGTCCAGCGCCGAGGTCGCCTCGTCGAGCAGCAGGATGCGCGGGTCGCGCACGAGCGCGCGGGCGATCGCGAGGCGCTGGCGCTGACCGCCCGACAGGCGTGCGCCGCGCTCACCGACGACGGTGTCCCAGCCGTCGGGCAGCGTGTCGACGAACTCGGCGGCGTTGGCGTCGCGCAGCGCCTCGCGCAGCTGCTCCTCCGACGCGTCGTCGAGGCCGTACGCGATGTTCTCGCGGATCGTGCCCTCGAAGAGCACCGACTCCTGCGGCACGACCGACACGGACTGGCGCACCGTGCGCAGGTCGAGCTCCTGCATGTCCTCGCCGTCGAGGAGGATGCGCCCCGACGTCGGGCGCACAAAGCCCAGCACGAGATTGAGCATCGTGGACTTGCCCGATCCCGACGACCCCACGAAGGCCACCGTCTCGCCCGGCTCGATGTCGAGCGACACGTCGTGAACGGCGTCGCGGTCAGCGCCGGGGTAGCGCTGCGTCACGTGCTGCAGTTCCAGGTGACCGCCTACGTGCGCGACCGAGCGCTTGCCCTCGTTCTGCTCGAGGTCGGGCTCCTGCAGCACCTCCGAGATCGAGCGCATCGACTCCAGGCCGCGTGCGCCGACCGGGATCAGCATGAGCAGCTGCGTGAGGCCCTGCGTCAGCAGCGTGAAGTACGACGACAGCAGCACGACCTCGCCCGGCGTGATGGGGAGGATGCCGGTCAGGGCGAAGACGGCCGCGAGCACGAGGCATCCGAGTCCCAGCAGCTGCATCGCGACCCACGAGATCGACGCCACGTGGCCGTTGAGCAGGTCGAGCTCGTAGCCCGCGCGGCGCACGCCGTCGGCGCCGGCCTGCACGCGCGACACGGCGGTGCGCTCGAGGCCGTGCGCGCGGGTCACGGGGATGAGCGAGGCCATCTCGCCCACGCGGGCGGCGAAACCCTCGACCTCGCGACGGAACACCTCGTTGCGGGCGCGCGAACGACGGCTGAGGCTGCTGCGGAGGATCAGCGCGACCGGCACCGCGAGGGCGTACACCGGCAGGAACTGCGGCACCGCGATCGCGGTCATGACGATCGCGCCGACGAGCACCATCGTCGACGACAGCAGCGGATGGGTCACCTGCTGCAGCATCAGCTCGACGTTCTCGACGTCGCGCACCACCTTGGTCTGCACGATCGACGAGCTCACCCGCGTGTGGTAGCCGATCGACAGGCTCTGCAGCCGCGCCGCCAGCGCGTTGCGCAGGTCGGCGCCGGTGTCGCGCACCACCCGCATGAAGTTGCGGATGTACACCATGTGCATGGGGTAGTTCTGGATCAGCAGCACCGCCGCGACGCCGAACCAGATGAGGACGGTCGAGACCTCGCCGCCGGTGGCGACGAGGTCGATGATCTTCGCCGTCACGACGGGCAGGAACCACAGCGGGATCTCTTTGCACGCGAATGCGAGCACCGCGAGGATCATGCGGCCGGGACGACGGGCCAGCAGTTTCAGCACGGAGCGGCCGGGGCGGGGGTTCTGGGCGATCCCGATGACGGGAATGGCGCCGGTAAACGCTTTCTGCGTCATGATGCAATGGTACCGACGCCGCCCGCACAGCCGCGCACGAAAGGCCCCGCATGACGTATCACCTCGCCGGCGACTCGACCGTCGCACCCGCCAAGCCCGAAGAGCTGCCCATGACCGGATGGGGTTCATACCTCGAACCGGTCGTCGAGGCGCCGGTGCGCAACCTCGCCTACGGCGGCGCGACGACCCAGTCCTTCCTCGCCGACGGATCATGGGTGCGGCTCCTGGAGGGCATCGAGCCCGGCCACACCGTCGTCATCCAGTTCGGGCACAACGACCAGAAGCTTCCCGAGCTCGCCGCCCGCGGCGGGTACGCCGACCGGCTGCGCGGCATGGTCGAGGACGTCCGCGCCCGTCACGCGACCGCCGTGCTGTGCACGTCGGTCGAACGGCGGTGGTTCGACGGCGACCGGGTGATCCCCACCCACGGCGACTACCCCAACGCCGTGCGCGACCTGGCGCATGAGCTCGACGCACCGCTCATCGACCTCACGGTGTTCACGACGTGGCTGTACGAGGACCTGGGGGAGGAGGCATCCACTTCCCTGCTGTCGCACTTCGCGCCCGGCGAGCACCCGGTGTGGCCAGAAGGCCTCCGCGACGACACGCACTTCCGCGAAGCGGGGGCGCGGCGCATCGCCGCGTTCGTCGGGCGCTCGCTGCGGGCGATCGAGCGCCGGGACGGCGATCAGCCGGCGAAGGGGTCGCAGCTCGTCAGCTGAACGGGCCGCACGTCAGGTGTCAGCCGCCGGTGGAGGCGCGGATGACCAGTTCGGGCTGGTAGACGACATTGCCGAGGTCGGAGCCCGCCGCACCGCTGATGCGCGCGAGCAGGATCTCGGCGGCGGTGCGACCCATCTCGCGGGCGGGCTGGCGCACCGAGGTCAGCGGCACCCCGGCGATGGCCGCGAACTCGATGTCGTCGTAGCCGACGACCGCGACGTCCTCGGGCACGCGCACGCCCCGCGAGATCAGGCCGTGGACGAGGCCGATCGCCAGATGGTCGTTCGAGGTGACGACGCCGTCGGGTCGGTCGGCGGGGGCACGGGCGGCGAGCTGCGCGCCGAAGGCGAGGCCGAGCTCGGAGGTCGTGCGGTCGGTCCAGATCGTCTCGAGTGTCGCGTCCGGATGCGCGGCCACGGCCAGCTGCGCGCCGTGCAGGCGCTCGCGCACCTGTCGCACCTCTTCGCGCGCTCCCACGAAGGCGAGTCGGCGCCGGCCGGTCGCGAGGAGGTGCTCGGTCGCCAGCCGGCCGCCCGCGACATCGTCGAAAGACACCGACGGCAGTTCGCCGCTGTCGTCGACCGCATCGACGAGGACGACCGGGATGCCGCGGCCCCGCAGTCGCTGAAGCCACGGTTCCAGGGGGCCGAAGGGGCTCACGAGGGCGCCCTCGACCTGCACGCGCTCGAAGAGCTCGAGGTGGTCGCGCTCCTTGGCGATGTCGTCGCTGGAGTTGCCGACCAGGATCCGCAGGCCGGCGGCGGAGGCGGCGTCCTCGGCGCCGGCGACCATGTCGGCGAAGAACGGGTTGGCGATGTTGATGACGGTCATGCCGAGGAGCCCGGAGCGTCCGGCCCGCAGCTGCTGCGCCGCCTGCAGGGGGACGTAGCCGAGCTGATCGGCGGCCGAGCGCACGCGCACGACGAGCTGCTCGCTGACGAGGTGCGGCCGGTTCAGCGCGTTCGAGACGGTGCTGATCGACACGCCCGCGCGCTCGGCGACATCGCGGATGCCGATGCGCTTCATGACGACATGGTATGCGCTTTCCTCCGCAGAGAGGGCGGTCCGAGAGCGCTCCCATCGTTATCGCCGCGTTACGAGAAAGCATTTGACGAAATCCGGCCACACGCCTACTCTTCAATCGAAGCGGTTCGACATCGAAGCGGTTCGACACTGATCTCGAAGCTCGATCGGCCCCAGCCCGGCCACCGACCCGAGCAGCACCCACGTACACGAAGGAGTGACATGGAACGACGTCATGCTCACCCGTCGGCATCCCTCGGGGTCGCCGAAGCCGAGAGCACGGTCCGATGACCACGCAGGCTCAGGCCCAGACCGTCATCCAGGAGGCGGCCGTCCGCAACCTGGAGAAGAACACGAAGAAGGGCCGCGGCCGCCGGCTGCGGCCCGCGGGCAGCCGGACGTCGTTCACGCTGTTCCTCTGCATCCTCCCGTTCCTCGTCCTGGCGTTCCTCTTCTCGTACCTGCCGCTGTACGGCTGGATCTACTCGCTGTACGACTACAAGCCGGCGCTCGGCCTCGAGGGGAGCGAGTTCGTCGGACTCCAGTGGTTCGAGATGCTCGTCAGCTCGCCCACGCAGATGGCGCAGATCGGGCAGGTGCTGCTCAACACCCTCGCGATCAGCTTCCTGGGGATCGCGACGTCGATCCTGCCGCTCTTCTTCGCGATCTTCCTCAACGAGATCAAAGCGCCCTGGTTCCGCAACTCGGTGCAGACCCTCACGTCGCTCCCGAACTTCATCTCGTGGGTGCTCGTGTACATGATCGCCTTCTCGCTGTTCTCCAGCTCGGGCCTCGTCAACGACGTGCTCATGGACTCGGGGCTCATCACGACGCCCGTCAAGTTCCTCGACACGGATCAGAACGTCTGGATCACCATGACGCTCTGGAGCATCTGGAAGGGACTCGGCTGGGGCGCGATCATCTACCTCGCCGCGATCGCGGGCATCGACCAGTCGCTGTACGAGTCGGCCCGCATCGACGGTGCCGGCCGCTTCCAGCTCATGCGGTACATCACGCTGCCCCAGCTCATGCCGACCTACCTCGTGCTGCTGCTGCTGTCGATCGCGAACATCCTCAACAACGGCATGGAGCAGTACTACGTGTTCCAGAACGCCTTCAACAAGCAGTGGATCCAGGTGCTCGACCTGTACGTCTACAACATCGGCATGACCGGCAACAGCCTGTCGATGGCCACCGCGATCGGCATGCTCAAGAGCATCATCTCGGTCGTCCTCCTGCTCACCGTCAACGCGGTCTCCAAGCGCGTCCGCGGCGAATCGATCGTCTGAGGGGTGCTGCCATGACCATGACGAAGACGCTCACCACCGTGAAGCGCGGCGACACCTCGGCCCGCTACCGCGCGTCGATCGGCGACAACGTGTTCCGCGGTGCGAACTACCTGCTGTTCGCAGTGTTCGCGGTCCTCTGCGCGTACCCCTTCTACTACCTGATCATCAACTCGGTCAGCGCCAACGACATCTCGGCGCTGGGCGACGTGCGGCTGTGGCCGATCGGCTTCCACCTGTCGAACTACGCCCAGGTGTTCTCGCTGCCGGGGCTGCCGCTGGCGACCGTCGTCAGCGTCGGCCGCACCGTGCTCGGCACGACGCTGACGGTGCTGGCATCCGGGTTCCTCGGGTTCATGTTCACCCAGACGCGGATGTGGGGCCGCAAGTTCTGGTACCGCTTCCTCATCATCACGATGTACTTCAGCGCCGGCCTGATCCCGGTGTTCATCATCATGAAGACGCTGGGGCTCACCAACAACTTCTGGGTCTACGTGCTGCCGTTCGTGGTGCAGCCGTTCAATGTCATCCTCGCGAAGACCTACGTCGAGTCGATGCCCAGGGAGCTGCAGGAGGCCGCCGAGATGGACGGCGCCAACATCCTGCAGGTGTTCTTCAAGGTGTACCTGCCGAACATGACCCCGATCCTCGCGACCATCGCGATCTTCAGCGCCGTGACGCAGTGGAACAGCTTCCAGGACACCCTGATCTACATCACCGACCAGAGCCTGTACACGCTGCAGTACCTGCTCTACATGTTCATCAACCAGGCATCCAGCCTCGCTCAGGCGGCGCAGAACGCCGGCGGCAACCTCGGTCAGATCGCGAACGTCGCCACGACGCAGACCCCCACCTCGATACGCATGACCGTGTCGGTGCTCGTGGTGCTGCCCATCATCTTCATCTACCCCCTGTTCCAGCGCTTCTTCGTGAAGGGCATCATGCTGGGCGCCGTCAAGGGTTGACGGCGACCACGCACCACCGAGAAAGGAAAGCAATGAAGCTGCGAAAGAAGGTGTCCCTGGCGCTCGTGGCGCTCCTCGCCGCGGGGTCGCTCGCCTCGTGCAGTGCGGGCGGCGACAGCACCACCCAGGGCGCGATCGACCAGTTCCCCGAGAAGTGGGACAAGGAGATCACGATCGACGTGTTCGACGGCCTGGCGAACTACATGGGCGTGCAGCAGGGCTGGTTCGCCAAGATCGTCAAAGACAAGTTCA
The DNA here is from genome assembly GCF_042722305.1 of Microbacterium sp. NPDC058389. Lineage (NCBI taxonomy): Bacteria > Bacillati > Actinomycetota > Actinomycetes > Micrococcales > Microbacteriaceae > Microbacterium > Microbacterium sp. NPDC058389. The sequence goes on from NZ_JBHXJQ010000015.1 coordinate 16,166, forward strand.
ACATGAAGCTCAACATCATCGCCCCGAACGTCGCGGGCGGCGGTGACACCCTGTACAACACGCGCGTCGCGGCCGGCGACCTCGGCGACCTGATCATCACCGACAAAGGCCAGAAGCTCGACGAGCTCATCGAAGGCGGCCTCGTCGCCGACGCGGCGAACTACTACCCCGCGATGAAGAATCTCGCGACGTACGACACCGCGGTGCAGCAGCTCAACGACGGCAAGGACGGCGTCTACGGGTTCCCGTCGGCACTGTCGACGCTCAAGCCCACCGATCCGTCCGAGGGCCTCGAGCCGACGTTCGGCGCCTACATGCGCTGGGACTACTACAAGGAGCTGGGCTACCCCGAGGTCGGCACGCTCGAGGACATCCTCCCGATCCTCAAGCAGATGCAGACCGCCCACCCGACCGCCGACAACGGGCAGCCCACCTACGGCTTCTCGCTGTTCAAGGACTGGGACGGAAACATGATGGTCACGGCGAAGCAGCCGGCGACCTACTACGGCTACGACGAGATCGGGTTCGTGCTGGCCAAGGCCGACGGCGAGGACTATCAGAGCATCCTCGACCCCGAGGGCGAGTACATGCGCAACCTGAAGCTGTACTTCGACGCCAACCAGCTGGGCCTGGTCGACCCCGAGTCGACGACGCAGAACTACGACACGCTGTTCTCGAAGATGCAGAACGGCCAGGTGCTGTTCTCGTGGTGGCCGTGGCTCGGGCAGTCCGCCTTCAACACCGACGCCAACATGCAGGCCGGCAAGGGCTTCGAGATGGTGCCGTTGAAGGATCAGGACATCTTCTCGTACGGCGCCGAGGCGTACGGCGGCAAGCAGGTCTTCGCGATCGGCTCGAAGGCCGAGGACCCCGAGCGCATCGCGGCGTTCGTCGACTGGCTGTACTCGTCCGAGGGCGCGTACGCCAACAGCGCGCAGACCGGCGGCACGGCGGGTCCGAAGGGCCTCACGTGGGACGTCAACGACGCCGGCGAGCCGGAGCTCACCGACTTCGGCTACGAGCAGTTCCTGGGCGGCGGCGCGACCGTTCCCGAGGAGTGGGGCGGCGGCAAGTACGAGGACGGCGTCTCGGCGCTGAACCTGAGCGCGGTGCTCCCCAAGCAGGAGGACTCCGAGACCGGCTACCCGTACAGCTACACGTTCTGGCCCACCTACCAGGCCAAGATCGCCAACTCGCTCACCGAGGACTGGTCGTCGAAGATGGGCGACGCCACGTCGACGATGGAGTACCTGACGACGAACGACGAGCTGCTGGTCGCCCCCGGTGCCAGCTATGCGGCACCGGCCGATCCCTCCGACATCGAGGCGCTGCGCAACCAGATCAAGGAGATCATCAAGCAGTACTCGTGGCAGATGGTCTTCGCCGAGAACGAGGGGCAGTTCGACTCGCTCCGCGACGAGCTCATCTCGACGGCGGACGGCCTCGGCTACGACAAGGTGCTCGACTTCGACATGGACAACGCGAAGTCGCAGAACGACGCCCGCATCGCGGTGACGAAGGCGTTCGACTGACACCTGTCTGACACGAAGGGCTCGGGATGAGGCATCCCGAGCCCTTCGTCCGTGTGCGGGGGAGCGGATGCTGCCGCGCGGGGCGGGAGCCGGGGATGCCTCGCCCCTGCGTCGGTCGCGGGGCGGTGGTGTCGCGTCCGAGGTCGTGCTCTTCAGCTGAGGTGCACTGCCGGGCTGAGGAGCGGCGGCGGACTTCGGGTCCTCATTCCGGCTCTCGCCCTCAAACGAGGACGGTGGCGGTGGGAGCACCGGGATGCCGCGACCGCCGCGCGAGTGCGACCGCCGCGCGAGCTCGGCCGAGCGCGGCCGCCGGCATCCCGTGCCGCCGCGGTGCGCGTCAGGCCTGGTGCCGGCCGAAGACGCTCCGGAACAGGAACGCCGTCGCGTAGGCGCCCACCGAGAAGCCGACGGTGAGCACGATGAACCCGAACGGCGGGAAGAGGATCGTGAACGCCACGAGAGTCACCGGGATCAGGAGCACCCCGAGTGTGCGCACCGGCTCGGCGGCGGGCAGCAGCAGGGAGTTCTTGAGCGTCTGGCGCACCGGCGCCCGGAAGTACGCGACCTGGGCCATGCCGTAGAGGAACGCGGCGAACAGGTAGAGCGCGCCGAGGACGGCGACGATGCCCGCGACGCCGCCGAGGATCGAGGGCATCGCGAACCAGAACACGCTGCTGTAGCCCAGCAGCACGGCGGGGAAGAGGAGGCACAGCATGACGAGGGTCGCGCGGCCGAAGTTCGCGCGGAACGCCGGGAACCAGTCCTTCAGCGGGTGTCCGCTCTCGTCGTCCGAGTAGCGGATCGTCACTTCGTACAGCGCGCTCGTCGCGGCCCCGATCGTGATGACGGGCAGGCACAGCACGAGATACATCAGATTGAGCGCGACGAACGTCAGGAACGTCGTGAGGCCGCTCAGCGCGCGGCTTTCGGGGTCGATGCGCAAGGACGGCTCCTGTCGTGCCTTACGAGGCGGTGGTGCTTCCGGTCAGGGCGGGCGGCAGCAGGCGCACCGACGGCTTGGTGCCGTTCGCGAGGATCTCGCAGATCATGTCGGTGGCGGCGGCGCCGATCGCCTCGGCGGGCACGGCGATGCTGTCGGCGAGGCCGGGCACGGAGCGCGCGACATCCTCGGGGCACAGGGCGAGCACAGCGAGGTCGTCTCCGCGCTGCCGGCCGCGCTGCGCGATCGTCGTGGCGACGTGGGGCAGCGCGCCCTCGTTGTGCACGAAGAAGCCGGTGATCGCCGGGTCGTCCGTCATGACGTCGGCCACCGTGGCGACCGCTTCGGCCGTACTGGGGCACGCGTGGACGGTCCCTTCGACGCCGCTGGCCTCGCACGCCGCGAGGAACCCGCGGGCGAGCCGATCGGCGTACGACGTGTGGCGGGCCATGACCTCCAGCGGCGAGCCGATGAGCGCGAGCCTGCGGTGGCCGAGGGCGACGAGCCGGTCGACGGCCAGCCAGCCCGCGGCCTCGAAGTCGAAGTCGACGCACGGGATCGCGCGGCGCCCCGCCGGCAGGCCGATGAGCACGCTCGGATGGTCGAGACCTGACAGCGTGTCGATGCGGGGGTCGTCGGATTCGACGTCCATGACCAGGAGCGCGTCCACCATCGACCCCTTGGCGGCGCGCTGCAGCGCCTTGGAGTCGTCACTGGCCAGGAGCAGGATGTCGTAGCCGTGCTTGCGGGCCTGCGTGACGACGCCGGTGACGATCTGCATGACGACGTGCACGTCGACGCCGGTGCGCAGCGGCGCCTGCAGGCCGATGACGTTCGTCGAGCGCGAGGCCAGCGACCGGGCACCCGCGTGCGGGCTGAAGCCGAGGTTGTCGATGGCCTTCTCGACACGGTCGCGCGTCTCCTGCGAGATGGCGCGCTTGCCGCTCATGACGTACGACACGGTCGAGATCGACACCCCTGCCGCCTGTGCGACGTCCGCGATCGTCACCATGAGGTTCCCCGTCCTGCTAGGTCGAGCACCTGGCTGGTCCCGGGAGCGAGATCGCAGGTGCCGATCGGACCGTCCGGTCCGTACACATTCATTGTCGCCGCTCGGGCTCCCGCGCGAAGACACGCGCGCACGAGTCGTCCGCCGGCCCATTCCAGGTCGACCGACACGTCGCCGCGGGTCCGGATGCCGCGCACGGCGCCGTCGGGCCACTGCGGCGGCAGCGCCGGGAGGAGGCGCACCCGCACCGCCCCGGCCTCGTCGGGCGCCGACTGCACGAGCGCTTCCGCGATCGCCGCGGTCAGGCCCAGGTTGCCGTCGATCTGGAACGGCGGGTGGGCGCTGAAGAGGTTCGGGTACAGGCCGCCGCGCTGGCCGCCGGCATCCGGATCCGCGGGGCGCAGCGCCATCCGCACGTGCTCGTGCACGGCGGCGCCGTCGCCGAGTCGCGCCTGCATCGCCGCACGCCACGCGAGGGCCCACCCGGTCGACTCGGGGCCGCGGAGGCGGATGGACTCGGATGCCGCACGCGCGAGCTCGGGCGTCTGCTCCGGGGTGATCTGCGCATACGGGAAGAGCCCGACCAGGTGCGACAGGTGGCGGTGCAGCGGCTCCGCCTCGACGCGGTCGCGGTCCCACTCCCGCAGGTCGCCGCGCGGCGAGATCTGCGGATCGGGGAGGGCCGCCGTGCGGGCGGTGAGGTCGGCGACCCAGGCCTTGTCGACGCCGAGCGCCGCCGCCGCACGACGGCACACGTCGGCCAGCTCGCGCAGCAGCGCGACGTCCATGGTCGCTGTGACGGCGACGCCGCGCTCGTGGCCGTCGGTGTCGAGGTAGCGGTTCTCGGGCGAGGTCGACGGGCTCGTCCAGGCGCGCTCGTCGTCGCCCTGGATCCACGACAGTGCGAACGCCGCCGTCGAGGCGAGCACCGGCCACGCGTCGTCGCGCAGGTAGGCGAGGTCGCCGCCGTACGCGTAGTGGTCCCACAGGTGCAGCGCGAGCCACACTCCGCCGAGGGCCCAGTTGGCCCACGCCGGATCACCGTGGCCCGCGCCGACGGGCGCGGCGAAGGCCCACGCGTCGGAGTTGTGGTGCGCGACCCAGCCGTCAGCGCCGTACAGCTCGCGCGCCACGACGGGCCCGGTCGTCTCGGACAGGCGCCGCGTGAACCGCAGCAGCGGCTCGTGGCATTCGGCGAGCCCTGTGGTCTCGGCCGGCCAGTAGGCCATCTGCAGGTTGATGTTCGTCGTGTATGCGCTCGACCACGGTCCGGGCAGCTGGGCGTTCCACAGTCCCTGCAGCGTGAGCGGCAGCCCGCCGGGCTGGGACGAGCCGATCAGCAGGTAGCGGCCGTAGTGGAAGGCGAGCGCCGCCAGTGCCGGGTCGTCCTGCTCCTGCGCGCGCCGCACGCGCTCGACCGTGTCGACGTCGCCGTCGAGGCCGGGGAGCTCGAGCGTGCACCGGTCGTAGAGCGCGCCGTGCGCGGCCTCGTGGGCTGCGCGCAACTCCGCCGCGTCTGAAGAGGGGATGCCGCCCACGAGCGCCGCGGCACGGTCCGCGGCGTCGATGCCCGGGTCGGGATCGCCGGGGATCGACGGCGCGGTGGCCGTCGCGATCGCGAACAGGTGCGCGTGCGCCGACGCGGTGACGAGGACGCCGTCGCTGACCTCGGACGTGCCGAAGTGACGGACGACGACGGCGCCGTGGCGCCCGGTCGACTCGTCGTAGCGGATGGGCTCGTCGGGCTGCTCGTGACCCGGGGCGACGTCGACGGGGAACCACCATTGCGCCGCCAGCGCGCCGTCCTGGGCGCCGGGCGCGGACTTCGCGCGCAGCAGCGAGCCCACCCGGACGCGCACCCGCACGGGGGCGTCGGCGGTGATCTCGTGCATGATCGCACCCGTCACGAGGTCGGCCCATGTGCGGTGGTGCACCGCCACGTCGTCGCGGACGTACTCGTGCGCCGCGACGCCGGTCGGCAGGTTGAGGCGCCGTTCGTACGTGCCGGCGGACGCGCCGTGCGCGGCATCCTCCGCCTCCACGTCGACATCGACCCATCCGAGCGGCAGGTACGCCTGCACCCACGGCGCCTGCATGCGCTGGAGAAGCGCTTCCGCACGATCGAGGTCGTCGGTGTCGAGGGCCTCGCGGACCGCGTCGAGGGCGCCCGAGCCGCGCAGCGCGACGCCGTCGAGCGGGTCGGCGCCGGCGTGGCCCGACCACGCCGCGGTGTCGTTCAACCACAGGCGCTCGCCGCCGGAGAGACCGGCGCACATCGCTCCCCGCATGCCGTTGCCGACGGGGTACGCCTCGAGCCAGCGGGCGGCCGGAGCGGACGCGCGGAGCACGTGCAGCGCCTCGGAAGGGGGCGTCGGGGCCGCTTCATCGCGGCGCGTGGACATCGTCACACCCTTAGTATATCGTCTCGGTGTTGAAGCGCTTCGAAAGTTGGATGAACTCTCTCGGAGCCGCTCCCAGAAGACCTGTCTCCGACCGAAACTCAGCGAAGAGGTTCCCGCTCCATGGCCCGCACCACGACCCCGCGTCGCCCCGATGCGCTCGCGCCGCTCACGGCCGAGCTCGGCATCTGCTTCGGCGGCGACTACAACCCTGAGCAGTGGTCGGCGGAGGTGTGGCGCGAGGACGCCGAGCTCATGGTCCGCGCCGGCGTCAACCTCGTGACGGTCGGGGTGTTCAGCTGGGCGCGGCTGGAGCCGAGCCCGGGGGAGCGCGACTTCGCGTGGCTCGACGAGGTGCTCGACCTGCTGCACGCCCACGGCATCGCCGTCGACCTCGCGACGCCCACCGCGTCGCCGCCGCCGTGGATGGGGATCCTCCACCCCGAGACGCTGCCCGTCGACCGCGACGGCGTGCGGCTGGTCGCAGGCTCCCGCAACCAGTTCACACCGGCATCCCAGGTCTATCGCGACCACGCGCTCGCGATCGCGACGGACCTCGCCGAGCGCTATCGCGACCACCCCGCTGTGCGCATGTGGCACGTCGGCAACGAGTTCGGCCAGATCGACTTCGGTCCCGAGGCGGCGCGCGAGTTCCGGCTGTGGCTGCGCGAGCGCTACGGCACCGTCGAGGCGCTCAACGAGGCCTGGGGGACGCTGGTGTGGGCGCAGCGCTACCGCGACTTCGACGAGATCGTGCCGCCGCGCCGCATGCCGTATCTCGTCAACCCGGCGCAGTCGCTGGACTTCCGGCGCTACACGTCATTCGCGCTGCAGCGCGTGTTCGCCGAGCAGCGCGACGCGATCCGTGCGGCCGGGGCGACCCAGCCGGTCACGACGAACTTCATGGGCTTCGAGCCTCTCACCGACCTGTGGTCGTGGTCCGACGAGGTCGACGTCGTCGCTGACGACCAGTACCCCGACCACGCCTCGCCCACCGCATCGAGCGACGTGGCGCTCATCCAGGACCTCATGCGCTCACTCGGGGGCGGTCGCCCGTGGGCGCTCATGGAGCAGGCGCCGAGCGCCACGTCGTGGCGCCCCCACAACCTCCCCAAGTCGCCGGACCGTGCGCGCCTGGACTCGCTGCAGGCCGTCGCCCGCGGCGCCGATGCCGTCTGCTACTTCCAGTGGCGGCAGGCGCGCTCGGGCGCCGAGCGCTTCCACTCGGCACTGCTGCCCCACGCGGGCGCCGACACCGAGGTGTTCCGCGCGGCGGTCGCCCTCGGCGCCGATCTGCGGCGGCTGCGGCCGGTCACGGGCGCGCGGGTGGCGGCATCCGTCGGCATCCTGTTCGACTGGGAGTCGTGGTGGGCGGGCGACGAGCCCGGCCGCCCGACCAGCCGGCTCGACACGCTGGAGCAGGTGCGCCGGTGGCATCGCGCGCTGTGGCGGCGCGGCATCGCGGTCGACCTCGTGCGCCCGGGCGCCGACCTGTCCGCCTACCGCGCGGTGCTGGTGCCGCACTCGTACATCGTCGAGCCGGATGCCGCCACCGCCCTCCGCGGGGCCGTCGACGCCGGCGCGAGCCTGGTCGTCGGCCCGTTCTCGGGTGTCGCCGACCGCAACGCCGCGATCCTGCAGGGCCGGTCGCCGGTGCTGCTGCGCGAACTCCTCGGCGTGAGCGGCGAGGAGTGGGTGGGGCTGCCGGACGAGCCGACGTCGGTGACGGCGGACGCGGCGTGGGCGACGGTGCCGGCGGTGGCGCTGCACGCCGGCGTGCTGGGCGAGCGGCTGCGTGCCGAGGGCGCCGAGGTGCTGGCCCGGTTCGACGGCGGTCACCTCGACGGCGCCCCGGCGATCACCCGGCACCGCGTCGGCGCAGGTACGGCCTGGTACCTGGGTGCGGTCGTCTCGGACGACGCCCTCTCCGCGGTCCTCGACGATGCGCTCGACGCCGCCGGCGTCGCCGGCGCGACCCCCGACCGTGCGCTGCCCGACGGCGTGGAGGCCGTGCAGCGCGGCGACGCCCTCTTCCTCCTCAACCACGGTCGGACGGCCGGGCGCGTGACCGTGCCCGGAGTGCGGCGCGACCTCTTGTCGGACGCGGACGTCGACGGCCAGGTGGTCCTGGCACCCGGCGCCGCCATGGTGCTCATCGAAAGGCACGCACAGTGAAGTTCACCGATGGCTACTGGCTCACCAGGCCCTCGCTCACCCCGCTCTACGCGGTCGAGGTCGACGACATCCGCATCGACGAGGCTGCCGGCACGATGAGCGTGTACGCGCCGACGGCCGTGATCCGCGATCGCGGCGACACGCTCAACCGCCCGATGCTGACAATCGTCTTCTCGGCGCCGGCCCCCGGTGTCGTCAAGGTCCACGTCGAGCACCACGCCGGGGCCGTCCGCCGCGGGCCGGACTTCGAGATCCACGCCGCCGAGGGCTTCCGCCCCTCGATGCGGCTCGACGACGAGTGGGGCGTGCTCGAGGCGGGATCGCTCAGGGTGCGCGTGGCGCGCTCCGGCCCGTGGCGCGTCGAGTTCGCGAGCGGCGACCGCGTGCTCACCAGCTCGCTGCCGCGCTCGGTCGGCCACATGACCGGCACGGGGCAGCTGCGGGCGCCCGCCGACCCGACCTGGGTGCACCAGCAGCTGACGATCGAGCCGGGCGAGCGCGTCTACGGCCTGGGCGAGCGCTTCGGCGCGTTCGTCAAGAACGGCCAGACCGTCGACACGTGGAACGCCGACGGCGGGACGTCGAGCGAGCAGTCGTACAAGAACGTGCCGTTCTACGTCACGAGTCGCGGCTACGGCGTCTTCGTCGACCACCCCGGCAACGTGTCGTTCGAGGTGGGCAGCGAGGTCAACTCGCGCGTGCAGTTCTCGGTCGACGGCGAGTCGCTGGACTACTACGTCATCGACGGCCCGGAGCCGAAGGACGTGCTGCGCCGCTACACCGAGCTCACGGGCCGCCCCGCCAGGGTGCCGGCGTGGTCGTTCGGACTGTGGCTCACGACGTCGTTCACCGCGAGCTACGACGAAGACACCGTGAGCGCATTCGTCGACGGCATGGCCGAGCGCGACATCCCGCTGTCGGTCTTCCACTACGACTGCTTCTGGATGCGCGAGTACCAGTGGACCGACTTCGAATGGGACGCCCGCGCCTTCCACGACCCGGTGGGGCAGATCGCGCGCATGCACGAGCGCGACGTGCACGTCTCGGTGTGGATCAACCCCTACATCGCGCAGCGCTCGGCGCTGTTCCGCGAGGCCGCCGACGCCGGCTACCTGCTGCGACGCACCGACGGCAGCGTATGGCAGTGGGACCTGTGGCAGGCGGGCATGGGCCTCGTCGACTTCACGAATCCGGATGCCGCCGACTGGTACGTCGGCAAGCTCCAGGGCCTGCTCGACCAGGGCGTCGACACGTTCAAGACCGACTTCGGCGAGCGGATCCCGGTCGACGGCGTCGTGTGGCACGACGGGTCGGACCCGCAGCGCATGCACAACTACTACGCGAAGCTGTACAACGAGGTCGTGTTCGGAGCGCTGGAGCGGCACAAGGGCGTCGGCAACGCCGTCGTGTTCGCGCGTTCGGCCACCGCCGGCTCGCAGCAGTTCCCGGTGCACTGGGGCGGCGACAGCGACTCCACGTTCCTCTCGATGGCCGAGTCCCTGCGCGGCGGCCTCTCGCTCGCGATGTCGGGCTTCGGCTACTGGAGCCATGACATCGGCGGCTTCGAGGGCACACCCGACCCGGGCCTGTTCAAGCGCTGGCTGGCGTTCGGGCTGCTGTCGTCGCATTCGCGGCTGCACGGCTCGTCGACGGTGCGCGTGCCATGGGCGTTCGACGACGAGGCCGTCGACGTCGCCCGAGAGTTCACGAAGCTCAAGATGCGGCTCATGCCCTACCTCGCCGCGGTCGCCGAACAGGCCCACACCGACGGCACGCCCATGATGCGGCCCATGGTGCTGGAGTTCCCGGGCGACCGCTCCGGGTTCGACGCCGACACGCAGTACATGCTCGGCGAGTCGCTGCTGGTGGCCCCGGTGTTCGCCGCCGACGGCAGCGTCGAGTACTACGTGCCGGAGGGGGAGTGGACATCGCTCCTCGACGGGTCCGTGCAGGACGGCCGCCGCTGGGTCACCGAGACGCACGGCTACGACTCGGTGCCGCTGCGCGTGCGCCCGGGCACGGTGCTGCCCTTCGGCGCCGACGACAGCCGCCCGGACTACGACTGGGCCGACGGCGTGACGCTGCGCTGCTTCGAACTGCCCGACGGGTACGACGAGCTCACGACGGTCCCGGGCCACGACGGCACGGCATCCACGTCGTTCCGCGTCCGCCGCGAGGGCGGCACGATCACCGCGACGTCCGACGACGTGCGCGCCCCGTGGGCGCTGCAGGTGGGCGGCCAGGTCGTCAGGGGGACGGCATCCACTCTCACGATCACGCTCGAGGAGGACGCACGATGACCGACACGACGACCGATGTCCCGGTGTTCCGGCAGGTCGGCAGGCCGCTCGCCGAGCGTTCGCGCGATCTGCTCGGCCGGCTGACGCCCGAAGAGCGCATCGCGATGCTGCACCAGGTGGCGCCGCCCGTCGAGCGGCTCGGCCTGGCCGAGTGGCACACCGGCTGCGAGGCGCTGCACGGTGCCGCATGGCTCGGCCGGGCCACGGTGTTCCCGCAGCCCGTGGGCCTCGCCGCGACATGGGATGCCGAACTCGTCGAGCGCGTCGGCGAGGTGGCCGCTGTCGAGGTGCGCGCCAAGCACGCCGAGAACCCGCTCGTGAGCCTCAACGTGTGGGCGCCCGTGGTCAACACGCTGCGCCACCCGGCCTGGGGGCGCAACGAGGAGGGCTACTCCGAGGACCCCCATGTGACCGCGGTGTTCGGCGCGGCGTACTCGAAGGGCCTCCGCGGCGACCACGAGCGCGTGTGGCGCACGGTGCCGGCGCTCAAGCACTTCCTCGGCTACGACAACGAGACCGACCGGTCCGTGACGTCGTCCGAGATGTCGCTGCGCACGCTCCACGAGGAAGAGCTGCCGGCCTTCCGCGGGGCCATCGAGGCGGGCGTCGCGGGCGGCATGATGCTCGCCTACAACCGCGTCAACGGCGTGCCCGCGCATACGCAGCCCGAGCTCGTCGCCGAGGCGCGGTCGTGGTCCGACGAGTCGATCGCGGTGGTGTCGGATGCCGGCGCCCCCACCTTCCTCGTGACCACGCAGCGCACGCAGCCCGACCACGTCCACGCCGCGGCCGCGCTGGTGCGGTCGGGGCTCGACTCGTTCACCGACAACGACGCGAACGCCGCGCCCACGATCGGCTACGTGACCGAGGCGCTCGCCGCGGGACTCCTGACCTCCGACGAGGTCGACCAGGCGGTGCTGCGGCTGCTCGAGCTGCGGATCCGGACCGGCGAGTTCGACGGCGACGCCGACCCGTACGCGGGCATCACGGCCGACGCCATCGACGCGCCCGGCGCGCGCGAGCTCGCGCGCGAGGCGGTGGCGCGCTCGGTCGTCGTGCTGCGGAACGACGCCGGCGTGCTCCCGCTGACAGCGCCCGCCCGCGTGGCCGTCGTCGGCCCGCTCGCGGACGCGGTGCTCACCGACTGGTACGCCGGAACGCCGCCGTACGCCGTCGGCATCGGCACGGCCGCCGCCGAGCGCTACGGCGAGGTCGAGGTGGTGACCGGGGCCGACACCGTCGCGCTGCGCGCGACCTCGACCGGCCGCTACGTCACCGCCGCCGCGGACGGCTCGACCGTCGAGGCCTCGGCCGACGCCGTCGGCGACGATGCGCTGTTCGACGTGACCGACTGGGGCGACGGCATCCTCACCCTCCGTTCGCACGCCAGCGGACTGCTGCTCACGGGCGCCCACTGGCCGATGCGGGCCGACGCCACGCGGGTGGGCGAGTGGGTGGTGCAGGAGAGCTTCCGTGCGCACCACCACCCCGACGGCACCGTGTCGCTGCTGCACCTCGGCTCGGGTCGCTGGGTGCGTGCCTTCCGCGACTCGGGACTGCTCGCCGCCGAGGCCGTCACGCTCGACAAGGCGGAGCGGTTCGGCGTGCGCGTCGTGCGCTCGGGCGCGCAAGCGGTCGCCGAGGCCGCCGCGCACGCCGATGCGGTCATCGTCGCGGTCGGCAACGACCCGCACCTGAACGGTCGCGAGACCGAGGACCGCCCGCACCTGCGCCTGCCGTCCGCGTGGGCCGAGATCTGGCGCGTGGCCCGAGAGTCCAATCCGCGCACCGTGCTCGCGATCGTGTCGAGCTACCCGTACGTGCTCGACGGCGCGGCCGCCGCCGAGACCGTCGTGTGGTCGAGCCACGGCGGTCAGGAGCTCGGCCACGGCGTCATCGACGTGCTCTCGGGCGACCGCGAGCCCGCCGGCCGCCTGTCGCAGAGCTGGCCCGCCACCGAGCAGCAGCCGGGCGACCTGTTCGACTACGACACGCTGCGCCAGGGCGCCACTTACCGCCACCAAGCCGACGCCCCCGCGTTCGCCTTCGGGCACGGGCTCACGTACACCTCGGTGTCGTACGACGCGGTGACGGTCCGGGATGCCGTCGTGCCGGCCCCCGCGCCGACCCACCGACACGCGGCGTTCGCGCCCCGCGGGGGCGACGACACGGTGCGGGCGATCGTGCGCGTGCGCAACACGGGGGAGCGGGAGGCCGAGGAGCTCGTGCAGCTGTACGCGCTGCCCTCCCGCGACCTGTCGCTGCCGACGCCGCGACGTCTGCTCGTCGCGTACGCCCGCGTGCGCCTCGCGCCCGGCGAGGCCCGCGACGTCGAGCTGGCGTTCGGCGTCGACCGCCTCGCCGTGTGGGACGACGCCGTGCGGCTGCCAGATGCGGTGGACGACTGGGTGCACCAGGGCGCGCTGCGCGTGCAGTCCGGCGCGTACACGCTGGCCGCCGGGCCTTCGGCGTGGGACCTGCCGGTCTCGGCCGAGCTGGAGGTCACTCCCTGAGTCCGCCCGCATCGCCCGGGTTGCGCTTCGTCTCGCTCGTTCCTCGCTCGCTCAGCGTCCGGTTCCCGCGTCCGGGTCGCTGAGCGAGCACCAGCGCACACGCCGGCCCCCGGTCGCTGAGCGAGCGCCAGCGAGACGAAGCGTGTCTCGCCGGCTTCCCGGTCGCTGAGCGAGCGCCAGCGAGACGAAGCGTGTCTCCCGCACACGCCTGCCCCCGGTCGCTGAGCGAGCGCCAGCGAGACGAAGCGTGTCTCCCGCGCACGCGGGTTGCCGGTCGCTAAGCGAGCGCCAGCGAGCCGAAGCGGGTCTCGCGGGCACGCGGGTTGTCGGTCGCTGAGCGAGCGCCAGCGAGACGAAGCGTGTCACGCGGGTTCCCGGTCGCTGAGCGAGCGCCAGCGAGACGAAGCGTGTCACGCGGATTCCCGGTCGCTGAGCGAGCGCCAGCGAGACGAAGCGTGTCTCCCGGGCACGCCGGCCCTCGGTCGCTGAGCGAGCGCCGGCGAGACGAAGCGGGGGCGTCGACGCCGGGTCTACGGAGCCAGCTCGGCCGCCAGCATCCGGGTCTCGTCCGCGGTCCGGATGCGGCCGTCGAACACGTGACGGTGGGTGAGCGACAGCTCCTCGCCCGGCGCGAGCACGATGTGCTCGGCGAACGACGGCGACGGCGCGAGGATCGGGGTGGGGTCGCTGCGCACGAACCAGCGGATGGCGGGGGCGCCCGTCGAGGTGCCCGCGTAGGCGATGACGGTGCCGCCGCCGTCGACCTCGTCGTGCTCGCCCGAGAACGCCACCCACGGTGCCTCGGCGCCCATGATCGCGTCGGCGCCCGCGTCGTCGGGGAGGCCCCCGGCCAGCACCCGGCCGCCGGTCCACGCCCGCGGCATGCGGATCACGTAGCCGGTGTAGCCGGCGTTCGGGCGGCCCTGCGTCGTCGGGCTGCCGAGCTCGAGGTCGTGCCCGGCGATGTTGCGGAGGGTCGTGGCGAAGTCGAGGATCCACAGTCCGCGCTCCGGGTCGGCGCCGTGGAACCGGTGCGTCCGGTTCTCGGCGATCCAGGACTCGCCCGCCCGTGTGATCCAGGTCAGCTGCTCGGCGAACGACACCGCGGGACCGGCATCCACCACGTCCGAGAACGCGTCGTGACGCATGCGGCCGACGTTGTCGAGCTGCACGTACCCGCTCTCGCGGCGGAACGTCGGCCCGCCCCAGAAGTTCTGGCCCGACACGTGCGTCCAGGTCAGCTGCAGACCCTTGTGCCAGCGGTGGTCCCACGGCCGGTACGCGGTCAGGGGAGCGCCGTCGAGCGTGCGCAGCGGGTGAAGGAACGGCTTCGGTCCCTCTGACACCGCACCGCCGCCGTCGAACGCGTAGCGGGCGATGTCGATGCCGGCGGCGGTGACGACGGCCTCGGCGCCATCGATGCGGAGCGAGAGGTCGGTCATGGGTCCATTGTCGCCGAGCGCGACGGAAAACGCATTCCCAAAGTTTCCCTTGTCATCGCGGGAACTGTGCGGTTACAGTTGCGGGAGTTTCATCGAGGGTTAGTTTTATCCCTGTTCTTGGTGTCGACGTCGACACCGGTTGTCACCGCAGAGAGGCGGAGGATGGCTCTGAAAGAAGCGCCCCAGCAGGTGGCGCCACCCCCACGGCCGCTGCCGGAAGCGTCGCGGCCGCGCAAGCGCAAGTCGTTCTGGCAGCACGTCAAGGACAGCCGGATGCTGCTGCTCATGTGCGTGCCGGCGGTCCTGTACTTCATCGCCTTCAACTACGGTCCGCTGCCCGGCATCTGGATCGCGTTCACGAACTTCAACTACACGGACGGCATCTTCGGGAGCCCCTTCGTCGGCTTCAAGAACTTCGAGTTCCTGATCAAGTCCGGGCAGCTGTGGGTGCTGACGCGCAACACGATCCTCTACAACGTCGCGTTCATCGTGCTCGGGAACATCTTCCAGATCGCGATCGCGATCATGTTCAACGAGGTGCGCCTGCGGTACTTCAAGAAGATCACGCAGGGCGTCATGTTCCTGCCGTACTTCATCTCCGTGGTGCTGGTCGGCGTCATCGCGTTCAACCTGCTCAACTACGACACCGGTGCGCTCAACACGCTGATCAAGGAGACCGGCGGCGACCCGATCAAGATCTACAGCATGGCCGGCATCTGGCCGCTGATCATCATCCTGGTGTTCCTGTGGCAGAGCACCGGATACGGCTCGATCGTCTACTTCGCGGCCATCATGGGCATCGACAAGGGCCTGTTCGAGGCCGCCGCGATCGACGGGGCGTCGGCCTGGCAGCGCATCCGATACGTCATCCTGCCGAGCCTCAAGCCGACGTTCATCATCCTGCTGCTGTTCTCGCTGGGCGGCATCATGCACGGCAACTTCGGGTTGTTCTGGAACCTCGTCGGCAACAACGCCGCGCTGTTCAGTACCACGGACATCATCGAGACCTCCGTGTACCGGATGGTCATGTCGCAGAACAACTTCACGACGTCGACCGCCGTGGGCCTCTATCAATCGCTGTTCGGCTTCGCCATCGTCCTGCTGGCGAACTGGATCGTCCGGAAGATGAACAAGGACTATGCCCTCTTCTGATCTGCTGCTGCCGTCGGCGACCGAGACGCTGACCACCGTTTCCGGGAAGCGGCGCAGGCAGCGCTGGTGGACGCGGTCGAACCGCGCGCGTCCGGTGAAGCTCCAGCGCAGCGACTACGCGCTCCGCGGCATCTCGTACGTCTTCGTCACGTTCTTCTCGCTGTTCTGCCTGCTGCCGTTCGTCCTCATCCTGTCGGCGTCGTTCTCGAGCGAGGCGGCGATCCGCGAGAGCGGGTTCGGGCTGTTCCCCAAGGACTTCACCCTCGACGCCTACGAGTACATCTTCGCGGCGCCGCAGCAGATCCTGGGCTCCTACATCGTCACCATCACGATGACCGTCACGGGCACCGCGGTGGGCCTCATCATCATCGCGATGACGGGCTACGCGCTGTTCCGCCAGGACTTCCGGTTCCGCAACCAGATCACGTTCTTCATCTACTTCACGACGCTGTTCTCGGCGGGCCTGGCTCCGACGTTCCTGTGGGTGAGCCGCACGCTGGGACTGCGCGGGAGCTACCTCGCGGTCTGGCTGCCGCTGCTGATGACGCCGTGGCTCATCATCCTGATGAAGAACTTCATGCGCACCGTCCCGTACGAGGTGATCGAGTCGGGCAAGGTCGACGGGGCCGGCGACTTCCGGATCTTCTGGCAGCTGACGCTCCCGATGATGAAGCCCGCGCTGGCCACCGTCGGACTGTTCCTCGCCCTCGGGTACTGGAACGAGTGGTACCTGTCGTCGCTGTATCTCGGCAGCACGGTCGAATTCAAACCGCTGCAGTACTACCTGTACAACATCATCAACACGGCCAACGCCCTGCGGAACTCGGTCGCCGGCTCCAACGTCAGCATCACCGACCTGCCGAGCAACACCCTCAAGATGGCCAGCGCCGTGATCGCGACCGGTCCGATCCTGCTCGCCTACCCGTACGTCCAGCGCTACTTCGTCAGTGGCATCACCGTCGGCGCCGTGAAGGGCTGAATCCTCGCTGACGACAGCGGTCCCCGATGTGCGGGGATCGCCGATCGGGATGCCGTCCTCCCGGCCGTCCCGTCACCCACACCCACACCCCACCCAAGAGATGAGAGCCGAAGGAGCCTCACATGTCACACAGAATCATCAAGGGAGCCGCGGTCGTCGCGGCCCTCGGCCTGAGTGCCGGAGCGCTGGCGGGCTGCACCGCCGACAGCGGCGACGACTCGGGCAAGCCCACCGAGATCACCATGCTGGTGCTCGGCGACAAGCCCACCAACGGCCGCCTGGAGGCCATGCTCGACAAGCTGAACGAGAAGCTCGTGAAGCAGGCCAACGCCAAGCTCGACCTGTTCTACGTCGAGTGGGCCGACTGGCAGACGCAGTACAACCTGCAGCTGCTCTCGGGCGATGACAACGTCGACCTCATCACGACCGCGACGGACTGGCTGTTCGCGTGGGAGAACGCCGACAAGGGCGCCTTCTTGCCGCTGACCGAGGACATGCTGAAGGAGAACGCGCCCAAGACGTGGGCGCAGGTCGACGCGGACGGCGACTGGGACCTCACCAAGCTCGACGACCAGATCATGTTCATCCCCGAGGACAACTACACCCAGTACACCAACCACGGGTTCTTCTACCGCGGCGACTGGGCCACCGAGGCGGGGTTCGCGAACGGCGAGATCACGAAGTTCGAGGACTTCACGAAGTACTTCGAGTGGGTCAAGGCCAACAAGCCCGACGCGTACCCCTGGGATGTCGCCGGTGCCACCACCGGTGAGGCCACGCTCACGGGGTACCTGCAGGGCCACACGGACCTGGCGACCCTCCAGGGCGTGAGCGCCGGCAACTACGCGCCCTTCCAGATCTCGTCGTCCGACCCGTACGAGGTGTCGTCCTGGTACATGGACAGCGACGAGCTGGTCGACGCGGCCGAGCTCGCCAAGGAGTGGAACGACCTGGGCGTGTGGCGCGAGGACGCGATCAACTACGACGGCGACACCCGCGAGGAGTTCTACGCCGGGCTGTCGGGGGTCGACCAGCACCACACGCAGACCTACATCGGCAACATCGTGAACAACATGAACACGAAGCAGCCCGGCTCCGACCCGAAGATGTTCTACTGGGGCCAGGAGAACGGCAACGTCTTCAAGGACATCAAGACGCACGGGGCCATGGCGGTCAGTGCCAACTCGAAGCACCCTGAGAAGGCCCTGCAGGTGTACGACCTCCTCCGCAACGACGAGGAGGACTACGACCTCCTCAACTTCGGCATCGAAGGCACGGACTACATCCTCACCGACGACGGCAAGCTCACCTACCCCGAGGGCTACGACTCGTCGACCGACTCGCTCGGCTCCAACTTCTGGGCCGGCCGCATGGACGAGTTCGAGTACCCGAAGGCGACGGACGCGCCGAACAAGGACGAGATCTACGCGAACCTCGACAAGGTCGCCGGCGACTACCCGTACTCGACGCTCATCGTGAACAAGGATGCGATCGACCCCACGCTCGCGGCGATCGGCGGTGTGCTGTCGGAGTACATCCCGCAGCTCGAGTTCGGCAAGTTCGACGACCCCGCCGCGGCGGTCGCCGAGATGCGGCAGAAGCTGAAGGACGTCGGCTTCGAGGACGCCCGCGCCTCGATCCAGTCCGACCTCGACACCTGGGCAGAGGACCACAAGGTCGACTGACCCGTCCCGGCCGGGTGGGCCTGCGCGCAGTCCCACCCGGCCACCACCACCGACAGAGAGCAGCAGCATGGCCAGCATCTTCGCGCCGGACTCCACGCTGATGCGGTTCCTCACCCGCATCGCCGACCTGATGATCCTCAACGTGCTGTTCCTCGTGACCTCGCTCGCGGTCGTGACGCTGCCGGCATCCCTGACCGCGCTGTGCTTCGTCTCGCTGCGCATCGCGACCGACACCGACCGCACCATCGCGGGCGACTACCTCCGCTCGTTCCGGCAGAACTTCCGCCAGTCGACGCTCATCGGCCTGCTCATCGCGGCCGTCGGCGCGGCGCTGGTCGCCTGGTACGTCGTGGTGACCCAGCTGGTCTCCGACGGCATCCTGCGGTTCGTTCTGCTGGCGGTCTGGTACGTCCTCGTCTTCCTCGCCGCGATGTGGGCGCTGTACGTGTTCCCGTACCTCGCGAAGTTCGAGGGCACGACGCGCGAGGTGCTGCGCAACGCGCGGCTCATGTCGTTCCGGCATCCCCTCGCCCCGCTCACCGTCATCGTGCTGAGCGTCCTCGCCGCCGTCGTCACGATCTTCTCACCGCAGGCCACCGGCTACGGACTGCTGTGGCTGCTGATCGGCTTCGCGGCCATCGCCTTCCTCGGCGCGCTGGTGTACGCCCGCGTGTTCGAGCGCTATGCCCCCACCCCGACCCCCTCAGCCCAGGAAGAGGACTGATCCCCGCATGCGCACTTTCACCGTAGAGCGCTGGGCGTTCGCGCTCGCCGACGACCGCGACGCCTGGTCCAAGCGCCACGACGACTCGGCCTGGCGCGCGGTCCGCGTGCCCCACGACTGGAGCGTGGAGCTCGGCTTCGACCGCTCGGCATCCAGTGGCACGGGGTATCTGCCCGGCGGCATCGGGTGGTACCGCGCACACGTGTCGCTGCGCGAGCTGGGCGCGACGCCGGGGCAGCACGTCCGCCTCGCGTTCGAGGGCGTCTACAAGAACGCCGACGTGTGGGTGAACGGCTATCACCTGGGCGGGCGCCCGTCGGGCTGGGTCCCGTTCTCGTTCGATCTCACCGAACTGCTGGAGTACGCGCCGGACGACGATCTGGTGATCGCGGTGCGCGTCGAACACACCGACATCTCGGACTCCCGCTGGTACAACGGCTCGGGCATCACGCGCGCCGTCGCGCTGCAGGTGCACGAGGGCGTGCGGATCGGCGAGCACGGCACGGCCCTGACGACGCGATCGCTGGATGCCGCCTCCGCGGCGATCCGCGTCACCCACGCGCTCGAGTCCGATCTCGCCGAGCCCGTCGCCGTGCGCGTGCGGCACGAACTGCGGTCGCTGACGACGGACCGCGTGCACGAATTCGCGTCCGAGGCCGTCATCCCGGCAGCCGGGGCGATCGAGCTGGCCGTGGAGACCGTCGTGCCCGACCCCGAGCCGTGGTCCGACACCGATCCGCACCTGTACCGGCTCACCACGACCCTCCGCTGGCAGGCCGGTGACGCGGAGCCTCGGGCGCAGTACGAGCTCGTGACCGGCATCCGCACCATCGCGTTCGACGCCGGCACCGGGTTCTCGGTCAACGGCGAGCCCCGCGTGCTCAAGGGCGTGTGCCTGCACGAGGACGCCGGGACCCTCGGCGTCGCCGTGCCGCCCGCGGTGTGGCTGCGGCGCCTGCTGTCGCTGCAGCGCATGGGGGCCAACGCCGTCCGGATGGCGCACAACCCGCACGCGTCGGAGCTGTACGCCATGTGCGACGCACTCGGCCTGTTCGTGATCGACGAGGCGTTCGACGAATGGGAGAACCCCAAGAACAAGTGGTGGCAGGGTCACAACGTCTACCCGCCGCGCCATGAGGGGTACGCCAAGGACTTCCCGCAGTGGCACGAGCGCGACCTCGTCGCGACGATCCAGGCGCACCGGCACCACCCGTCGGTCATCGCGTGGAGCATCGGCAACGAGGTCGACTATCCGAACGACCCGTACGCGAGCCCGCTGTTCGACGAGATGACGGGCAACAACGACGCGAACAAGCCGGCCGCCGAGCGCGTCTACGACCCGAGCCGGCCCGACGTCCGGCGGCTCACGACGCTCGCCCGGCGACTCGCCGGCATCACGCGGCGCGCCGACCCGTCGCGGCCGGTGACCTTCGCGGCGGCGTTCCCCGAGCTGTCGAGCCGCACCGGGCTCTTCGAGGAGCTCGACGTCGTGGGCTACAACTACAAGGAGCACCTGTACGAGGACGACCATGAGCGCTTCCCCGACGTGCCGTTCCTCGGCAGCGAGAACGGGCACGGCTACGCGCAGTGGCTCGCGGTCGTGCGCAACGACTTCATCGCCGGGCAGTTCCTCTGGACCGGCGTCGACTACCTCGGTGAGGCGCACGGCTGGCCGATCCACGGCTCGGGCGCGGGCCTGCTGACCCTCGCCGGCTTCGAGAAGCACGCGTGGCATCTGCGACGCAGCTGGTGGACGGACGAGCCGGTCGCCCACCTCGCGACGCGTCCGCACGTCGAGGGCGCGGGAGCCGACTTCTGGTCGCACCCGATCGCGCGCGCGTGGGATGCCGCCGACCCGCGTCCTGTCGAGGTGCTGGTGTTCGCGAACGGCGACGAGCTCTCACTGTCGTGCGGCGGCGAGGAGCTCCCGCTCGTACGCGACGACGTCCACGGCTACTGGACCGCCGTGACGCACGCCCGCGCCGAGCCGCTCGTGCTGGAGTCGCGGCGTGACGGCGAGGTGGTGGCGCGCGACGAGCTCGCCGCCCGTGGCGAGGCCGTGCGCATCGAGGCGCAGGTGTGGATGCCGCCGGCCGAGGCGGCCGCGGTGTGCACGGCCGCCGGCATCCCTCTCGACGGCGTCGTGCAGATCGAGTGCACCCTGCGTGACGCCACAGGTGGGATCGCCCGCGACGAGCGCGTCGTGCTCGTCGACGTCGAAGGGGGCGAGCTGCTCGGCATCGAGAACGGTGACCTCGCCGACAACACGCCGTACCCGACCGCGGCACGAGCGACGCGCGACGGTCGGGCGGTCGTGTACGTCCGTGCCCACGGGCGCACGGCGGTGCGCGTGCACGCCGAGGGGCTCGCCGACGGCAAGGCGGAGTTCGGTGCGTGACATACTGGCCGGATCCGAGGGTGCAGGAGTGAGCATGGGGGCGCTGCGGAGGACCTCGCGCGACATCCGCAGTGACTCGCGCCTCGACGTTCTGCACGCGGTGCTGTCGGCCGGTGAGACGACGCGCAACGAGCTCACGCAGACGACGGGCCTCAGCCCCGCGACGGTGGCCACCGTCGTCGGCGACCTGATCGGCGAGGGGATCGTCGTCGAGACGAAGGTCACCGCCGGCCGGATCGGGCGTCCGACGGCGACGCTCGCGATGAACGCCGCGCGCGGGCGGGTGGTCGGCGTCGACGTCGCCGAGACCTACGTGCGGGCCGTCGTGTTCGATGCGGCGCTCAACCAGCTCGCCCACGCCGAAGTGGCCCGCGACGAGCACGTGCTGGACCCCGACTCGGTCGTGGAGGGGATCGGGCGTGCCGTGGACCTCGTGCTCGCCGAGGGTGGAGTGGGCCGAGACGAGGTGCTCGGCGTCGGAGTCTCTCTCCCCGGCCTCGTGCAGGGACCCACCTCGGTGTCGGTCGTGGTGCCGAACTGGACGTGGCACGAACTCGAGCTCGACCGGCTGCGGGAGCGCGTCGGCATGCCGCTGGTGATCGACAACCCGTTGAAGGCGATGGCGACCGCCGAGCTGTGGCTCGGTCGCGGCCGCTACTACTCCAGCTTCGTGACCATCAACCTCGGCACCGGAGTGGGGGCCGGCATCGTGCTCGAGCGGCGCATCCTGCGCGGCGCGACGAACTCCGCAGGCGAGTGGGGGCATTCGCTGCTGGTGCTCGACGGCCGACGCTGCCGCTGCGGCCGGCACGGCTGCGTCGAGGCGTATCTGGGCGTGCCCGGCATCCAGCAGACCCTCCGCGAGATCGCCCCCGAGCACCCGCTCGTCGGGATCGACGCGCAGAGCGACTTCATCGCGGCGCTCGCGCACGCCGCGGCCGGTCCCGAGCCGGACCCGGCGGCGACCGAGGCGATCGCACGCACCGCGTACTACCTGGGCTCGGCGCTCGCCGACCTCGTCGCGGTCGTGAATCCGGAGGTCGTCACGCTCACCGGCTGGACGACGTGGGCCCTCGGCGACGAGCTGCTGCCCGCCACGCGGCGGCACCTGCTGGAGCAGTCGCCGGGCTGGTCGGCCCGCGACCTCGTGCTGGAGGTGTCGACCGTCGAGGGCAACTCGGTCGCGACCGGCGTGGCGACGACCGCGCTGGAGCGCCACCTCGCCGACGTCGGCCTGCTCACGACCCAGGTCCCGATCGCGCTCTGACGCGATCGGGGACCGGGACCGGCGACTCTCAGGCGCCCGCGAGCGCCTGAGACACCACTTCGCGGGCCTCGGCCTGCACCTGCGCGAGGTGCTCGGGGCCTCGCAGCGACTCGGCGTACAGCTTGTAGACGTCCTCGGTGCCCGACGGGCGGGCGGCGAACCAGGCGTGCTCGGTCTGCACCTTCAGTCCGCCGATCGCCGCGCCGTTGCCGGGCGCGTGCGAGAGCTTCGCGGTGATGGGCTCGCCGGCGAGCTCTGTCGCGGTGACGGCCTCGGGAGCGAGCTTGCCGAGCGCCGCCTTCTGTGCGGGGGATGCCGGAGCATCCACCCGCTGGTAGGCCGAGGCCCCGAACTCGGCCTCGAGCTCTGCGTAGCGCTGCGACGGCGTCTTGCCTGTCACGGCGATGATCTCGGACGCGAGCAGGCACAGCAGGATGCCGTCCTTGTCGGTCGTCCACACCTGGCCGTCGAAGCGCAGGAACGACGCCCCGGCCGACTCCTCGCCGCCGAAGGCCACCGAGCCGTCGAGCAGCCCCGGCACGAACCACTTGAACCCGACCGGGACCTCCAGCAGCCGCCGGCCCAGCGACTCGGCCACGCGGTCGATGATCATCGAGCTGACGAGGGTCTTGCCGACTGCGGCATCCGCCGACCACTGCGGGCGGTGCGAATACAGGTAGTCGATCGCGACGGCCAGGTAGTGGTTGGGGTTCATGAGCCCGGCGTCGGGGGTGACGATGCCGTGGCGGTCGGCGTCCGCGTCGTTGCCGGTGAGCACGTCGTACTCGTGACGGCGGCCGATGAGCCCGGCCATCGCCGACGGCGAGGACGGATCCATGCGGATCTTCTCGTCCCAGTCGAGCGTCATGAAGCGCCACGTCGGGTCGACGTCGGGGTTCACGACGGTGAGGTCGAGGCCGTGCACCTCGGCGATGAGCGCCCAGTACTCCACCGACGCACCGCCCAGCGGGTCGGCGCCGATCCGCACGCCGGCGCGGCGGATGGCCTCGACGTCGATGATGTTCGCGAGATCGCGCACGTACGCGTCGCGGAAGTCGTAGTCGCCGAGGCTGTCGCCGTCGATGTCCTTGAACGGCGTCCGGTTGACGCCCTCCAGGCCCGCGGCGATGAGCTCGTTCGCCCGGTCCGCGATCCAGCCGGTGGCGTCGGTGTCGGCCGGTCCGCCGTTCGGCGGGTTGTACTTGAAGCCGCCGTCGCGCGGCGGGTTGTGGCTGGGGGTCACCACGATGCCGTCGGAACGGCCGGGGTCGGCGGCATCCCTCCCGCGGTTGTACGTGAGGATCGCGTGGCTGAGCGCGGGGGTCGGCACCCACGAGTCGCGGGAGTCGACGCGGACGTCGACGCCGTTCGCGACGAGCACCTCGATCGCGCTGCGTTCGGCCGGGAGCGACAGTCCGTGCGTGTCGCGACCGAGGAACAGCGGTCCCTCCACGCCCTGCGACCGGCGGTAGTCCACGATCGCCTGGGTGGTCGCGAGGATGTGCGCCTCGTTGAAGCTGCCCGACAGCGACGAGCCGCGATGGCCGCTCGTGCCGAACACAACGCGCTGCTCGGCGACCGTGGGGTCTGGCGAGATGTCGTAGTAGGCGGCGATGAGCTCATCGATGTCGATGAGGTCGGAGGGTTCGGCGGGCTGTCCTGCGCGACTCATGCGCCCTAGTCTGCCCGCCCGCGGCGCCGGGCGCACGGTCGGTGACGCTTGGTGCCTATGGATCCGGCCTGAATGACGGCCACGGCGTCCGGCACGACGGCCGGGCTAGGCTGGCACGCGTGACTTCCGAGCTCGCCGGTACCCAGGACTCCGCCCCCGTGCGCCGCACGTACAGCTTCCTGGGACCCGCGGGGACGTTCACCGAGGCCGCGCTCGCCCAGGTCCCCGAAGCCCGAGGCCACGAATGGCGCCCCGTGCGCAATGTCGGCGAGGCCCTCGCCGACGTGGTCGAGGGCCGCTCGGACGCAGCCATGATCGCGATCGAGAACTCCGTCGACGGCGGTGTCTCGACGGCGCAGGACGCGCTCGCGACGATCCCCGGGCTGCGGATCGTGGGGGAGTACCTCGTCCCCGTCGAGTTCGTGCTGGTCGGACGTCCGGGTGCCCGCCTGCAGGATGTGTCGCTGATCGCCGCGCATCCCGTGGCGTACGCGCAGTGCCTGCAGTGGCTGTCGCGCGAGCTGCCCGCGCACTCGCACGTGCCCGCCGCGAGCAACGTGGCGAGCGCGATGGGCCTCCTCGACGGCTCGAGCGACGCGGACGCCGCGATCGCCCCTCCCGGGATCCTCGAGCACCACGAGCTCGAGCTGCTCGCCTCCAACATCGGCGACAACCCCAACGCGGTGACGCGCTTCGTCCTCGTCGCCCGCACGGTCGTGCCGCCGGAGCCGACCGGAGCAGACAAGACCTCGCTCATCGTCGAACTGCCCGACGACCACCCGGGCGCACTGCTGGAGATGCTGGAGCAGTTCGCGACGCGCGGCATCAACCTGTCGCTGCT
Organism: Microbacterium sp. NPDC058389; assembly: GCF_042722305.1. Taxonomy (NCBI): domain Bacteria; kingdom Bacillati; phylum Actinomycetota; class Actinomycetes; order Micrococcales; family Microbacteriaceae; genus Microbacterium; species Microbacterium sp. NPDC058389. The sequence goes on from NZ_JBHXJQ010000015.1 coordinate 41,194, forward strand.
GGCGTCGCGCCCCATCGGCGACGAGCTCGGCCGCTACCGGTTCGTCGTCGACGCCGACGGGCACCTGCAGGACGAGCGCATGGCCGACGCCCTCATGGGCCTGCGCCGCTTCAGCCCGCGCGTCACGTTCCTCGGCTCCTACCCGCGCGCCGACCGCGCCGTCGTCCACTACCCGGAGCGCTACGCCGACGACGTCTTCGTCGAGGCGCGCGACTGGCTGCGCGGTCTGCTGTCCGGCGAGCCCGAAGGCCAGGACTGACCCGTCCCGGAGCCTGACTCCGCACGCGGGAACCGGCGTCCGCCGCCCGATCGTGAGGCACGCTCCGGCCGCGACGGGGGTCGTCAGGGCGTGCGCGCGCTCGTACCCTCGGTGTTGCGGGCACGCTGGGGTGCCTGTTCCGAGCGAACGGGGGGTTCCTCATGTCCACCTCTGCCGATGCCGCTCCCGCCGGGGCGGCCGATTCCGATCCCGGTGCCTCGGTCGACGCGTACGCCGAGCGGATGCTGGGTGCCGCGCTCGGCTGGATCGACCTCATGGCCGCGTACTTGGGCGACCGTCTCGGGTGGTACCGCAGCCTCGCCGAGGCCGGACCGGCCACCGCCGACGAACTCGCCGCCCGCACCGGGACCGCACCGCGCTACGCCAGGGAGTGGCTGGAGCAGCAGGCGGTGAGCGGCATCCTCGTCCTGACCCCGGACGACGACGGGATGCCGGCATCCCGTCGCTTCTCCCTCCCACCGGGCCCCGCGGAGGCGCTGGTAGACCAGGGCAGCCTCTCGTACCTCGCGCCGCTTCCCCGGCTGTTCGCGGCGGTCGGCGGACAGCTGCCCGGGCTGATGGACGCCTACCGCACCGGCGGCGGGGTGGGCTGGGCGCAGTTCGGGGCCGACGCGCGCGAGGCCCAGGCGGACCTGAACCGCCCGTGGTTCGGGGAGCTCGAGCGGGTGTTTGCCGAGGTGGATCCCCTCCGGACCGTTCTCACCCGTCCCGGGGCGCGCATCGCCGACGTCGGCATGGGCGGGGGCTGGTCCTCCATCGCCCTGGCGCAGGCGTACCCGGGCCTCACGGTCGACGGCTTCGACGTCGACGAGCCGTCGATCCGTCTCGCGAGGGCCAACGCCGATGAGGCGGGTGTCGCCGACCGGGTCGCCTTCCACCATGCCGACGGCGACGGACTCGACCGCCACGGGCCGTTCGACGCGGCGTTCGCGTTCGAATGCGTGCACGACATGCCGCGGCCGGTGGACGTGCTCGCGGCCATGCGCCGCGCCGTCCGCGGCGGCGGACCCGTCGTCGTCATGGACGAGGCGGTCGGCGAGCGCCTGATGGCGCCGGGAGACGACGTGGAACGGCTGATGTATGGGTTCAGCCTGTTCTGCTGCCTGCCGGACGGTCTGTCGCACCCGCAGAGCGTCGGCACGGGGACCGTCATGCGTCCGGACACGCTGCGCGGTTACGCCCGCGACGCGGGATTCGCCGACGTCGAGATCCTGCCGATCGAGGACTTCAGCTTCTTCCGGTTCTACCTGCTCACGAGCTGAGCCGACGGTCAGCCGAGCTCGGCCGCCAGCAGCTCGAGCGTCTGCACGCGGCCGGGCGCGGCATCCATCGGCTCGTTCTCGTACGAACCGGCGATCGGCGAGATCATGATCTCGTCTACCCCGTGCGTGCCCGCGAAGGCGCGGAGCTCGGATGCCACGGCCTCCGGCGTCCCGACGAACCAGTTCGCGCGGGCCGAGGTCATGAACGACTCGCCGAGCGCGTCGAAGTCGGCGGCGCCGGCCACCGCCTGCTCCACCGTCTCGAGGGCGATGAGCGGGCGGTTCGTGCGCAGCCGCGCCGTCATGCGCAGGTTGGGCAGGGCGCGCTCGTCGGCCTCGGCCTGCGTCGGGGCGACGAGCACGTTGGCGGTGAGGAACGTGCGCGGCGCGGCGAGGGTCTCGGACGGCACGAACGCCGTGCGGTACAGCTCCAGCGCCCGCTCGAGCCCGTTGCCCGAGAAGTGGTTCGCGAACACATACGGCAGACCCAGCGCGGCGGCGAGCTGCGCGGAGTAGTCGCTCGATCCGAGCAGCCACACCTCGGGCGTCGTGGTCGCCGCCGGCGTCGCGTGCACGTCGTACGTGCCGCCCGACGTGAACCGGAGGGCTGCGCCGTCCGGTGCGACCAGCGACAGGATGTCGCGCACGTGGTCGGGGAACCGCTCGACGTCGCTCGTCGTGCCGCTCTGGCGGAGCAGCTGGGTGATGACCGGGTCCGAGCCGGGCGCCCGGCCGATGCCGAGGTCGATGCGACCCGGCGCCAGCGCCTCGAGCGCGGCGAACTGCTCGGCCACCACGAGCGGCGAGTGGTTCGGGAGCATGACGCCTCCCGAACCCAGGCGGATGCGCTCGGTGCGCGCCGCCGCGGCCGCCGCCAGCACCGGCGGCGTCGTCGACGCGACCGCCGGCATGTTGTGGTGCTCTGCGAACCAGTACCGGCGGAAGCCGAGGCGGTCCGCGGCGGCGACCACGCCGAGGGATGCCGCCACCGCCTGCGCGCTCGTCTGGCCGGTGCGCACCGGCACCAGGTCGAGGACGGACAGGGCGGGGGAGGGGGACTCGATGCTCATCCTCAGCGACAACCCGCCACCGCCCGCCCGGTATTCCGGATCACGCCGCCGTGTCCCGCTCTTTCGCATCCGTGTCCCGCGGTCCGCCGCTCCGGGGCCGCTCAAGCGGGTGATCGTGGGACACGGGGCCGAAGGGCTCGCGGATCAGGGCAGGCGATTGGCGATCGCGAGGTTCGCGCGCAGCTCGTCGGCGTTCTGACGGACGACGTACGCCGGGCGGTCGCGCTCCAGGCGCCACGACTCGCTGAGCGGTCCCGCGCTGACGGTGTCGTAGCCGAGGGCGTCGTAGATGCCGGTGACGACCTCGACGGCGTCGTCGTGGTCGCTCGCGGTGCCGAGCGCCCTCCGGTCGGCGGTGCCGGCGGGGAGACCCGTCGTGTTGATGTCGGAGGCGAGGATCTGGTTGAACGCCTTCACGACCTTCGACGTCGGCAGGTGGTCCTGCACGAGCTGCGACGTCGTCGTCTCGCCGCGGTCGAGGGCCTCGATGTGGCCGTCGCGCTCGAAGTAGTAGTTGTTGGTGTCGAGCACGACCTTGCCCGAGAGCGGGGCGACGGGCACGGACTCCAGCGCCTTCAGCGGCACCGTCACGACGGCGATGTCGGCGGCCGCGGCGGCATCGGCGGCGGTGGCTGCGGTGACTTTCGGGCCGAGCCCGGCGACCACGCCCGCGAGCGTCTCGGGTCCTCGCGAGTTGGAGATCACGACGTCGTAGCCGAGTCCCGAGAAGGCCTGCGCGAGGGCGCTGCCGATGTGTCCTGCACCGATGATTCCGATTGTCGTCATGACGGTGCGCAACCGCTGCGTGCGGCGCGGGTATTCCGGCATCCCTCACTTTCATCGACTTGCGCGATTCTGCAAGTTCTTGCGTACACTGAGCGCATGTCGAAGCGTCTCGCCGAAGTGGCGCGCAAGGTCGGAGTCAGCGAAGCCACCGTCAGCCGCGTGCTCAACGACAAGCCCGGGGTGTCGGACGCCACGCGCCAGGCCGTGCTCACCGCCCTCGACGTGCTCGGCTACGAGCGGCCCACCAAGCTGCGCGGCGAGCGTGCACGGCTCGTCGGCCTGGTGCTCCCCGAGCTGCAGAACCCGATCTTCCCCGCGCTCGCCGAGATCATCGGCGGCGGTCTCACCCAGAACGGGTACACGCCGCTGCTGTGCACGCAGAACGCCGGCGGCATCACCGAGTCCGACTACGTCGATCTGCTGCTGCAGCAGCAGGTGTCGGGCGTGATCTTCCTCGGCGGCAACTACAGCCAGGCGGACGCCGCCCACGAGCACTACGAGCGCATCCGCCAGGTGAACCTGCCCACCGTGCTGGTGAACGCCCGCATCGACGCGCTCGACTTTGCGACCGTGTCCACCGACGACGCCGCCGCCGCCGAGCAGGCGATCCAGCACCTGCACCAGCTCGGGCACCGCCGCATCGGCATGCTCATGGGGCCGCTCGACCACATCCCCTCGCAGCGCAAGCTCGCGGCGGCCCGGCGGCTGCTGGAACGCCTGGGATCGCCGCTCGATGAGAGCCTCGTGGTGCGCGGGCTCTACTCCCTCGAATCCGGTCAGGCCGGGGCATCCCGCCTCTTCGCGGCGGGCGCCACGGCCGTCGTGTGCGCGAGCGACCCGCTGGCGCTGGGAGCTGTGCGGGCCGCACGCCGATCGGGCCTCGGCGTGCCGGACGACGTCAGCGTCGTCGGGTACGACGACTCGTTCCTGATGAGCTGCACCGAGCCTCCGCTGACCACGGTGCGCCAGCCCATCGAGTCGATGGGCCGCACCGTGATCGACCTGCTGCTGTCGCAGATCGCCGGCACGACCGAGGCGGGCGACGAGCTGCTCTTCGAGCCCGAGCTCGTGCTGCGCGCCTCCACAGGCCCCGCCGCCCGCTGACCGCGCCCCCTCCGCCGCATTGCGCGTGGGCCCCCGCGGGCGGCCCGCTGCGCCTGCGCCCGCACCCCGACGATCGCGGAGATCACGCGTCATTCGGACGTGTGCTGCCGAGGCGTCCGAGTCACGCGAGATCTCCGAGCCTGCCGCGTGGGACGACATTGCGACGGGATGCCGCGCACGTTGCACAATCGTGATCTTGCGTAACTTTGTCAAAGAGTTGCGTTAACCGATCCGGCGTCGTACATTCTCTCCATCTAGTCTTTCCATCAACGACGAGGAGATCCGTGGACACCGAGGTCCTGATGCACGGTGCACCTGCCGTGCCCGCCGGCGACGACGCGCTGTGGTGGCGCTCCGCGGTCATCTACCAGGTCTACGTGCGCAGCTTCGCGGACGGGAACGGCGACGGCACCGGCGACCTCGCGGGGGTGCGGGCCCACCTCGGCTACCTCAAGGACCTCGGCGTGGACGCCATCTGGTTCAACCCCTGGTACCCGAGCCCGCTGGCCGACGGCGGCTACGACGTGCAGGACTACCGTGACATCGACCCGCGCTTCGGGACGCTGGCCGAGGCCGAGCTGCTGATCGAAGAGGCCCTGGCCCTCGGCATCCGCACCATCATCGACGTCGTGCCGAACCACATCTCGGAGCAGCACCCGTGGTTCCAGGCGGCGCTCGCCGCCGGCCCCGGCAGCCCCGAGCGCGAGCGGTTCTGGTTCCACCCCGGCAAGGGCGAGGACGGGTCCGAGATCCCGACGCACTGGGTGTCGAGCTTCCAGGGTGAGACGTGGACGCGCACGGTGAACCCGGACGGCACGCCGGGGGAGTGGTACCTCCACATGTTCACCCCCGAGCAGCCCGATCTCAACTGGAACCACCCCGACGTGCGCCGCGAGCACGAGGACATCCTGAGGTTCTGGTTCGACCGCGGTGTCGCGGGCGTGCGCATCGACTCGGCGGCCCTCCTCATCAAAGACGCGGACCTGCCCGAGGTGGGCGAGAAGCAGGGCCCCGGGCAGCACCCCACCGAGGACCGTGACGAGCTGCACGACGTGTACCGCTCCTGGCGCGCGATCGCCGACTCCTACCCCGGCACGCGCGTCCTGGTCGGCGAGATCTGGGTGCCCGACATCGTGCGGTTCACCAACTACCTGCGCCCCGACGAGATGCACACCGCCTTCAACTTCGACTTCCTGGCGCGGCCGTGGGGCGCGGCATCCTTCCGCGAGTCCATCGCCGCGACGCTCGAGGCGCACGCGCCCGTCGGCGCGCCGAGCACGTGGGTGCTCAGCAACCACGACGTGACGCGCCCGGTCACCCGGTACGGCCGCGAGGACACCGCGTTCGCGTTCCTCAAGAAGCGGTTCGGCGTTCCGACCGACCCCGAGCTCGGTCTGCACCGCGCCCGCGCGGCGGCTCTGCTCGTCGCGGCGCTGCCGGGGAGCCTCTACATCTATCAGGGCGACGAGCTCGGGCTGCCCGAGGTCGAGGACCTGCCGCTGCACCTCATCGAGGACCCGATGCACTTCCGTTCCGGCGGCACCGATCCGGGACGCGATGGATGCCGGGTGCCGCTGCCGTGGGCCGGCGACCGTGCCCCGTTCGGGTTCAGCCCCGACGGCGCGGAGCCCTGGCTGCCGCAGCCGGCGGGGTGGAGCGGACTCACCGTCGCCGCGCAGGAGGTCGACCCGACGTCGACGCTCAACCTCTACCGCGCCGCCCTGCGCCTGCGCCGCGAGCTGCCGGAGCTCGGTGACGGCCCGCTCGAGTGGTGGGACGACGGCCCCGGCTTCGGCGGCCGCACCGGCACCGGACACGGCGCAGACCTCCTCGCCTTCCGGCGTGGCGACCGCTTCGCGTGCGTCGTCAACGCCGGCGAAGACCCGGTCGCGTTGCCCCCCGGCGCGACCGTCCTCCTCTCGAGCTCACCGCTCGAGGCGGGCGAACTGCCCGGAGACGCCGCCGTGTGGCTGCGTCTTGAATCCCCGTCCCACACCGACACCCACACCACCCCGGAGGCGTCCGCGCCGAGAGGCTGACGCGGAACCACCACAAGAAAGGAAAGACGATGAAGTCACCAGCACGGGTCCTGCTCGCCGGTGTCGCCACCCTGGCGACCGTCGGCGCACTCGTCGGCTGCTCTGCGGCCGGCGGCGACGACAGCAGCAGCGGAAAGGTCGAGCTGCGCGTCGCGACCTTCCCGCCCGGCGCGGACGCGGCGGCGTACGAAGCGTTCGCGACGCAGGAGAAGCAGTTCGAGAAGCTCAACCCCGACATCGACATCATCGGTGTCGAGTACGAGTGGGAAGGGCCGACCTTCGCCGTCCAGCTCGCCGGCGGCAGCCTGCCCGACGTGTTCACCGTCCCGTTCACCGACGCCAAGACGCTGCTCGAGAACAAGCAGCTCATGGACGTCACCGACGAGATGAACGACCTCGGCTACACCGACAGCTTCAACCCGATCATCCTCGACGCGGTCACGGGCGACGACGGTCACATCTACGGCTTCCCGCGCCAGGCGTACGCCAACGCGCTGACGTACAACCGCGAGCTGTTCGAGGCCGCCGGGCTCGACCCCGACGCCCCGCCCACCACGTGGGACGAGGTGCGCGAGGACGCCAAGAAGATCGCGGATGCGACCGGCAAGGCCGGCTACTCGCAGATGGCCATCAACAACACCGGCGGCTGGCAGCTGACGACGGCGACGGCGGCCCGCGGCGGTCGCACGCAGACCGACAACGAGGACGGCTCCGCGACCTCGACGATCGACAACGACGCCACGAAGGCCGCGCTGCAGTTCCTGCACGACCTGAAGTGGGAGGACAACTCGTTCGGCTCCAAGATCGACCTCGACTGGGGCACGATCAACCAGGAGTTCGCGGCCGGCAACATCGGCATGTACACGACCGGATCCGACATCTACACCGCCCTGGTCCGTGACTTCGGTCTCGACCCGGACGTGTACGGCATGACCGTCATCCCCGTCGAGGGCGAGGACGGCGGCCCGCTGGGCGGCGGCGACATCGCGGTGATGAGCCCGACGATCGACGACAAGACCAAGGCCGCCGGCGTCAAGTGGATCGACTGGTACTACATGCAGAAGCTCCTCAACGAGGATGCCGCGGTGCAGGACGCCAAGGCCCTCGCCGACTCGGACCAGGCCGTCGGCACCCCGGTGCTCCCGGTCCTCAGCCGTGAGCTCTACGAGGAGTCCCTCACCTGGATCGAGCCGTACATCAACGTGCCCCGCGACCAGATGAAGCCGTTCACCGACAACATCTGGGACCAGACGCCGGTCGGCGAGCCGAAGAAGTCGACGCAGGAGGTCTACGCTCTGCTCGACGAGGTCGTGCAGACCGTCCTGACCGACGAGAACGCCGACATCGACGCCCTTCTCGCTCAGGCGCAGACGGACGCTCAGGCGATCCTCGACAAGTAAGAGCGGAGCGGATGCCGCGGCCCCGGGCCGCGGCATCCGTCTCGCTCCTCGCACCCCGTTCTCTGCACGCTCCCGAACCCGACCGAGGCCGATGATGACCGCGACCCTTCCCGAAAGACCGGCAGCCGCTGCCGTGCCGCCCCCGCCGGCGCCCGAGCGGCGCAAGATCCGGCGGACCCCTCTGACCTGGTACCGCGGCGGGGGGCTGTGGAATCTGCTGTTCGTCCTGCCGATGCTGTTCGTGTTCGTGTTCTTCTCGTGGTCGCCGATCGTGCAGTCGGTCATCATGAGCCTGCAGAAGACGAACATGATCGTGTCCGAGTGGGTCGGGCTCGACAACTACATCACCGTGCTCACCGACCCGCAGCTGGGCAGCGCGGTCATCAACACCATGTACTTCGCGGTGCTGGCGCTGCTGTTCGGCTTCCCGCTGCCGCTGCTGATGGCCGTGCTGATGAGCGAGGTGCGGCGCGGCAAGGGACTGTACTCCGCGCTGGCCTATCTGCCCGTCGTGATCCCGCCGGTCGTCGCCGTCCTGCTGTGGAAGTTCTTCTACGACTCGTCGCCCAACGGCGTGTTCAACACGGCTCTGAGCTGGTTCGGCATCCCGCCGCAGCCGTGGATCTCCAGCGCCGTGCAGGCGATGCCGTCGCTCGTGCTCGAGGCGACGTGGGCCGCGGCCGGCGGATCGATCATCATCTACCTCGCCGCCCTGCTGTCGGTGCCGCCGGAGCTGTACGACGCGGCCGAGGTCGACGGCGCCGGCATCTGGCGCAAGGTGTGGCACGTCACGCTGCCGCAGCTGCGCGGCATCCTCTTCATCATGCTGATCCTGCAGGTCATCGCGACCGCGCAGGTGTTCCTCGAGCCGTTCCTGTTCACCGGCGGCGGTCCGGCGGGGGCGACCAAGACGATCCTGCTGTACATCTACGACAAGGCGTTCCGCAACAGTCTGGGCGGCGACTACGGCGAGGCCACCGCCGTATCGGTGCTGCTGGCGATCGTGCTCGGCATCCTGTCGTGGCTCTACTTCAAGCTGACCAACCGCTGGAGCACCCAATGAGCGCCCCCATGACGACCTCGCCCATTCGGGAGGGCATGCGCGGCTTCGTCTCGCGCCGCAACGTCTTCGGACGCCGCAAGGCGAACTCGATCGACGATCTGGCCGAGCGCACGATCATCTCCTCGTCCGAGCGTCGCCGCACCGGCAACCGCATCGGCATGTCGGTCACGCACGTCTTCCTCTTCGTCACGCTCCTCATCGCCGGCCTCGGGCCGATCCTGTGGCTGGCGAAGTCGGCGATCACCCCGACGCAGGACACCATCCAGCAGCCGTTCGCGCTGTGGCCGAACGGCATGGACTGGGCGAACCTGTCGACGGCGTGGAACGACATCCACATCGACCAGTACTTCTTCAACACCATCGTCATCGCGCTCGGAGCCTGGTTCACGCAGCTGTTCATCGCGACGACGGCGGGCTACGCGCTCTCGGTGCTGCGGCCCAAGTACGCGCCGGTCCTGAACGCTCTCGTGCTGGCGACCCTGTTCATCCCCGGGATCGTCCTGCTGGTGCCGCTGTATCTGACGATCGTGAACCCGCCGTTCCTGCCCGACGGCGCCAACCTGCTCAACAACTACCTCGCGGTGTGGCTGCCGATGGGCGCGAACGCGTTCAACATCCTGCTCGTCAAGCGCTTCTTCGACAACCTGCCGCGCGAGGTGTTCGAGGCGGCGAAGACCGATGGCGCCGGCCCGTTCCGGCTGTTCTGGTCGGTGGTGCTCCCGATGTCGAAGCCGATCCTCGGCGTCGTCTCGGTGTTCGCGATCATCGCCGCGTGGAAGGACTACCTCTGGCCGATGCTGGTGCTGCCGAACCCGGTCGTCCAGCCGCTGTCGGTGCGCCTGCCCGCGGTCCAGTCGCAGACGGAGCTCGACGTGTTCCTCGCCGCGCTGGCGATCGCCACGCTCATCCCGATCGCGATGTTCCTGCTGTTCCAGTCGGTGTTCCTGCGGTCGGCAGGCCTCGGCGGCGCGGTCAAGGGCTGACACCTCGGCAGGCTCAGTGACCCGCACCTTCGGTCGCTGAGCCTGTCGAAGCGGAGCCCCTTCGCGGAGCCGGAGGCCGCGGCATCCACTCGCCGCCGGCGCGACTTCAGAGCCCGGTGGTGTCGTGCCCGCGCGGAACGACCGCCAGCAGGCCGCCGGGGGAGACGTGCACGCGGACGGCGGTGGCGACGCCGAACTCGTCGCCGTCGAGCTGCACCGGGTGCGAGTCCTGCGCCGCCAGCTCGATGCCCGCACCACGCGTGTAGACGACCGAGTTGTCCTTCGTCCGCAGCGACAGCACCTGGCGGCCGGCGCGGAACCGGCGCAGCACGCTGTTGTCCCACGCGACGCGACGCCACACGAACAGCCAGCCGAACAGGCCCTTGGGCTGGAAGATGACGACGTCGAGGTCGCCGTCGGCGACGGACGCGCCGGGGATGAGCTCCAGGCCCGCGGGGAGCGAGCCGCAGTTGGCGAACAGCACGCTCTGCACCTTCGTCGAGTGCAGCTTGCGCCCGGCGAGCTGATACATGACGCGGAAGGGCTTGGCGCCCGGCAGCGCCCGCGCCGCGCCGTCGACGTACGCGACCCAGCCGACGGTCTTCTTCAGCTGCGGACGGGTGTTGGCGATCATCGCCGCGTCGAGGCCGATCCCGCCCATCACGACGAACGCGTGCTCGGCGGCGTCGCCGTCGGGGCGGGTGATGCGGCACCAGCCGACGTCCATCGCGAGGGTGTCGCCGTCGAACACCGCCTGCACCATCGCGGCCGGATCGGTGAGCGGCAGCTTGAGATTGCGGGCCAGCAGGTTGCCGGTGCCGCTCGGCACGATCGCGAGCGGAACCCCGCTGCCGTCCATCGCCTCCGACACGGCGCGCACCGTGCCGTCGCCGCCCGCCACGAGCACCGTGGCGGCGCCTGCCGCCAGCGCCTCGCGGGCGACGCCGTCGCCGAGGTCCTCGACCGTCGTCTCGTAGAACGCGGGCTCCGCCCAGCCGGCCGCGGCCGACAGCCGCGTGACCGTGGCGCGCAGCGCCGGCGCGTCGACCTTGATCGGGTTGTAGACGAGCGCGGCCTGCCTCGTGGCGGCGGCGGCTTCGGTCATGGGTTCACCCTAGTGCCGTGCGGCGGTGCGTGAGCCGAGTTCAGGATGCCGCATCCTCACGCGTGACTAAGCTTGCAGGGTGATCGATCCCGTGCTGCTCCGCGACAATCCCGAGCTGGTCAAGCGCTCGCAGGAGGCGCGGGGCGAATCGCCCGACACCGTCGACGCCGCGCTCGCCGCGGACCGCGAACGCCGGGCGGCCATCACGGCGTTCGAAGAGCTCCGGGCGGCGCAGAACGCGCACGGCAAGCGCGTCGCGCAGGCTCCCAAGGAGGAGAAGGCGGCCCTGGTCGCCGAGGCCAAGGAGCTCAGCGAGCGGGTGAAGCAGGCCCAGCACGCCGTGGGTGTCGCGGAGGCGGCATCCGCCGATGCGTTCGGCCTGATCGAGAACATCGTCGTCGACGGGGTACCCGCGGGCGGCGAGGACGACTTCATCACGCTGCGGACCCATGGCGAGATCCCCGCGTTCGACTTCGAGCCGCGCGATCACCTGGAGCTCGGCGAGAAGCTCGGCGCGATCGACATGGAGCGCGGCACGAAGGTGTCGGGCAGCCGCTTCTACTTCCTCACCGGTGTGGGCGCGCGCCTCGAGATCGCGCTCATGAACCTCGCCCTCGACCGCGCGCTGCAGGCCGGCTTCACGCCGATCATCCCGCCCACGCTCGTGCGTCCCGAGGTCATGCAGGGCACCGGCTTCCTCGGCAAGCACTCGGCCGAGGTGTACCACCTCGAGGATCAGGACCTGTACCTCGTCGGCACGAGCGAGGTCCCTCTCGCCGGCTACCACATGGGCGAGATCCTCGACCTGTCGCGCGGCGCCAAGCGCTACGCGGGCTGGTCGACCTGCTACCGCAGCGAGGCAGGGTCGTACGGCAAGGACACCCGCGGCATCATCCGTGTGCACCAGTTCAACAAGCTGGAGATGTTCGTCTACACGACTCCCGAGGACGCCGAAGCCGAGCACCTGCGCCTGGTCGCACTGCAGGAGGGCATGCTGCAGGACCTGGGCCTGTCGTACCGCGTGATCGACGTCGCCGCGGGAGACCTCGGCTCGAGCGCCGCGCGCAAGTACGACGTCGAGGCGTGGGTGCCCACCCAGGGCGCCTACCGCGAGCTCACGTCGACCTCCAACTGCACCACGTACCAGGCGCGTCGCCTCGACATCCGGTATCGGCCCGAGGACGCCGGCAGGACGCACCCGGTCGCGACCCTCAACGGCACCCTGGCGACGACCCGCTGGATCGTCGCGCTGCTGGAGACCCACCAGCGCGAAGACGGCTCCGTCACGGTGCCCGAGGTGCTGCGGCCCTTCCTCGGAGGTCTCGAGGTCCTGGAGCCGATCGCGTGAGCGACGCGCACCTGCCCGCGACGGGGTCGATCAAGGTCGTCCGGCCGAAGAAGGCCGCAAAACTCGTCGAGCAGGTCGCGCGCGACACCGAGGACCCCCGGGTCGAGACGTCGCGACTGCTCATCGCGCTCGACATCGACGGCACCGTCATCCTCGAGGACGAGTCGCTCAGCCCGGGAGTCGTGGATGCCGTCGAGCACGCGCATCGCGCCGGTCACGAGGTGATGGTGGCCACCGGTCGCAGCTGGGAGGGCACCCGCGGCATCCTCCGAGTCCTCGGCATCGCCCCGGAGTTCGCGGTGTGCTCGAACGGCGCCGTCGTGCTCAAGCGCCTCGAGGGCGACGAGCTGCTGTACGAGCGGTGGCACGTCGAGACGTTCGATCCGCGCGAGGTGCTGGATCAGCTGCGCGACCACCTGCCCGATGCCCGCTACATGGTCGAGCTCGCCGACGGGCAGCGCCTGTACACGGAGCCGCTCGAGGACTGGAACCTCACCCGGGCCCGCCGCGTGACGTTCGAGGAGCTCGGCGCGCAGCCGGTCTGCCGCGTCGTGGTCGTCTCGCCCGATCAGGGTGAGCAGGACTTCGTCGAACTCGTGTCGCACATCGGCCTCAACCACGTCTCGTACGCCGTCGGCTGGACCGCTTGGCTCGACATCGCTCCGCTCGGGGTCGACAAGAGCACGGGCCTCGAGCGCGTGCGTACCGCGCTCGGCATAGACCCCGCCCACGTGCTGGTGATGGGTGACGGACGTAACGACGTCGGCATGTTCCGCTGGGCGCTCGACCACGGCGGTCGCGCCGTCGCGATGGCGCAGGGCCCTCAGGAGGTCCGGGATGCCGCGGGCGAGACCACCACGTCGGTGCAGGCCGGCGGCGTCGCGGCGGTGCTGCGCCAGCTGTGAGCCTCGGTCGCTGAGCCTCCGATCCCCGCGCCTGCCGAAGCACCTGCCTGGAGTGTCGCGGCGGGCGCTTTCCAGAGGATTGCCAGCCGGCGTTGGAAGAATGACAGGCGGGGCTGTCGGCTAGACTCGACCCCTGTTCGACGGATGTCGCCTCATGAGGGCGGGATCGGTCGGGAGGGTTGTCCGAGCGGCCGATGGACCTGGTCTTGAAAACCAGTGGGCAGCAATGTCCCGTGGGTTCGAATCCCACACCCTCCGCGAATATGGGTGCCGGGGGGCGAACCGTGAGGCAGCATCCCCGAGAGGAACCGAGTGACACAGGCGACAAAGCACGCTCGTCGTGGCCGCCGCACGGTGGCGCGCCACGGTGAACTGCGCTCTCCGGGTCCTGTCGGCTTCCTGCTGAAGGTCATCGGAATCGTCGCCGCCGTGCTCCTCGTGTCGGGCGCCGGTGTCGCCGCGTATGCCGCGACCGACGTGGTCGCCAGTTTCGCCGAAGGCGCCGTCGAACTCGAAGGGCAGGAGAGCGTCCCGCCCGACATCGGAGCCGTCGAGGGCGGTGTCGACCTCCTGCTGGTCGGCACGGACGAGTGCGAGCCCGAGTTCGCCGCCATCTTCGGCGACCGGTGCACCGGCGCTGACGCCGAAGGCCAGCTCAACGACGTCAACATGCTGGTGCACATCTCCGACAATCCGCGCCGCGTGACGGTCGTCTCGTTCCCGCGTGACCTCATGGTGCCGATCCCGTCCTGCACACGCGAGGACGGTTCGACGACCTCCGCGACGAGCAAGACGCAGATCAACGAGGCGTGGGGCTTTGGGGGCCTGTCATGCGTCGCGAAGACGATCAGCGACCTCAGCGGCCAGAACATCCCGTTCGCGGCGAAGGTGAGCTTCGGCAACGTCATCAACATCACGAACGCGATCGGCGGTGTCGACGTGTGCATCGGCAACGGCGGCATCAAGGACGTCTACACCGGCATCGACTGGCCGGCCGGTGAGCGCACCATCCAGGGCGTCGAAGCCCTGCAGTTCCTGCGCACGCGCCACGGTCTCACCGGCGGCAGTGATCTCTCGCGCATCTCGAACCAGCAGCAGTACATGTCGAGCCTCGCGCGCAAGCTCGTGAGCGACGAGGTGCTCTCGAACCCGGCGACGCTGTACAAGCTCGCCACCACAGCGGTCGACAACATCACCCCGAGCAAGTCGCTGACCAACCCGATGACGCTCGTGCAGATCGCGATGGCGGTCAAGGACGTGCCGTTCGAGGACATCGTCTTCGTGCAGTACCCCGTGCTCGAGGATCCGGCTGACTCGGACCGCGTCGTGCCGGACTACGAGAGCGCCGAGCAGCTGTGGGCCGCGCTCGCCGCGAACGAGCAGATCACGGTGACACGCCAATCCCAGGGCGTCATCGCCGACCCCACGCCCACGGAGTCGACACCCGTCGAGACGGCCCCCACGACCGAGGCCACGGATCCTGCCACCGCGCCGACGGAGACCCCTGTGACGCTCCCCGACAACATCCCGGGTCAGGATGCCGCCCAGCAGACCTGCTCCGCCGGAAACGTGAAGGCCAACGGCTGATGGCGCCGGCGAAGCGGCCCTCGGCAGAGGGTCGGGTCACCATCGCGCGCCACGGCACGCTGCCGTCGCGGCATCCACTCGTCTCGATCGTCGCGATGTTCGCGGTCGTGCTGGGCATCGCGGGCGCGAGCCTCACCGGCATCACCGCCTTCAACCTGTGGGATGCGACGCAGGCGATCGCCGACAACAGCGTCGTCCTCGACGACGAGAAGCCGCTGCCGCCCTCGCTCGGGGCGATCGAAGGCGGCGTCAACCTCCTGCTCGTCGGGACGGACTCGTGCGAAGGGCAGGACGTCTCGATCTTCCCGCGCTGCGCGAACGACGACTCGCCCGGTGAGCGCAACGACGTGACGATGCTCGTGCACATCTCGGACGAGCCGCGCCGCGTGACCGTCGTGTCGTTCCCGCGCGACATGCTCGTGCCGATCCCGTCGTGCAAGAAGTCCGACGGCAGCGGCAACATCTCGGCGATGTCGTCGCAGATGATCAACGCGTCGTACTGGTACGGCGGTCTCGGCTGCACGGTCGACACGGTCGAGGCCCTGATCGGCGACGACTTCAACATCGACTTCGCAGCTGCGATCCGGTGGACCGGTGTGATCAACATGTCGGACGCGATCGGCGGTGTCGACGTGTGCGTGGCGGGCGACATCAGCGACGTGCACACGGGCCTCAACCTGACCGCCGGCACGCATACGCTCAAGGGCGTCGAGGCGCTGCAGTTCCTGCGCATCCGCCACGGCATCGGCGACGGCTCCGACCTCGGCCGCATCTCCAACCAGCAGCAGTTCATGGGTTCGATGGTGCGCAAGCTCCAGTCCGACTCGGTGCTCGCGAATCCCGCGACGCTGCTCAACCTCGCGACGACGGCGATCAGCCAGGTGCAGCAGAAGCAGCTCGTGCTGAGCTCGGGACTCACCAACCCCACCCTCATGGTGCAGATCGCGATGGCCGTCAAGAACGTGCCGTACGAGGACATCGTGTTCGTCCAGTACCCGACGGTGTACTCCAGCGACGGGCTGCGCGTGCAGCCGCTCAAGGACGACGCCAAGGCGCTCTTCGACGCGATCAGGGCCAACCAGCCGCTGACGCTCACCGGCGACGCGAGCGGCGGCTACGCGGTCGAGGTGACCGGTGAGGCCACCCCGTCTGCGACGCCGGCACCCGGCGCCACCGACACGGGCGCGACGCCCGCCGCCGGCACCGACACCCCCGTGGCCCCGCCCGTCGAGGATCGCGTCGCCCTGCCCTCCGACATCACCGGCCAGACCGCCGCCGACACGACCTGCACGCTGCCGCAGAAGTGACGTGGTTCGGCGGATCGTCGCGGACCGGTTATGATTGCTGGGCGCATCCGGTTGCTCACGAGCACAGGATGCCTGGAGACGTCGCATAGTCAGGCCTAGTGCACCACCCTGCTAAGGTGGAGTCCTCGCAAGGGGACCGAGGGTTCAAATCCCTCCGTCTCCGCCAAGAAAATCCCTGATCAGAGCCAATTCGATCGCTTCGGAACCCTGTCCTGCGTAAGATCTGCGTACTTTTCTTTACGCAGAGCGCGGGATGAGTCAGTGTTCAGTCCCGAGTACGCCGTGTGTTTTCGCGGGTGTGCTGGGCCAGTGACCGAGGGATAGTCTCCCTCCTCCCGTGGAGCATTTGCCGGGCCGCCCGCGTGCATCTGTGCCTTCGGGCTAATCGGGCGATCGACCCGGGGAGGACCGCCCCGAGCTTGTTAGCGGTCAACTTTGCGCGGCTCTACGAACGAGTCTGGCGGCGTACGTGTGCCTCTACGCCCTCCTCGGCGACGGCTTCCTCACTCAGTCTGGCTCGGCGTATTGCGTCGGCCTTCGCGCGCAAGGTCCAGTGGTACGACTCACCCGCGTTGCGCTGTGCTGCCGGCCCACTCGCTCGGGCTTCTGCTGCTGCTTGCAGTGCCTCCTCCTCGTGGATGCCAGCTCGAGCTAGCGCTGTATTGCATGGTGCAGAGGCAGCCCGTAGATCAGAGCTTCACCCGCCGCTCTGTGAGGATAGTGCTCTCGTACCACCCCAAGCTCGCCGCGCTGAGTGGAACTGAAGGGCTCTTCGATGCCGCCGGCAGCGAAGAGGTGAACGTTGCGTCGTTGCTGAGCATCTGAGCTTGATGCTCCCCGATGCCCATTTCTCGCAGTCGGGTGAGTGCTGCGTCCGCAGAGATGTCAGGAGCGGAGGCAATCAAGCCATGCAGGACCATTTCGTCGTACAGATCGCGCAACGAAATGGCCGCACCATGTTGAGCGTTGAACGCTCTGGACGTGTGCGGCGATGCTGCGAGCGACCACACTTGCCTGGCGAGTTCGTCGACATCGATCACTGAGGCCCGCGCTGCGGGAGCGGGTACACCTTGCGCTGCCTGGACCAGGCTTGGCAAGAGCGGCAGAACGCGACGATCTCCCACGCCGACTACCAGATGCGGACGAATGACCAGGCCGCCCGCGTCGAGGATCCGGTCCTCGGCACGAGCCCGTGAGCGGCTCGTCACCGAGACCGGATCGCGAGGCGTTGTCTCGTCGGCATCGCTAAACGGGCCCGTCCCGTACACGCCGGTCGTGCTCACGTAGATGATGCGTTGAACGCCTGCAGCAAGCGATGCGGCCACAAGACTTCTGGTGCCGACGTCGTTCACCTCATTGGCGAGCTCCTGGTCATGACCGACGTAACTCGCACAATGGACGACAGTGTGAACGCCTTCGACCAGTTCGCGCAGCGTGATCCTGTCTCGCAGGTCGCCCACGATGAGTCGCGCATCGAAGTTCGACTGACCTTCTCTTACGAGAAGCCTGACTGGCTCACTGGAGGCGGCCCGAGCGACCGCGCTCCCGATGAAGCCCGTTGCCCCCGTGATGGCAAGCGATTCCGTCACCAGCGACTCCCGGAATGTTGTTCGTGGGTAAGCTTCGAGAAGCGGAAGGGGGGCTCGTGCAGCAGCGTGCGGCTGAGACTCGTCAAGCCATCATCGAGGCGGCTGCCGACCTTTTCGCGCGTGATGGGTATCGTGCGACGGGCCTGCGCGACATCGTGAACCGTGCCAGCGTTACCCAGGGCGCGTTCTACTTCCATTTCGACTCGAAGAACGACGTCGCCGAAGAGATTATTCGGCAGCAGCACGCGACCTCGATCGCTACGACACAAGCAGTCATGAGTTCGAACGAGTCGGGACTGATCTCGATCGTCAGGCTCTCCGACGCGCTCGCGGAGCAGGTGGTCAACGATGCCACGGTGCGCGCCGGCCTTCGTCTTAGCACCGAGAACGCTGACGAGTTGTCTGCGGCCGCAGTCCTGCCGTACCGCGATTGGCTTGCAGCAGCACGCGTGCTTTTGGAGCGAGCGCGTATGCGGGGTGAGTTGAGAGAAGGGCTTGACCTGGACACCGCCGCAGAGCTGGTTATCGGGGCTTTCAGTGGAACCCAATTCCTGTCGGCGATCCTCGGGGGGCCAGACCGGTTGCGGGACCGGCTTAACCGAATGTGGCGTGTCCTCTTCGTGGCTCTCACCGACGACGTGTCCCACCCAGTCTTCGACCAGCTCATTCCGGACCACGTGTACTGACCAGCACCTGCGCCTCGCAGACGATCGCGCGGTTCGCCCCGGACAGGGCGAGGAGAAGTCGTCGGCCGTCGGAGAGTGTCACCTCATCGTCCACGAGCTCGATGCACATGGGTTCGTCGAGTTCGACATAGCGGCTGAATTGGCCCTGGAAGCTGATTGCGGCTGGCTGGTGGGCGATGTCGTCGATGACGTAGCTGAGGCCGGCGAACATCACCATTCCCGGCACGTGGTCAACTTCGTGGTCGAAGAAGAAGCGATTCTGCGGGTTGAATTCCAACGTCCATGTTCGCTTGCCGGTCGGCTCAATCCTCACGGGCCAAGCGCCCAGGGTGCTGGCTTCGACTCGCGGCCGGACATGTCCTCTGATTCGTTCGTAGATCGCGGGGCTGACCACCTGCAGCTCTCCCCAGCCGCGACCGACGACGACGCCCTGTTGCCGGAACGCAACTTCTGAGCGCAGCGATCGGAGCACACCTCGCGGCGCGAGGACGTCCTGTGCCGTGACGGCAACCTCGATGAGGCCGGGGCGGAACAAGTCTCGTTGCTCAATGCTCATTCCACGCATGATGAATGCCCATCCGAGAGGCACCTGGTGTGCGACATGCGCGTAAGCGGTGGTGGCTTGGCGGAGAAGCTCGGCGTGAATCAGCCTGCCCCCATGTGGGGACCCGTCGTACTCGACGTGGGCCTCTGGGACTTCGGCGACGAAGTCCGCGCCTCCAAAGGAATACCGGTACTCCCTGAGCAAGGCCTCCCTCGCGTTCAGCTTGTGCGTTGCACCGGGGGGCACTGGAGTCCAGTGGCCCATCGTCGTGTACCCGCTCGTTGTAAGACTCATGTCGCTCTCCCCAGAAAAAGACCGTTTGCTATGCCGTCATGGTAAGCGGGACGCACTGCGATCGGCCCGCCGATTCGGAGTGCTGTGAATAAGTCAGATCACCGTTGTTTGCAAAACATAGCGCGTGCTATGTTCCGTCTACCCAACGGTGTTGCGGGGAACCGCCACCGCCACCCGGAGAACTAAGGAGTTCAAGTGACAAGAGCAGGAACTGCAAGCGAGATGGCTCGGGGAAAGAGTCGTGTAGCCAGGGCGATCATTGCCGCGTTGTTCGCCGTTGCGGTCGTTGCGGGTACGGCGGCGCCTGCATCGGCGGCGACTCTCGGTGCCCAAGCCACATCACACAGCGGTCAGTTCACGTGGATCTTCGCGACGTTCTCAACCAACTCGACCTATCTCTCGAGCGTGAAGATTCAGCACAGCGCGGAGAACAAGACGGTCTGCGAGAAGCAGGGCGAGGTCTGGGGCAACCGGATTCTGAACGGCGCGTCTACGACGTACAGCAAGGTGTTCGGCTACTCCGCGGCGTGCGGGTGGGCGCTGGGTGAAGTGGTCGGCAGCCCCAACGTTTACTGGCAGGGCGGTTCACCTGTCTACGGCCGCTTCTTCCATGACGGGGCCTGGGCGCCTGGCTATCCGTATGTGATTGCGTAAGGGCCCACCTGATCACGCAATGATCCGCTCGCCGCTCGGATATCCACCGAGCGGCGAGCACCAATCTCGGAGAAACCATGCAACAGCGCAGGAAAGCAATGATCACCGCCCTCTCGGCCATACTGGCCCTCTCCTTGGCGGGATGCGCCGAGACTGCTCCGGACCCCGCACCGCAAGAACTGGACCTGGAAGCTGTCCTTGCAGCTACCAGCGACTATCAGAAACCCTTGATTGCGGACGGCGTCGTAACCTCCGCTGAGTACGAGAAGGCCCTGCTGGCCAGGCGAGACTGCGTCGAAGCAGCGGGGGCGGTGCCCGGCGAGATCTACGAGATCGGCAACAACGAACTCACCTTCGACTACGAATACTCGTACTCGTCCGATGAGGACAAGCAGAACACCCAAGTCTTGGCCGACGCCTGTATCGGCGAGTACTTCCGCGAAGTCGGTGCCGTATGGGCGTATCAGCAGTTGCTCACCCCCGCTGAACGGGACAAGGAACAGCCCACCGTGCTTGCCTGCATGGATGGCGCCGGGCACGCGGACCTGTCCGAGGATGCGACTGCTGCCGACATGGTGGAAGCGATCATCGGCGACGACACGGTGTCCGATGCGGAGCAGCAGTGCCTGGACGAGCACCCTGGGTTCTTCGCGACGTGGACGAATGACCGGTTTACTCAAGATCACGTCGAATGAGCAAGAAGAAGCGGCGGGCACACTCGGGGTCGGACCACCTCGCGACGTTCCTAATCGCGCTCGTGTTCGTAGTCCCGATATCCGCGATGGTCGCGGCGGCCCTGTTCGTTCCGCGCACTGATGAACTCGTCATGCCGGCTGAGAAACCCTCGTACATGAGGATCCATAAGGCGGACTTCCTGGACTCGCGACCCGTGAACCTGCAATTGCATTGGGTGGACGGCACAGATTTGCTCGCGCCGGCATGGTCGGGGACCGTAACCGAGGTCGCGGTCGGGCCAGGGCAAGCGGTATCGACCGGTTCAAGGGTCCTGCGTGTCGATGGGGTGTGGCGAATCGCCGCGCACACAGACTGGCCGTTCTTTGGTCCCGTGTCGAAGGACTCCGCCCCCGGGGACGTCGCCGCGGTGAATGGACTGCTTGCATCGCTCGGCTACTCCTACTCGCAAGGCGGCTGGAACTCGGCGAGCCTGAAAGGGGTAAGGCAGCTCGCTGTGGACCTCGGTGTGGCGGGGGCAAGCCAGATTGGTGCGTTTGATCCCTCATGGGTGATTTGGATCCCGGCCGACAGCGTCACAGTCGCGGCTCCGCTCGTGTCACCTGGCTCCATTGCCCCAGCGGCGGGCCAACCCGTGCTGTCAACACCTCCGCGGCTGTCACTCGTCGAGGTCGCGACATCTGCACCTGAGGGCTTGCCCGAAGACCACGAGGGATGGATCCTGAGCCTCAAGGGACTGGCCGTCCCGTTCGACGGCGCGCGGATCGACGCGGTCGACACCCTTGCGTCGTTCGAGGGAGCGCTCGGTGCTACCGGCGTAGAAGAGGTTGAGGCACGCGTCGAGCGAAAGGAAGCCGTCGTCGGCTGGCAAGTCCCTACGTCTGCCGTTGTTGTGGACGCCGATGGCAACACCTGTCTCGCCAGACGTTCGAACGGAACCGAACCAGACGTCGTCCGCGTCGAGGTGCTCAGCGGGAGCGTGGGGACAGCGCGCGTCGACGGGCAGCTCAGCGCCACCGACGATGTCCTCGTCAATCCGGCATCTGTCGGGACGGCCCTGCAATGCAGCTGATTCTCCGCGATGTCACCTATCGTTACGAGGCCGCCGCGCCGTACCTGTTCCGCCCGCTATCGGCAACCTTCGAAGGCTCGACAATGACCGCAATCACCGGTCCGTCAGGGACCGGGAAGTCGACGTTACTCGACATCATCGGTGGAGTCCGCCGGCCAAGCACAGGGTCGGTAGCGCTTGCCAACGAAAAGGGCGCGTGGCGAAATCACAGTCAAGTGTGCGCCTGGGTACTCCAGAGCAACGTGTTGCTCTCGGGGCGTACCGTGCTGGATAACACCGCCCTTGGGGCCCTGGCCACGGGCTCTTCTGACACAGAGGCGACCGCAGCTGCACGCGAGGCTCTTGAGGAACTCGGTCTTGGTGACCGATGCGGGGAGATTGTCAACAACCTGTCTGGAGGGGAGAGGCAGCGAGTCACCATCGCTCGCTGTCTGATCTCGGCGAGCAGCGTGATCCTCGCCGATGAACCCTCCGGCAACCTCGACGCGGACAACACCACGTTGGTGACGCGCAGCCTCCGCGCTGCTGCCCGGGCCGGGAAGGTTGTAGTGGTCGCAACGCACGACCCCGAGGTCGCAGAGGCGTGCGATTCAACAATCTCGCTGCGAGGTGTCGCGCCGTGACGCGAAGTTCCATTGCATGGCGCGAGGCGTGGCGCACGACAGTTGCACACCCGTGGCGACTCCTCCTTGGAATGTGTCTCACCGCGGGGGCGATGGGGTCGGTCGCCGCGATCGAAGCGGCGACAGCGGCATCGGCGATGAGCGCTCTTGCCGCCGACGAGGCAAAGGGATCCAACGTATTCGTGATTCGCGATGAGGCCGGGCCTCTGGACGGACGGCAGTGCGAATCGCTCGGATCCTTGGCAGGCGTGCGTTCGGCTGGAGGGGTCTCGGTGCCCGTGGTGGACACTCTCGAACTCGCAGCAGTGTCCGTGCGGACGGTCTCGGGCACGACCGGCTACCTCCACATTCTTGGCTATCAACCCGGCCCCGATTCGCAAGCTCAGGCTGTCGCGGGGCCGTCACTCCGCGAAGAGTTGGGCGTGCTCGATGGCTCTCAGCTTGAGATCGGTGACGGCGGGACTTGGACGGTAGACGTGCTTCCGCAGAACGAACGAGCGAGCGACCGAAGCCGGTGGATCACGTATATCGACGTGGCCCCCTCTTCGGTGGGCGAATGCTGGATCGAGGTCGAGCGAGGGATGTCAGACGTGGTCAAGCAGGCCCTGCCTGCGGCGTTCTCGGGCGCGGAGAGGTTGCGGATGGAGACACTCGGGGCCGCCGAAGCAAGCGACACCGTCACCGAATCCTGGGCGACGCGACCAACTAGGTTCGGTTGGATCGGTGCTGCGTTTGTTGCGTGTATCGCCATTGGCAGTCTCCTGGTCACGCGACGCCCCGAGTACGCGCTCTACCGCCTTGTGGGAATCTCTCGTCGGTGGGTTTGGCTCGTTGCTGCGCTCGAAGGCGCGTTGATCGTAACTGCCGGGCTGGCACTGTCGCTGCTGATTCAGGGCGTTCTGCGGACTCAGATTCCTTTGTCCTACCAGAATGTCTCCGCGTCGGCCGGACTGACATCACTGCTCCTGAGTGCGTCGGCCGCGTATCTGATGACCACGAGCCTCGCATGCTTGGTGACCGCAGGTAATGTCGCGCACGTCATCCGGACGCGTAAGTAGCGTGGCGGCTGACGCTTTCAAACTCGTTATGCATGTGCTCTTACTGTCGAAAGGCTGGCGTGATGCCAATGGACGTTCCAGGAACCTACTTTCTGCTGTGGCTCCCGTCGATTGCGGTCGTGGTACTAGGGGTGCTGGGGGTATACATCGCCGTGCGGCTGGCAGTCCTGCACGCGTTGAAGGCTCACACGCGCTGGGTTGACCGCGGCAAGCCCGGGACTGCTGCGCGGCTAGGTGACAGTTCATAGTCACGCAGCCAGACCAGCTGGTGTGTTCCCGATGGCTTCGAACTCGACCGGGTCAACGGTCCTTCCGGAGCTGTCGGGGTTGTCACTTGTAGGTTCGTTCGATCGCGCAGCGCGACAGGATTGTCTCCGCGATTGCTCGCGGCGCCGGCGTTCTGCGGGAGCCCTGAGGCGAGCCCGTAGACGGACCGGCATGCGCGCGCCCCGTTGCGGAGTTCCACGTGGCCGAGCAGAGTGTCAGCCGTGCGATATTCAGCCCCGGCGATCGTCCTTGGTCTCGCTTCAGCGGGGTTCCTCGCTGCGATCTGGCTCGGTGTAGCGGCGCTCGCCAACGGAAGAACGGGGCCAGCACTTCTGCTCGCTGTCGCTTTGGGGATCGCCTCGCTTGTCGTGGCTGCCTTGGCTGTCGGCCGGATACGCAGGACGCGTTCGATCACACCGGAGGCGATCATCGCGCCACCTGACGAGTCCAGGTAGTCAACCTCCCGCTCGGTCATCGACCGGCCTGCGTACGCGGAACTCGCCTCGACCGAGGGCCGCTGCGGGTCACAGATGAGCGCGAGCTTGCGCCCACACGAGCTCGAAGGTGGCCTCGTTGACGACTTCAACGGCGAACTGCGGGTCCACCGCGATCTCCTCAGGAGAGGGCATAGGTGCCTGGCCGAGCATGGTGCTGCCCGTCGCATGGTCGGCGTCCGCCCAAGCCAGTCGCCCGTCGGCGTACTCGTCGACCTTCCGCACCTCCCATCCATCGACCACGTGGGACCACAGCAGGACCGGCTCGTCAGGATCGCCAGATGTCCAACCCACCCGCAGGTAATGAGTGCTACTCACAACTCGATCCATTCCGAGGTGTCTGTCGCCAGGTTGCAAGCAGAGCGCACTCACCCTGCCTCGACGTACTCTCTGATCATGAGCAGCGCAGGATTCAAGCCGGGCGACGACGTCTTCACACCCCTTGCGCGCGGTACGGTCATCGACGTCCGCGCAACCCCCGCGGGAAAGTGGGTGTTCGGAATCGAGGACACCAACGGTGCGGTGAGCTACTTCACCGAGCGCGCCCTCAAGCACGCGCAAAGCTGAGGGACAATCGGGACAATGGCCGAGAACAAGACGCAGCCGACGGATGCCGACGTCCAGGCTTTCCTCGCCGCGGCGACGCCAGCACGTAGGCGCGACGACGGGCTTGCGCTCGCGGACCTGTTTCGCGAGGTGACCGGCACCGACCCCGTGATGTGGGGGCCGTCGATCGTCGGGTACGGCAGTTACCGATACGTTTCACGGGCAGATCCCAGAACCCGGGGCGACTGGCCCAAGACCGGGTTCGCGCCGCGAAAGTCCGCCCTCTCCCTGTACGGGCTCAAGGATCTCCCCGAGGGGGCCGCACTGCTGCCCGAGCTCGGCCGCTACACCGAGGGTGCTGGCTGCGTCTACGTCCGCAAACTCGACGATGTCGACCTCGACGTGCTCCGGCGACTCGTCGCCATCGCCTGGGCGCGCGGCGACGACGAGCCCGCCGGCTAGAACAGCTCGGGGCGCTCGCAGGCACTGCGCCTCAAGGGGATCTCAATCGCGCGGCTGAGACCAGCACGCCTCGAACCCCTCCCGCGCACTGCCCCGCATCAGGATCGAGGTCGGAACCCCGCTGTCGCGCTCGAAGTCAGCCTTTCCTTCCCGCCGACACCCCGACAACCTTCTTCATTTTGGCGACGTGACGACAGTGGTTGTCAAAGCACGCATCGCTGGCTAGATTCGCTATCCCGAGGGAAGGACACAGACTATGAGCCGCGATCGCTGAGATACCCAAGCGAGCCCTCGCCCGACCTTGTCGAGCGGGGGCTTCGTCGATCAAGTAGCAACCCCGCGGCGTGCGCGTATCGAGCGTGTGGCCCGCACGTGACCACCGTCATCCGGGCAGCGCCCGCAGATGGATCCCAATAGGGTATTGGCCGGCCTTAGCCGCCCGTGAATGCCACCGTCGCGATCTCGGATCCCGCTTCCGTGCAGGACTGCATGACCGCGGACCACTGCTGATCCAAGTCGTCCGATCCGATCACGCCGCGGCCATACGCCGCGAGCGCCACGGGCGGAACGGCCGACTGGAGCGCGGACACAGAGTCGCTCACGGGCCCCTCGCCACGGGTGGGTACACGGCTGAGCACGATTGTCGCGAGCCGGTACCAGCCGCCTTGCTCTTGCGTATCCATGCGCCCTTCGCTAACCGCGACATCGGCATTGAATCGGATTGACATGACGTCACCGATCGCCGAACATGTCTCGGCATCCGTCACAGCACTGGATCCGGGGGTTGGCGCTGCGGCGGGGATCGCACTTCGCTCCGGGGTCGGATTGGCAGCCCCGTCCGGCGCTGTGTCACTGCCGGATGATGCACAGCCCGCCAGCGTCAGCGCCCCCGTCAACACGACAGATCCGATCAGAGTCCGCACAGTTCTCAAGACGCACTGCTCCTTGTCATTCGACTTCCCCGCGTTCTCCAGGTGCTGTGACTCCGTCGGCGAAGCATCCGGAGGATTGGTAACCAATCTCCGCGACTCTCGACGGATAGTAGCAATCCGGCTCACCCGGATAGCCAAACCAAGGCGTGTGTGGATAAGTCAGCTGCGAGCGCAGCGAATGACACCCTGAAGCACGACTCTGCCCTGGTGAATGACCGCAGTGCCCGCAAGGGGACCGCGAAACGCGCAGCCCCTCAAGCGCGAGTCGTGTTCCTGGCGACGAACCAGAGGACGCCCGTGACTACGAGAGCCGGGATCAGCAGCACTGCGCAGATGACCGCGAGGTGGAAGCTTCCGATCACCGCGGCGACACCCCCAACCGCCACGACTACTGCGGCAATGATCAAGGCGACAGACCACATCGTCCGTCGCTCATTCGATGAGCGTGTCATGACCGACACCATAGCGGCAGCGGCACGATGCCCGACCGGAAATCGTGCGCGGGACGTCACGGCGGCGCGGCTGTAACCGTCCCGCGCATCCTCCGGATCCGCATGTAGTTCTCCACAACTGGCAGCTTGCCGCCGAGCCGGTAGTGATAATGGCGTAGTCCGACCCAGAGACCGCACGCTGTGACGGCCGTCGTACGGGCTTATGGCCCGCTCAACCCTGAGCATGCCATCCACATCCTCGAGAGGACACCGTGTGTCTGTAAGCGCGGCCCAATCGTCAGCGTTCTTCACGGAGGTACCGCTGCACGGCGAAGTCTTCGCTATCCGTGACGACGGTGGTTTTCCCGCACCGAAGAACAGGTCTGGCGCGCGTGCGATGCCCTTCTGGTCGAGGGAGAGTCGCGCTCGGAAGATCATCGAGAACGTCTCCGCATACCAACATTTCATCCCGGTACGCCTGACACTCGCCGAGTTCCGCGACAAGTGGATCCCGGATCTCTCGCAGGATGGTCTTCAGATCGGAGCGAACTGGTCCGGACTTGGCGCGACCGGATATGACTTCACACCGGCCGAGGTCCTCGCCGGCCTCGATGCTCGGCTTCACTCACGATCGAGCGGCGCCGGCACGCTTGCACCCAACAACCCGCCCGTGCGCTGAGGGACCTGCTACCGAGCGCTTGAACACCGCCGTGTCATACGCCCCCGCCAAGTTGGAGGGGTGAAGACCGACGGCGGAGTGTTCGAACGATTCGAGCGAACCGACCCCGCTCCCGCTGCGCATTCGGAGAGCTCGGCCAGATTCCTCGACCGAGTCGCCGGCGCGTACTGGGACCAAGTTCGTGATCTTGTGGAGAGCTGGGCAGCTCGACTCCCGCACAACGCTCGACGCGATCTGGTCGCTCGGCTTCGATCCCCTCATGACCGGCAATCGGCCGCTGCATTCTGGGAGCTATATCTCCACGAGACGTTTCTCCGGGCTGGCTTCGACATCGAGATCCATCCAGAGGTCGCGGGCCCTCGGCCGCCCGACTTTCGTGTGACTCGCGGCGACGAGCGATACTACGTGGAGGCAACCTGCATCTTTGGTTCGGATGCCGACACTGGCGCCACAGCACGGCGACAGACGCTATACGACATCGTGGAGAGTATCCACTGTCCGAACTTTTTCCTTTCGATTGATGTCGAGGAGATCGGGCCTACTGCGCCAGCGACGCAACGATTGAGGCGTGATCTCGAGGCATGGCTTGCAGGCCTCGACCCCGACAACACCGAGATTCGGCTCGGGCGTGAGCTGGACGGTGATCACCTGCTCTGGCAGTCGCACGGCTGGCGCGTCTGGTTTCGCCCCTTGCCCGTTCGAGCCGAGGCTCGCGGCGCTCCCGATCATCGAGTGCTGGGGGTGTTCGGTTCCGGCGAAGCGCAGTGGCTTGATGACGCCTCCCAGCTACGTCGAACCATTCGCGCCAAGGGCAACGCGTACGGCCCGCTGGACGCACCGCTCGCCGTCGCGGTGATGATCGGCACCCCGTTCCACGACGATCAAGACACGATCAGCGCGTTGTTCGGAACATGGAAGATCCAGTACACGATTGGCGAGCCCGGGAGCGCCCGTTCGATCCGTGAACGCGATGGGTACTGGGGCTCTCCAGATGACTGGAAGCACACGCATGTCAGCGGGGTGCTTATCGCACACAATGTGGCTCCGTGGCGCGTAGCCGCAGAAGTCCCCGAGATGTGGCTTCACCCGCATGCCACAGCCGTTATCGATCCATTGCGCATTTGGCGGCGCGCATCACTCCGTGATGGGACGATCACGCACGATGAGCCAAGTATCTCGGCCGGCGAGTTCTTTGGCGTCGGCGCGACGTGGCCATCGGGTGAGGCGTTTCCACGACGCAACTGATGAGGCCCGTCGGAGTCCACGGCGGACCAGCCCATGTCGGCGCTCTCCCATACCCTTCTGAGTGTGATGACTTTCGGGGGACGGACTCCGACGTACTCGGACTTCGTGCAGGCGGTGCGGGCGTACGCACCGAGTCACCTCGTAGAGTATCTCGCGCGATATTGCGCGAAGCGGGGCGGCTGGGATGTACAGCTTCGGCGAGGAATGCGCCCACCCTGGATTGCCGCAGCGATGGTCCGAGACTGCATCGTCGCAAGTCATGAAGGGCGTGCCGGTCAACTTTCCGAACGCAAGCTGGCACGGCTGTTCAACCTATTCAACGAGACCCACGACGTCCATGGCGACGACATCCAATCCCTTCTCACGCCGATTCTGTACGAGCAGTTCCCGTACCAGCAGTCTCAGTACGAGGAGATCGTGCGATCGATCGCGCTCTTCGAAGACGCATACGACGGATCGCGGGAATGGCCCTGGGACGAGATCCTTGGGGCTCCGCTGGCTGACATTCTTACAATGTCGTTCATCATCCACACCGTCGTCATGCAATCCTCCGGACGGTTCGAACTCCGGCCGGAATTCGAGGAGGTCGTTGACGTACTTGGATACTCTCAGTCGCTACCCATCATGGTGGCGGGACTAACAAGGACGCTCGAAGAGATGAGAGTCGCAGCCACCTCGGTCTCACCCGGTGAAGTTGCGCACCGCCGCTTCTCATACAACCCGCTCATTCGCACACCTCTTGTCGATGTTGGCAGCGGAGTGTTTTCCCCGGTGCCGAGCCTGATCTACGGCGCCGTCTCGCCCAGCGTTCTTTACCACCGCGGGAGGGACGCGTGGGGCGACGAGTTCACCCGCGATCTCGGTAACCGGGTCCAGCAGTACGTCGGCAAGCAGATCGAACTCCTTTCGCCACACTTCACGATTGTCGGCGAGGTCACCTACGAGAAGGGGCAGCTCAGCGCCGACTGGTTCCTCGCAAGCGACGACCTGCTCGTCATCGTCGAATGCAAGGCGTCGCGTGCAACCTTGGGCACACAACTTGGCACCGCAGCGCTCGACGCCCAGTTCAAGAGGGACATTGGTAAGGCGAAGCAGCAGATCGAGAGGTCTGCCGCCATGATCGCTGCACGCCATCCCGAGTTCTCCCAGCTCGGCAACCCCCGCCAGATGATCGGCCTGATCATCACAGCCGAACCCTTCTACATCGTCGGAAACGACCACACTCGCGAGTTGGCCGAAGGCACCCCGACGTTGCTTGGCTCACTCCGCGATATCGAACATCTAGCAACGCTCACTGGCCCCGAAGCAGGACAGCAACTACAGGAGATTGTCGAAGACCCGGCGAAGCGCACCTGGCCCCTGGGGAATTCGCTCGACGTGCCGCCCAACCGGGAGGCACGGAATCCGATCCTCGAGTCCGTGTGGGAGCGGTCACCCCTCGCCGTCCCAGTCGCACGACGGCTCGCTGAGAGCCGCAGCGGCGAGAAGGATTGAGCCCGTCGAGTGGCGCACCGGTGACCGATCTGGCGATCGCTAGTATCGGCGCATGCCCGAAGCTGCATTGCCGAAGTTCTCGACGCTTCACTTTGGTCATCTCGACGCCACACAAGAGGCTGCAGACTCCCCGGAGCTGCTGCGGGATGGCTATTACGACTACCGACAGGCAGTGCAGGGGATACTCGAGGGCACGGCATGGCTAGTTCTTGGCCCGAAGGGCTCGGGAAAGTCGGCCGTCTTGGAGAACATACGACTCAATTGGGAACCCCGCTGGAACAGGTTCTTCACCTACTGGAATCTGGCCGGATTCCCCGTTAACGACGTGACCCGGATCGCAACGGGGCAAACCCCCGGTGGCGCACGCGCTCAGGCCGCGTGGGAGTTCGTGCTACTTCTCCGAGTTCTCGAGACGCTCGACGCCGACGAAGGCCTTCTCGCACCCGGGACATTCGGAGCGATGGTGAAGGCGCTGCGTGCGAGCGGATACCTCAACACCAACTGGACGGCGAATGTTGCGCGCTGGTCGAGCACCAGGTTGAAGTTCGACGCGAAAGTGATCGGCGCTGAGACGCAGTTTGATGCAGCGTCGATCACGCCGCTCGACGTCAGCCACTACATCCGGGAGCAGATCGCGACGACGGGCACCGACAGTAGACACATCATCGCAATCGACGGACTCGACTCGTTCTTCTTCGAACTAGAAGACGAGTGGGCCTCGCTTGCAGGGCTGATGCAAGCGGTGTGGACAATCAACCGAGAACTCAAGGAGTCTGGACTCCCTGTTTCGATTGTCGTGGCCGCGCGCTCAGACATTGTGGATCTCCTGCCAGGCCCTGAGATCAATAAGCTGAAGCCCCACGCTGTCCACCTCGATTGGCACGCTCACGGAATCGGTGCAGACAACCACTTGTGGAAACTTGTGACTCGGAAAGCTGCCGTTGCTAAGCCTGAAGTCACAAGCGTCATCGGTCAGTATCTGAGCAGACCGGTCGTCATTGGGCCACACCGCAACCTCGCTGAGTTCTTGCTGGACCACACCCGATTGCTACCGCGCGACCTTGTTGCTCTGCTCGGGCACCTGCAGCTCGAGTACGGCGGCAACGGACGAGTCCCTGAGGAAAACGCGAAGCGAGCCGTCCGTAACTATTGCGAGCAGTACTTCGTGGGAGAGATCTTCGACAACCTTGCTGGCGTGCTCCCCGCCGGCAACGCGCGACAGGTGGCTAGCTTTAAGGACGCCCTGCGCACCGCCCCTACCCGACTCTTCAACTTCCAGTACATGACCGAGGAACTCAAGGGTGAGCTCGATCCAACTGAGATCAAGAGCCTCTTGAAGCAAATGTTCGAGACCGGCGGAATCGGCATCAAGAACGGACAGCACACCGACTTTGTCTTTCGGCGCACGGCCGGTGCCGGCTTCACTACTCGCTACGAGTTCATGCTCCACGATGCACTCACGCGAGCTTGGAATCGTCCCTGGAACTGACGAGACCACCCGCCCAGAATCTCGCCGCGCCGCTGCCACGCTCGCTACAGACCACAGCCCGAGCAGGGACCTCACCGCGCACTGCCCGCAAAGGGATGATCTCCGCACGGCGCCAATCAACTCCCGTGGTGTGCTGTTGTTGCTAACCAGTTTCCTGTGGTTGAGAGTCAGGCGGCGCGTACAGCTCCGGCGGGCGAGTCCCCAGGCTGAAAGTCGCGACCGTTGAATGAGGGCAGCTAGGGGCGCATCTCGACAGGTATTGCGAATTGCTGCTGGAGTGTGCGGAAGTCGCCCTCGTCGATGTCCGCGCCGACGTCGGCGAACTCAACTACGAGGGCATCGCGGTGCTCAACGAGCGCAGCGGCAGCCGCAGCGTCGCCGCGTGCGGCGGCGTCAGCGGTCGCACAGAGCCAGTCGTACACGACCGTCCGCGGCGCGCTCTCCACGCTGGCGATCCGGTCCGTAGGAGTGGGCCACGTGTAGCCAGTCGGCAATGGACGTCCCCACGCGGCGACGGCGGCATCGTAGGCGGCGACGAGTGCGGCGGAGCGCTCAGCCCAGTCTTCCTTGGTCGGGCGCAGCACGAGGACATCGCCAGGCTGGATCACCTTCGGGCCGTTGCGGCCGTTGTAGCTCGCCAGGGAGAGGAAGTCGATGCAGAAGCGGTTACCGATCGACTCGCCGGCCTCGCCGGGCTGCACAGTGTAGGTTGCGATCTGTCCTTCGGCGTCGTAGCCGACCTGCCCGTCGGCGAGTTCCGTCGGGCCGTTGTCGACCAGCGTGCCGACTAGCGCTGGGAACTCGCGCTGCACCCAAGGAATGTGGGCGCGGGAGGCGCACAGTGCTCCGTCAGCGACGGCCGCGGACTCCGGCTCGGCGGCCACGACGCTCGTCTTGTTCTTCGTGCTCTTGGCGTCGATCGAGTCACCAGCCGCGGTTGCGTCCGGTGCGAAGCCGATGCCCGGCGTGATGGCTGCTGCGGCGAAACCGATCCCCACGACGACTGCGCTGGCGACGACGGCCGTGGTGACCTTGGCTGCTCGGTTCATGCTCGTGAATCTAGCGGGTACGCCGGATTGACCACACGATGAGGCCCCTCAGCGGGCGGTGCCCGTTTACGGACCGTCGGCGGGCATGCCTACGCCAGTGCTCCCCGGCAGGACCTGGGTAGATCGCTACAGTCGGCGTCGTGGAACTCTCAGACCTGATTGCGCTCGTGGGATTAGTTGCTTCTGCTGGGATTGCGATTTGGGCGGTGGTCGTCGCCCATCTCGCGAACGGCCGCGCACGTGAAGCCAACCGAATCGCCCAGGAGTCTCTCGATCTCGCAAAGCGCTACGCTCCTGCGCCATGGGAGGTGAATCTCACCCCCGGTCCAAAGGAGTACCTCGGTCGCCTTACGAACACGTCAGGGCGAGACATTGCTGTCTTAGGACTGCGGGTCGTTACTCCCGGGTGGGAGAAACATGTCGACCTCAGGAGTTCGAACTTCGTCCGCTATGGCCAGCAACTCGAGTACACGGTCGACCGTCGACTAAGCATGCCGAAGATCGAGATTGAGCTCGAGTACGCGTTCGAGGACGACAGGTCGGCCACACCCCACATCGATCGCTGGACCGTCTGACGCAGAGAGACATCGTGGCTACACGGGCCGCGCGTTGTCTGCCGATGAACGGACCTTCGCACGGTGCAGGACCGTCGCGCGAGCGCTCCCCATCCCACGAGTTAAAGCGGTGGGGAACGCGCGACGCGTCGGTATGGTGGCGGCGTGGATGACGACCGACGAAATGCGCTCGGGCGCCGCGAGATCATCGCGGCCTACCTCGAGGTACTGGACCGACTCGAAGAACTCGTCGAGATCTGCGCGTCCGTCGAGGGCGACACCGACGAGCTACGGATTGCCCTGCAGGAAGCATTCGGGATCAGCCCGACCGCGGCAGACGCGGTCCTTGCCCTGCAAGTCAGACGCTTCACCCCGGAGGAGCGACGCAAGATCCGAAGCGAGCTCGCGGATATCGACCAATGGTTAGAGGACTCCCACGGCACGTAGGCCGACCGGTGGCGGGCGAAGGCAGGTGGCAATCGTGGGCGCGCTCGCGCGTCGACTCGGGTGGCGCAGCGAGCGGGTAGCCGGGTCGATGCCCGGTGAGAGCATGGACCCCATGACCGAGGACGCGAGATCACTGTGGGATCCAACTGCGACCCCTCCCGACTCGCCTCCTTCGTGCCCATGGTGGAAGTGACCTGACCCACACGAATCGGGGCATCAAGCCCGGTGCAACGGCGATTATGGTGCGTAAGAATCGCGTAAACGCGAGCATCTGCGAGCGTCCGCGAACCTCCCCGAATATCGCCGCGAGCACCGTCAGATCAACGCAACCACCCCTGAACGTCTATCAGCGCCCGCAGCTCGACCGGGTTCAAATCCCTCCGTCTCCGCAGAAGAACCCCCGGTTATCCGGGGGTTTTCTCGTTGGCGCCACGAGATCGACCATATCTGCCACGAACCGGCGCCTGTTCGGGTTGGGCGCTTCGTGCATCCTCACTGGACTGAGCGACGCATCTTGTTCAGGCGTGCACAGGATGACGTCTCGATCGACACGCCCCGGAGAGAGACCGAGGGCGCGAATCCCTCGGTCTCGGCGCCGATCGGCGGGTGTCCGAGCGCGTGCTCCGGTCGCTCGGTGATCCGCAGGGGGTTTGGACTGGCTGCCCCTTGGGGTCGATGCGTACGGCGGCCCCGGGATCCAAGCTCGCCCCGGATTCCGCGGGTGCGTCGGCGAGTGCATCGGTGATGATGAATGGATTTACCGACCTCCAGACTTCATGGTGGATCGCGCTCTTTCGCAGATTGCCGCGACAGAACAGTGGGCGTGCGCCTTGTCGGCAACGAGCCCCGCAAACTCTGTTGTTGACATGACGGTGAGTTTACCCATAGGAATGAATCGTTTTACCGACGTGATCGTCTCAGACGGCACGCCATTGTCCACATGATCGTCTGCTCCAGTGAGGTAGCACTTCGAATGCGCTTGACATCCAGATCCCTTCTCACCACAGCGCTCACCGGCGCTCTTGCCATCGGACTGCTCGGCGCTCCGCCGTCGGTGGCTGCCGAATCCGCCGTGGCGGCTCCGGTCGCGCTCACGCCGGTCACAGCTTCGACCGGGACCGCCTACTACGTGGACAACGCGAAGGGGGCGAACTGTTCCGACGACAGCGCGGGAACCGACCCGGGCGCGCCGTGGTGCACGTTCACGCCGGCGGCCTCGCTGACGCTCGGGCCCGGCGACAGCCTGCTCCTCGCGCGAGGTGCGTCCTGGACGCAGCAGCTCACGGTCGGGCTGCAGGGAAGCGCCGAGCAGCCGGCCACGATCGGCGCGTACGGGTCCGGTGCTGCGCCCCGCATCCTCGGCAGCGACACGGGCCGCGGCGTCTGGCTGACCAACCCCGACCATGCCGTGGTCACCGGCCTCGACATCGGGGCGAAGAACGACGCGGGCACCGGCGTGCTGGACTACGGCATGCTCGTGGAGTACTCCTCGCTCGGCCATGAAGACTTCACGCTCCACGACCTGTCGGTGCACGACAGCCGCGTCTCGGGCATCCACGTGCATTCGATCCTTGCGGTGACGGTCGATCAGACGGTGCTCGACGGACTGACGTTCTCGGGGATCCACACCACCCACAACGCGCACGGCATCACGGTCGTGCAGGACGCCGACGTCATCGGCATGACCGCGACACCCGGCCAGGCCGGCGAGAAGGTGTTCCGCAACGTGCTGGTCGACGGCATCCATCAGGTCGACGACGACGGCAACCAGCCGGATCCCGCCGCGGTTCCGGTGCAGATCGGCGTGGGATGCCCCGACAGCCTCGCCCTGGTCAACTCGACCAACGTCGTGGTGCGCGACTCCATCCTCGATGGATCGGCAGGATGCCGCACGACGTACGGCACCGCGGCGATCTTCCTGGGGCGTCTGCAGAACGTGCTCGTCGCGAACAACATGATCGTGAACACCCCCAACACCCAGAACGCCGACATGGTCGCGATCGACCACGAGGCCTTCACGAGCGACGTCACCATCGCCGGGAACTACTTCGGCGACAACTACGGCGGGGCGGTCGAGTACCTCGCGATCCACGGCGCCGAGGACTTCTCGGTGGACAACCTCCTCACCTCGAACGTCTTCGTGCGCAACGGCATGTCGAACAACATCCCGTATCCCGGTGACGGTGGGATCGCCCAGATCGGCGGCGGGCACATCGTCCGGGGTGCGGTGAACGACAACCTCGCGTACGAGCCGAACGGACTGCTCAACGCCCACCTGGGCGGGAGCACCGCGGGCTTCACGACCTCCAACAACGTGCTGACCTCGGCCGCCGACGACATCTTCCAGGCCGCGGCGCAGTACGAGGACGACGACTCCCGATGGGGCTACGAGCGTGCTGCCGGAACCTCCTGGTCGTCGCTGCCCTACGACTCGTCGACGTCGTCGTACGGCGCAGACGGGGTGTCGATCGACCGCTTCACCGTGACGCCGTCGACGACCAGCGCCGCGGGCATCTCGTGGACCGCGCCGAGCTCGGGCGTGATCAGCCTTCGGGCCTTCCCGGTCGCCCACGCCGCCGACGCGACGGTCGCCGTCACGGTGAACGGCAAGGTCGTCGCCGAAGGTCAGGCCGGCACCTC
The DNA here is from genome assembly GCF_042722305.1 of Microbacterium sp. NPDC058389. Lineage (NCBI taxonomy): Bacteria > Bacillati > Actinomycetota > Actinomycetes > Micrococcales > Microbacteriaceae > Microbacterium > Microbacterium sp. NPDC058389. The sequence continues at coordinate 77,375 of NZ_JBHXJQ010000015.1, forward strand.
CGGCGCGAACCTGAAGGCCGACGACGTCAGCGTGCGCGACGGCGACGTGGTGCGCTTCGTGGTCTCCGCCGGCGGCGGCAAGGTCAGCCTCGCACCCGCCATCGCGTACACGTCGCAATCGGCTTCCACCGACGTCGATGGGCAGTGGACGTTCTCGGTCGCCGGTGACACCGCCGGCTGGAAGAGCAACGTGCCCGCCAGTTCACGGCGCGGCGTTCTCGAGCTGACGGCGAACGGCGGCACGACGACGATCGAATCGGCCTCGAAGCTCAGCCTCTCCGCGGCGGCCAGCACCAGCCTGCGCCTGACCTACCACAACGGCACGAGCGCGACCGAGGGGCGCGTGTACTTCGCCACGAACAACGGCGGTGCTTTCAGCGAGAAGGACTCCGTCGCGTTCTCGATCAACCCGAAGAGCGACACCGGCAAGGCCGAGGGCTACCAGAGCGTCCTCATCCCGCTGTCGGGCAACAAGGGCTGGAAGAACAAGATCCAGCAGCTGCGCATCGTCCTCACCGATGCGACCGGCCCGATCCTGATCGACAGCATCGAGCTCGCGAAGCCGGTCCAGCAGGGGTGGGAGTTCGACTCGGCCGCCGGCTGGACCGAGAACCCGATCGCGGCATGCGCCTCGGCCGGCACTCCATCGGCCGACCCCGTCGTCGACCTCGACAACAGTGCCGGCACGTTCAACCAGTACGCCGACATCAACTGGCTGAACACCCGTCTGCAGACGTTCAAGGTGAGCTCCTCGAAGCTGGCGCAGATCGACGTCTGGGCCTTCAAGGAGGGCGACCCGCAGGGATGCCTCTACTTCAGGGTCGTGAAGATCACCGATGAGTCGACCCACAAGGGCAAGACGCTCTTCACCGGATCGGTCTCGCCGACGCAGGTCACCACGACCGGTGGCTTCGTCAGCGTCTACCCCGGACTGACGGGCCTTGATACCTCGGCGACGTACGGGCTGCAGATCCTCAACCCCTACGTGATTCCGGGCGGCGGCACCTACGGCGTCGGCTACAGCGACGACCCGGCGAAGCCGGCAGCCGGATTCGGCGAGTACTACTCGGTCGACAACGGCGGCGTCTGGCACGGGCCCGAGACCCCGCGCAGCCTGAAGTTCACGACGTACAGCGCTCCGGTCATCGCGGCGCAGGACACGGCTGCGGGCTTCACGCCGGTCGCCGTGGCGAACGGGCTCGCGGGGAGCGTGGGCGGATGGGAGCCGGCACTGCGCTCCCCGAAGCTGGAGATCCCCGCGGAGTCGACGCGTTACATCCACATCCGGATGAACAACCCCGACAACCGCCAGGTCGCCTACCTGCTGTTCACGACCGCGGCTGACCCGGAGTACGACCGTCCCGGCGACGGATGGCCGGTGCCGGAGGAGAAGGGCAGCAAGGGAGTCGTCTTCGCCCTCGAGCCCGGCGCCGAGTACCACGACTACACCCTCGACATGTCGAAGGTGGCCGGGTGGAAGGGCACGATCCAGCAGCTGATGATCGAGCCCGGGTTCCGGTGGAGCTACCGCACCAACGGCGACCTGAGCGCCACCTGGAACGGGAAGATCGACTACGTCCGCCTCGACAGCGGCGCCGTCGACGCTTCCCGGCGCTAGCCCGCCGACACCGATCATCCGCGGTGCCCGCGCAGAGCGACCCTCTGCGCGGGCACCCCGGGGTCCCGCACCAGCCGCACGCACAGCATCCATGAAGTCCGTTCCAATGAGGGAGCACGACATGAAACTGTCCCGTCCGACCCTTCGCACGCTCGCGCTGGCCGCGGCTGCGAGCATCATCGTGTTGGGGATGGCGGGTGCCCCGGCGCCCGCATTCGCAGCCGGCACGACCTACTACGTCAACAACTCGACCGGTTCGAACTGCTCGGACTCCGGATCGGGCACCAGCACCACGACGCCGTGGTGCACCTTCACTCCGGCGAACGCGCTCACCCTCGGCGCCGGTGACAGCCTGCTGCTCGCCCGAGGGGCGTCGTGGTCGCAGCAGTTGAATCCCACGCTCGCGGGCACCTCGGGTGCCGTCGCGACCATCAGCGCCTACGGCTCCGGAGCGCTGCCGCGCATCCTGGCGACCTCGACCGGCACAGGACTTTCGCTCACCAACCCCGACTACGCCGTGATCTCGAACCTCGACATCGGGGCGAGGACGTCGGCGGGGCTCGGCGCCCTCTCTTACGGCATCATGGCGACCTACACCTCGCTGAATCACCACTCGCTGACGTTCTCGGACCTGTCAGTGCACGACAGCGTCCAGATCGGCATCCTCGTGCGCTCGACGGCGACCCAGTCGATCACCCAGACCGCGTTGGACGGACTCACATTCGCCCGGGTCGCCACCACGCACAACGCGCAGGGCATCGCCACCGTCAGTCAGGGCGCCTTCACCGATATGCCCGCGACGCCTACGGCCGGCTCAGAAGGGTCCAAGACCTTCACGAACGTCTTGGTGGATGCTGTCACCCAGACGCACGACGATGCGAACGTGCCCGTCGGCAACCCCGGTAACGGAGTGCCGTGCGCCGGGCTCACCCTGCAGTACGCCAGCAGCGTCGTCGTGCGCGATTCGATGTTCGACACCGAGGGCTCGTGCTACACGGCAGTCGGCACGACCGCGGTGTTCCTGGGCCGGGTGAATCATGTGCGCCTCGTCAACAGCATGGTGGTGAACACGCCCAACACCGGGAGCCCCGACATGTGCGGCATCGACCTTGAGGCGATGACGAACGACGTGACGATCGCCGGCAACTACTTCGGCGACAACTACGGCGCCGCCATCGAGTTCCTCGCCATCCACGGCAGCGCGGACTTCTCGACGAACCACGTCGTGTCTTCGAACGCCTTCTACGGGAACGGCGCCAATGGGCACGGCGCGATCGCACAGCTGGGCGGCGACAGCCCCGTGCAGGTGAGCGTGACCAAGAACGTGGCGTACCAGCCCGCCGGAACGATCACGGCGAGCGCCGGGGGCACGACCGCCGGCTTCACCGTCGCGGCCGACAACGTCGTCGTGACGACGGGGTCGAAGGCATCGCAGTCCGCAGCTCAGTTCGGATCGTCGCCCTGGGGCTACCAGCGGGGGTCCGGATCGACGTGGACCGCGCTCACGTACGCCTCGTCGACCGCGACGTACACGGGGTCGGGCGTCGCCATCGGCCGCTTCACGCTGACGCCGTCGTCGACGAGCGCGGCGGCGCTGACATGGACGGCGCCAGTCGCAGGGACGGTGAGCGTCCGAGGGTACGTCGTCGCGAATGCCGGTGCGCCGACGGTGACGGTCACGCGCAACGGCGTCACGGTCACGTCGGTCGCGGCCAACACCACGGGCGTCGCGACGGCGGCTGACGGGATCACGGTCGCCGCGGGCGACGTGCTTCGGTTCGTCGTCCCGGCCGGCGCCGGCACCGTGAGCTGGGCTCCGTCCGTGGCGTACACCTCGTAGCGCCGAGCGCGAGCCGTGGCCTGGCTTCGCCGGGTCACGGCTCGAACGCGCTCGGCCTCGTCGGCTAGGCGCGGGCTCCGTACTCTTGCAGGGCGATGAGCTCGAGCTCTCGGGAGATGGCGGAGTCGGCGCCGTCAGCCCAACCTATAGGCGAACCGGTGGCTGCCCGATCCGATGCGGATCTCGCGGTCGGGGAGGACGACGGTCGCCCTGACGGAGAACGGAATGTCGACGTCCACAGTCACCACGCCGTCGGCGAGCGACCATGCGCTCGCCGCAGGACCGTAGGGGGTCGTGACGCGGGCGGATGCCCAGGTCAGGCCGCCGCCGATCTGCGGATCGATGCGGATCTCCGCCCAGCCGGGAGCGGTCGCTGAGAGCCCTGCGACACCGTGGTACAGCCAGCTCGCGACGGCTCCGAAGGCGTAGTGGTTGTGGGATTCCTTGGGTCTGCCGTCGGGGTGGTATCCGTCCCATCGCTCCCAGATCGTGGTGGCGCCCTGAGCGATAGGGGACAGCCACGAGGGCGCGGTCTCCTGGAGGAGCAGTGCGTACGCCAGCTCGGTGCGCCCATGGGCGGTGAGCGTCGGCAGCAGCAGCTTCGTGGAGAGGAACCCCGTTCCCAGATGCGTGTCAGCCTGCTCGATCTGTGCGACGAGCCGGGCCAGCGCGGCGGGTTCGTCGGCGGGATCGAGCAGGCCGAAGGCGAGGGCGCGGACGTAGTCGTCCTGCTTGTCTTCGCCGATCCGACCTGCGTCGTCGACGAACGCGGCGCGCCAGGCATGTCTGATGCGCGCGGCATGGTCTTCGTAACGTCTGCGGTCCTCGTCCCGTCCGAGGACTCCGGCGATCTTCGAGAGGACCGCCGACGAGTGGGCGAAGTACGCTGTCGCGACGACGGGACGCCCGTACGTCCAGTTGTGCGCCATGGCCTCGTCGCCCTCGCCGGGACGAAGCCATTCGCCCCAGTGGAAGCCACGGTCGACGATCCACCGCTCGACCTCGTCCACTCCCGTGCCCGGCCGGTCGTTCACGTCCCGATCGCCGAGAGCGAGTGCCGCCAGGCTTGCCACCCAGCGCTGAGCGGTCTCGTACTGTGCCTCGAGCACCTCACGATCGCCGTATGCGAGGTACAGGTCCCATGGGGTGAGGACGGCGACGTCGCCCCATCCGACCGAGCTCGAGACCGCGTCGAGCGGCCCCATCAGCGGGCCGCTGAACGCGGACGTCTCGCTCGGGATGTACGGCGGGATGCGTCCATCCGGCAGCTGCTCAACCGACACGTTCCGCAGGTAGCGCCGCAGGAACGCCTGCACATCCGCGAACAGGGTGGCGGTCTCGGCGAACACCTGGATGTCGCCTGTCCAGCCGGCGCGCTCCCGGGTGGGGCAGTCCGTCGCGGTGTCGGTGAAGTTGGACCTCAGGCTCCAGCGCACGTTGGACTCGAGCTGCTCCAGCCGCGGGTCCGAACAGCGGAACTCGCTCGTGTACTCCAGGGCGGTGGAGAGGACGACGGCCTCCACGTCTTCTGACGAGAGAGGTTGCGCGCCCACGATCTCGACATATCGGAAGCCCTGGATGCTGAACCACGGCTGGAAGACGTGCTCGCCGCGAGCGAGGACGATGTCATCCCGGAAGTACTTGGGGTTGTCAGCATCCATGAACATGTACTCGGTCTCGATCTCGCCGGAGGCGTCCACGACCTCGCTGTATGTGACCCGCACCGCGGACCCGGGATCGCCCTGCAGACGAACGCGCACGACGCCCGTGAGGTTCTGACCGAAGTCCACCACCTGCGCACCACTGGGCGTGACTCGAATCGCCGTCGGTCGGCGCCGGGCGACCTCCGTGACACGGGGAACCGACTCCGCGATGAGCTCACCGCGGGGCGGAGGAAGGACGGCGACCGGGGAGAATCGCTCGGGCATCAGGCCGGACAACCAGTCGTCGAACGGCAGGCGCAGATCGCGGAGTTCGCCGCGCATCGGATCGCTGCGCAGGATCGCGCCGCGCCCTGCGCACCATTCGCCGTCGGTCACCATGACGAGCGAAGTGCCGTCTGCGAGGTCGAGTTCGAGCTGGACGAGGGCTCCGAGACGATCGCCGTAGGTCCTGCGTCGATCGAAGGCACTCAGCCCGCCTCGGTAGCGGCCATCGCCCACCGCCATCCCGATGACGTTCGCGCCTTCCCTGATGCTGTCGGTGATGTCGAACACCTGGTATTCGACGAGGTGGTCCATCGGAGTCCAGCGGGGCACAAGCGATGCTCCAGTGACGTCGTGACCGTTGACGAAGAGCTTGTACCAGCCGAGCGCCGACGCGTAGGCCCGCGCACGGACGACGGCGGCGGGCAGGACGAGGTCGCGGCGGAAAAGAGCCACACCGGCATCGTCGGGGTCGGGTGTCTCATCCAGCGCGATCCACGATGCGGTGAGCCCCTCGCCTCTGATCTTGGCGATCTCGAAGCGTGCCCACGCGCTCCACTCACTGGTGCGCCCCGCGTCGTCGACAACCCGGACCCGCCAGCGATAGGTGCGCGAAGAAGTCAACGGCTCTCCGGCATATGCCGCGCCGTACGGGCGGCTATCGGCCACGTCGCCGCTGTTCCAGACGGTGCATCCGGTGTCGGCGTCCTCGACGACGATCCGGTACGCAGCCTGTTGCGCGTCCGTGGCGCCGTCTTCGATGCGCCAGCTGAACTCCGGGTGCGGCGTTCCCACTCCGAGAGGATCGGTGCGCAGGTCGCTGCGCAGATGAGTGACGCGCATGCGTACGCTCCTCCGTGTCATCAGCTGCCTGTGGACGCCTTCGATCGGTCGCCGACACCGAGCGCAACGCCGAGCGCCTCTACGGCGGCGGTGACGAAGGACTTCGAGATGGGCGCCTCGGGGAAGATCGACTCGAACCCGTGGAACGCGCCCGGCACGATGCAGGTCTCGCACGGCACGTCGGCGAGCTCGAGGCGGCGGGCGTAGTCGAGATCCTCGTCGAAGAACAGGTCGAACGTGCCGACGCCCACCCATGCGGGCGGTAGCCCCGAGAGATCTTCCCGGCGCGCGGGCACGACATACTCGGGGGCGTGCTCGCGCCCGGGCGGCTGCCCGAGATAGGCCTCCCACGCGAACCTGTTGCTCTCCGCCTCCCAACCTCGCACGAAAGTGAGGTCGATGTCCGTGCGCACCGCGGTGCGATCGTCGAGCATTGGCTCGACGAGCAGTTGAAATACCGGGCGGTACTCGGCCCGATCGAGAGTCAGCTGTGCGAGCGCAGCCGCAAGGCCGGCTCCGGCACTGCCACCGCCGATGGCGACTCGGCCCGGGTCGATCCCGAGGCGGGCCGCGCTTCGGTAGATCCAGGCCAGGCCCGAGTACGCGTCGTCGAGCGCAGCCGGAGCAGGATGGGTCGGTGCGAGCCGGTAGCGAACCGACACGACGATGATCCCGAGCCGGCGGACGATGTCGATCGCGATGGGGTCGTCGCTTTCGGGAGACCCTGCCAAGTAGCCGCCGCCGTGCATCCAATAGAAGGCGGGGGTCTGGCGGCCGGGGGTGACGGGCCGATAGACCCGCAGCCGAACGGGGGGTGCTCCATGGACGCCATCGACGTTGAAATCGACGATCTCCACATCGGCAGGAGCGGGATGCGGGATCGGCAACACCGCCTGAATCGCCGGGATGTCCTTTGCGCGCACGGGCTCGCGAGGAAGATCTGCCGCAGCGACGAGGTCCGGATGGAACTGGCGTGTCATGATCAGCCTCCTGATCGGTCATGCGCGGCGGTGTGGCGTGGCCGAATCCGCTGCCGTTCGGGTGTCGGCCCGGCCGGAAAGGAACGTTCGAGGGTCGTATCGGCAGCGCGGAAGGGCGTCGGAAGCACCTCACCGCGCGAGAACTCGGCCGCCCGCCGAGGTAGCAGCAGACTCCATGACGTCATTCCGGTCAGGTCGAACCTGACGATCCGCAGCGCGGGCCCACCTGCGAACGCCACACCGTTCTTGAAGTACGTGGCACGAAGGGGAACCTGCATCGACGGCTGCACGTCACCGTTGGCCGGGGGTCGGACCATGAATGCGCCGCCTCTTCCCGGTTCACCGGACGCCATGCGGTGCACCTCGCCGTAGGGTCGGCGATCGATGACGGCACGCTCGACGGCGTCGAGCAGTAGTTCCGGATCGAGCGCATCCACGCGTTCGCGGAGCCTATCCGGTGCTTCGGGGGTCCGAGCCACCGCCGTTCGCCAGGCCAGCCACGCGGTGGCGCAGGTAGAGTCGGGCGCCGCGTTGCCGTCGAACGCGACGAGGTCGTCGGCGAACAAGGAGCGCTCCTCGTCCCAGCAGGCGACGCGCGCCGGGTGGGACGAGATCGCAGCCGCCAGCGCCGCTCGCCACTGTGGCGTGTCGGGCCAGCGGTCCTCGACCGCCCAGGCGGTCACGCGCACGGCGTCGACACCGACCGCGTCGGCGAGCAGCTCGATGCTCCGTTCGCTGCGCGAGGTCTGCCGGCCCGGTGCGTCATGGAACGCGTCGGCGTGCCAGTCCTCGCTGCGGATCTCGGGGGCGACCGTATCGGGGGCGGAGTTGCAGTTCTGCAGGTAGCCCGACGGTGCGCCATCGAGGTGCACCAGCTCGTCGGGTTCGAGGTACCCGTCCCATGTCTGCGCGAGGTCGAGGATGCCGGTGGAGGTTGCGGCTCGCCGGGGCACCCGTCCGGTGCGCACGTAAAGGCTGGCGCCGTCGCGGTCGGCCGCGAGGATGTTCTGCGGCGGGAAGGCGCGGCGTTCTAGCACCGTGCGCAGCTCGTCCACCGACCGGGTGCGCAGCATCGCCAGCAGCTGCGACTCCGTCTCACCGATCGCGTCCGTGTACGGGCTGCAGATCGCGTACGCCCAGCCGTCCGCTCTGGCGACCACGGGCGAGCGGAGACCGTTGATCGTCACCTCTTGCTGACCCCCGTCTGGCACCCTGTAGGCGTCCGACACACGGGGCCCGCCGGTGGTGCATCCCCACGCGACCGCGTCGTTGTGCGCGAGTGCGGGCAGCATCGCGCCGAGGAACGTGAAGCCGGTGTAGTGCAGCGACGGCGTGACGATCGTTGCTTCGTGCATGGCGTAGACGTCGCCGAAGGGCAGATGCGGGTCGCTCACGAGAATCGTCGCCCCGTCGACGGTGCGCGGTGGGGTGAGCACCCAGGCATTCGACCCAGGTGTCATCGGTGTGCGATCGAGTTCGGAGACGACAGACGGCAGTTCGATGCCCGCCGCGCGCAGCGCCGCGACCGCATCGGCGATCACCCAGAACAGCATGACCGTGCGATTCACCCCGATGGGCAGCCACGGGTCCAGCGGCGGTGCCCACGACGGCACGAGGTCGGGAACCTCCGCAAGCCGCTCCGCGATGCCGGCCATGAACGCCCGGTAGCATGCCTGCATCTCGGCCGGAAGCGTCTCGAATGCTGCCTGGGCCTCTTCATGCACACGCCAGCGCCGCTGGTTGTCGTCGCGCATCCCGGCGTCGGCGTCAGCCACCGACAGTTCCGCGCGCACGAGCAGGAACTGTCGCATCAGCCCTTCCAGGTCGTCGCACGCCTGCGCGTACCCGAGCCCGAAGAAGGCCGCAGCTTCGTCGTCGGCTTCGATGAGAGGCGTCCCCGACGGTGCTCGTCGCACCTCTACCCTGCCCCGGGTGTCGGCCATCAGCGCACCGGGAACAGGTCGGAGATCGGGACGAGGCGCGACACCCGCTGGGCGAAGCGGAGGGCGTCGATCCTGGCCTCGCTCTCGGGCTGCTCCGCGTGATCGAGCAGGATCCCTTCGTCGTTGGGTACCTCCACGCGCGTGGAGACGGGTTCGACGCGCAACTGGAGCCCGGCGCCGCGCAACTGTTCGGCGAAGCGGCCGAGCTTCACACGCCACGGGATGCCGCGAGAGAAGTCGTCGCCGACGAGCAGGCCGGACGCGGCATCGAAGAGCCGCGCGATGTCGCCGGAGTAGGCGGCATCCATCCAGAGATCGTCCAGGTCGGCGTCGGGGTCCGAGGCGGTGAGGAGCGCACGAACCTCCGAGAGCGACGTGACCGTGATCGGCGACTCCGCGACAGGAGCAGGGAGGGTGACGGCGAGGTCGTCGCCCGACGCGGGTCGGCGGACCACAGCCGTCGACGGGCCCGCGCCCACGGGCACGATCCGCGAGAGCGCAACGGCGTCGTCGAGGCGGCTGAGCTCTGCATCGGCCGTGAGGAGCCGCGATCCCGCGGAGGTCGGCACCAGCGCGCTCGACTCAGCGTGCGAGGTCGGGATGACGACGATGGTCACCGTGCCCGCGGGCCCGCGCACCTGGAACTCGGCGCCGACGGCGACGACCACGCTTACGCCGTCGTCCTCCGCAAATACGCGCTCTGCGTCGGTCACGGCAGCGGGACCGACGTCGGCGATGGTGAACTCCGCCTCGCCGACTTCGTCGGCATGGAAGACCAGAGTCGGCGAACTGTCGGTGCCTATCCGGGCCAGCGGCTGTGCGGTGGCGGAGATCAGCGTGAGCCCGGCTCCGAGCGTCAGCCCTATCGGCAGGATGCCGGCAGCGCCACTGCGGATGGACAGCGTCGAGTGGCGGGGGAACGCTGCGGTGCGCACCGGGAGTGCAACCTCGAATCGGACGTCCGCCCGATCAGGCAGCGGCACGTTGTTGCCGTAGTTCGTGTAGAAGAGGAAGCCCGTGCCGTGGTCGGCACGGAGGATCGTCCGGAGGCGGTCATCGTCGGGATCGGTGACGGGGTGCTGCGGCTCGACGACCTGCGTGCGTGCGAGGTCTGCGCCGAACTCTCGGACGAAGAGGTTCAGGGGCAACAGCCGACCGAAGGACTCGCGACGCTCGCCGAACTCGCTGATGGGTGCCCAGAAGTCGTAGGAGCGCAGCGGGAAGTTCGGCTCCTTCGTCGTCCAGCCGAAACCGTCGCCCCGCACCGGGTTCGTGCCCCCGTGGTACAGGTAGTACCCCAGGAAGAGCGACTCCACGGATGCGAACCGCGTGAGCGCCGTCGTCGCCACCGATCCCGCCGGGGTCATCGACCGATAGTCCGCGCGGGCCGGTGAACCGGTGCCGAGCTCGCAGAACGCCGTCGGCCGCTGGCCGAGGTAGGGATACTCGCCGCCCTGGAACGTCGTGAGCAGATGGTTGCCACCGGGCTGCGGGTGCAGGTCCATGTAGGCGCCGTACGTGGGCAGGAAATCCTCCGACCCGACGGCGTCCGGCAGCCCCCACGCGGTCATCGCGAAGAACGGCGGCGTGATCCCGGCCTGAACCGCTGTCTCGCGCAGCGCCGACATGTGCGCGCCGAATGACGCGCCGTCCTCGGGGCCACGGTGGTCGGTCGCGGTGTAGCCGAACAGCGTCCGCCAGTCGTTCGGTGCGTGCGAGAGCTCGTTCTCCAGCTGCACGATCACGATCGGGCCGCCGTCGGACCAGTAGAGTCCGCGGAGCTGCTCCGCCACCTTCTCGAAGTAGAGGCGCACGCGCTCGAGGTACAGCGGGTCGTTCGAGCGCTCGACCAGCGGCATCCCGTACAGCCAGGGCGGCAGGCCCCCGAGCAGGTACTCCGAGTTGTCGAAGGGGCCGATGCGTGGCGCGAACAGCAGACCCAGCTCGGCGCACAGCTCGGCGAAGCGACGGATGTCGTTCGCTCCGGTGAAGTCGAACTCGCCCGCGCGGGGCTCGACGAGTCCCCAGAACAGGTACGAAGAGACGATGGTGCAGCCGGCGTCCCTCATCGCGAGGAGCGCGTCGCGCCACTCGTCGGCGGGGTAGCGCTGCAGGATCAGTTCGCCCGAGACGGCTGGGAAGGGCTCGTCGTCGAGCGTCAGATGGTAATTGTTCGCGCCGAGGCGCCGGCCATCGGGACTGGTCGCGCCCCACCCTTCCAGCGCGGTGGGGGCGAGTCCCGCGGTCTCCGCGCGGAATTCGATCAGGGTGTCGGGCATCGATGCCTCTCTCGGTGTGACGTAGGTCGGGTTGCTGATCACCAGGTGCGGCGGGCCGTGCTGATCCCGACCTCGCCGAGGTGGAATCCGCCGGTCAGCTCGTCCTCGCTGCGGGGCATGACGGGATCGTCGTCCGCGGTGGGCGGAGCTTCGGTCGAGATCTCCACGGCTGCGATCGACGACCGACCAGGCCAGTCGTCGAGGTCGACGGCGACCCGGACCCAGCCGGCTGGCCATGCCGCCGCCGTCGCCTGCCGTGCCGACCCGTCGGTCGAGATGACGCGCAGCCGCGGGAGGGACCCCGGCTGCCATCTGTCATCGCACAGATCGACGAGCGCGTAGGCGAACGATGCGTCGCCGCCGTCGAGCGGATCCGAGAAGTCGATCCGCACGGCAGGGCGGGGGCCCTGGCCGACCGGCGTCACCTCCACGACGGCCCCGGCGGGTTGGGCGTGCGGGATCGGCATGCAGTTGAGCCCGGCGAGCGTGGTCAGACGGGAGTTGTCGGCAGGCCTCGCGGTCGATGAGCGGAGCGCGTCGGTGAGCAGGTCACGCGGACCGGTGACATCGGCCGCGACGGGCGCGATCGAGGGTGCGACCCAGGGCTCGGTCGCCGGCGGGGCCACGGCGGCCGTCCGGCGCACCGGGAGCGAGAACTCGTGGTGTCCGCCCGCATACTCACGGGCAGACTGTCCGTCGACGACGGTCGCCACGGCGCCGTGGGGCACGTCGAGGCGGCAGTCCGCGGCATCCCCAGAGATTCGATAGGCGAAGCGGATGCCGCCCACCGGTGTCTCGGTGTGCAGATCGAGTTCCTCGACCCCCGCGACGAACTGCGGCGCGATGTCGAAGCTGCGGTAGCCGCCCGAGGTGGGGGTGAGTCCGGCGAGGAACTCCCACGCCCATCCCGCGAACACACCGCCGAGACCGACATGATCCAGCGAGCCCGTGCCGGTGTTGGTGGGGTCGATCCACCAGCACTCCCAGAAGGTGCCGGGACCCGATGCCAGCATCGCGCCGATCCCTGGCGCGGTCGGCTGTTCGAGCATGTCGGCGATCACCTGCGAGCGTCCGGTCGACGCCAGCGCGCGCACGATCGTGCGGGTCGTGGCGAAGCCCCCCGAGATGCGGTTGCCGCGGGCGCGCACGTCGTCTTCAATCCGCTGCGCCGCGCGTTCGGCCTCGGGGCCGGTGAGGATCCCGGCGTCGATCGCGCACGCATACGCTCCCTGCGACCCGTTCGCGAACACTCCGCGGGATTCGTCGTAGAAGCGCGAGCGTGCCCCCGCCTGCAGACGGTGCGCGTGCCTCGACCACGTGGCCGCGGCATCCGCGTCGCCGAAGTCCGCTTCCAGGCGAACCAGCGCACGCAGGCAGTCGATGGTCGCGGCGGTGTGGTGGACCTCGGGCGGCGTCTGCTCGAGGCCGAGCCAGTCGTGGCCGTAGCTGATCGGGGACCGCGAGATGACTCCGTCTGGGCCGATGCACGCAAGCTGGAAGCGCGCCCATCGCCGCAGTGCCGGCAGCACCTCGCGCACCAGCTCGGCGTCGCCATAGTGCAGCCAGTGCCCGATCAGCAGGCGGTGCAGTGCCGCACCCCATACCGGGTCGGCCGGAAGTCGTGGCGAGCGCACGTCGGGTGCGACGGCCGGAAGCCCGCCATCCGAGCCTTGACTGGTCACGAGGTCGCGGATCCACTTCGAGAGGAAGTTCTCGCTGTGGAAGGCCGCGAGCTCATACTCTGCGACAGAAGCGGTGTCGCCGGTCCACGCTGCCTGTTCGCGGGTGGGGCAGTCTTCGGGAACGCCGTGCACGTTGTTGAGAAGCGTGCGCTCCGCCCTCGTCAGCAGCGCGCCGATCGTGTCGCTGTCGCTGCGGATGCCGCCATTCGGCGCCAGATCGGTGTGCAGCGCACCGACGCTGATGTCGAGCTCCAGATCATCGGCGACACCCTGCACCTCGACGTACCGGAAGCCGTGGTACGCGAACCACGCTTCGACGACCTCGCCGGCCACGCCGGCGGACACCCATTCGACGACCTGCCGTTCGCGGCCGTGGTCGAACGGCATCATGAGGTTGGTCGTGTCGAGGCGGCCGTCGGCGCCGACGTGCTCGCCGTGGACGAGCCGGACCACCGTGCCCGCCGTGAGCGCGCCGAACAGCTCGAGCCGGGTGCGGCCTGCCACGTTCGTGCCGACATCGAACAGCCGGATGCCGCCGCCTCGGCTCAGCTCTACGGGACGTCGGCGCGACACGACTCGGGTCGGTGGCGTCGCGTCGGCCTCGACGCGCGCCGGCGGCGAAGCCGGATGCGACGACGCGTTGCCGTCGGGCTGAAGGAAGGCTGTCGAGGCGAGCCGGCGCCACTCCGGCTGTGCCTCGCGCAGCGGGTCGTGACGCTCGAGGTAGAACGGCTCGTCGACCGCGATCCGGCTGCCGGCCGTCGTCGACGAAGCATCCGGCACGATCGTGGTCGAGGTGCCGTCCGCATGCCAGACGACGAGCTCTGCCAGCAGCCGCGGGTCGAGGCCGGCACGCTTCCACTCGCCGGCGGCGACCACGAATTCGAGAGTGTTCAGGCCGTCGGTCAGAAGGTCGGTCACGTCGTAGACCCGGTAGAGGGCCCGGGACGTATCCGTCCGCGTCGGATCCAAATGGTCGGCATTCACGGCCGTCCCGTTCAGCTCGGCGCGGACCAGGCCCTGCCCGGTGAGATACACGCGTGCCCGGTCGACGGGCGAGCCGAGCGCGAAGGTGCGACGCAGTCGAGTGCGCGCCGGCAGCGTGATCCACGACGCCGTCCAGTCCGAGAAATCTGCGGGGCCGGTCTCGAACGCGGACGAGGCCCACGGCGTCCAGGTGCCGTCGGCGCCGCGCACGCGGAGCGCCCAGTCGTACCGCCGGCGCGGCTGCAGCACTGCCACCACGGTCTCGACGGTCACCGCCGTCGCCGCGACAGCGCCCGACGTCCACACGACCTCACCGGCGCCATCTGTGACCACCACTTCGTGAGCCGCCGTCACCCCTTCTACCTGCCAGGTCAATCGCGGGTGTCGGCGCACGGCGATGTCGACTCCGCGAGACCCGCTGTCGCGACCGTTCGGAGCACGGCCGTCGACGCGGAGGTCGAAGATCCGCCGTGGCGCGATCTGCGGTGTGTGGGGGGACGGGGCCGTTGTCGGCCGGTCCTGCTCGAGTGTCATGCGTCGTTGCTTTCAGCGTTGCGAGTAGTGAAGTGAATGCTTTCACTCCGAACCTGCTCGCGCAACTCTCAACGGACAGTCCGCTCCACTCCTGGGTGTGAATCGTCTCAGTTCGTTCGTTGGCCGCGCTTGACAAGCCTGTGGACACCGATTAGGAATGAATCGATTTACAGCTTGGGAATCACTCAGGCGAACTCAGCGACGAGAGGCAGACGTGCCAACGGTGATCCAACAACCATTGACCCCGATGGAGGTCGACGCGATCTCGGATGCCGAGCAGCCGCCCGAACCTGTCCGCCGCCGCCGAACCCGTCGGCGCGTGTGGATCGGGGTCTACCTGGCACTGGTGCCCGTGTTCGTGGTGCTGGGCGTCTTCCAGTTCTACCCCGCGGCGAACGGCATCTTCTTCTCGTTCTGGGACTGGAAGCCGGCCACCGTTTCGACATTCACCGGGCTCGAGAACTACCTCCGCATGCTCGACGACAAGGTGTGGTGGGACTCGTTCAAGAATCTCGCGATCATCTTCGTGTTCAACACGGTGATGTGGATCTTCCCGCTGCTGGCAGCGGAACTGCTCATCACTCTCAAACACGAGCGGTCGGCGTTCGTGTATCGCACGCTGCTCATCGTCCCGATGGCATTCCCGGGCATCGTGACCGCGCTGGTGTGGCAGTTCTTCTACGACCCCAACAACGGCGTATTCAACGCGGTTCTCGAGGCCATCGGACTCGGCGATCTCGCACAGAACTGGGCGGGCGACCCCGACACCGCACTGATGTCACTGCTGTTCGTCGGGTTCCCGTTCATCGCCGGACTGCCGTTCCTGATCATCTACTCAAGCCTGCAGAACATCCCGAAAGAGATCTTCGAGGCCGCCGCGCTCGACGGGGTGGGACGCATTCGCCGGGTCTTCCTGTTCGACCTGCCGCTGATGGCGAGTCAGGTGCGAATCCTGGTCTTCCTCGCCGTCGTGGGCACACTGCAGTACGGCTTCGTCGCCTACGTCATCACCGGCGGCGGCCCCGACAACGCGACCGTCGTACCGATCCTGCGCATCCTCGCTGTCGCCTTCCAGGGCGGGCAGTGGGGGTACGCGGCGGCGCTGTCGACCACCCTCTTCCTCATCACGCTCGCCTTCAGCGTCGTCGTGATGTTCGCCCGACGCCGCGACGCGTCCGAGAAGACCGGGAGCATCCGATGACCCTTGCCGCCACCGCGCCCACCACTCCGTCTGGCGAGCGGATCGTGATCCGCCGCGGCCGTCGCCAGACCGGCGTGCACATCAGCCTCACCGTGCTTGCGCTCCTCGGTCTCGCGCCGTACTTGTTCATGCTGATCACCGCACTCAAGACCAACCAGCAGTACAACCAGAGCTTCTGGGCGATCTCGTTCCCCCTGCACTGGGAGAACTTCGGCACCGCCTGGGTCCAGGTCCAGCCGTACCTCGTCGCCTCTCTCACGGTGGCCGTCGTATCGGCGGTCGGAATCATCGCTGTCTCGCTGCTGGCCGGATTCGTGTTCGCCCGCTTCCGGTTCCCCGGCCGGACTCTGCTGTACACGCTCATCGCCGCCCTCATGATGGTGCCCAGCATCGCGAGCCTCATCCCGCTGTTCCTGATGATGCGCGACTTCCAGCTGCTGAACACGATGGCGGTGCTGATCCTTCCTCAGATCGCGGGCGGCGCCGTGCTCGGCACGATCCTCATGCGCAGCTACATCGAAGGCATCCCGCAGTCCATCTTCGAGGCCGCGATGCTCGACGGTGCAGGACCGACCCGGTTGTTCCGCTCGATCGTTCTGCCGCTGTCGTTTCCGGTGATCGGCACCGTCCTGCTCGTGACCATCCAGGGCGTCTGGAACGACTTCTTCTGGCCGTTGCTCACCGTCACCGACAACAGCCTGCGGACCGTCTCGGTGGGCCTGCTGTTCTTCCAGGGCCAGTCGGGCACCGACTTCGGACCCATGTTCGCGGGCTACCTCATCGCGAGCCTCCCACTCTTGATCCTGTTCACCTTCTTCTCGCGCTACTTCCTGGCGGGAGTGCAGGGCGGACTCCCCGGATCGCACTGACCCGGCATCCCGCCGCGGAACCATCCAGCACCACACAGCATCATCGAAGGAGAGAAATGCGTACACCGCACAGGTCAGCAGTGACGCGGACCACCGGCGTCGTTGCCGCCGTCGCCATCGCGGGCATCGCGCTGGCCGGCTGCACGGCCAGCGGCGGCTCGGCAGACGGCGACAAGGTCGTCATCACGCTCGCCGGCCCCAACCAGTGGAACACCCAGTCCGATACCTTCGGCACCGAGTGGGAAGACCTCGTCGCCGCCTTCGAGAAGGCAGAACCGAACATCGAGGTGAAGACCACGGTGCTGCCGATCTCGAGCTTCGCCGACACCCTGTCGACGCAGCTCACGGCCGGCACCGCACCCGAGCTGATCTTCAACCAGCCGGCGCCGTCGGACCCGTCGCTGGTCGTCAACCTCGACCCGTACCTTGCCGAGCCGAACCCGTACAACCCCGACGCCGACACCTGGCTCGACGGATTCAACCCGGACGCCTACGGCGACGCACAGCGCAACACGGCGGGCAACCTCTACTGGGTGCCGTTCAACCTCGTCACCACGGGGTTGTTCTACAACACCGAGGCGCTCGACAAGGCCGGCGTCACGACTCCGATCGAGAGCATCGACGACCTGCTCACCGCCTGCACCGCGCTGAGCGACGCGGGGTACACCCCGCTCGCGATGGACAGCGGCACCCTCGGCACCGGGTGGACGTCCGAGACGCTGCTGTCGAACCTGCTCAACAAGTACGGCGAGGAGTGGAACGTGTACGCCCCCGACGGCACCGACGGCACCTCGACCACGGTCTCGAACAAGTCGCTGGCCCGCGCAATCCTCACGGGTGAGCTGGACGCGACGCAGGTGCCCGAGGTCGCCGAGGCGGTGAAGATGCTCAAGGAGGTCTTCGACACCTGCGCCACCCCGAACTGGTCGGGTGTCGCCGCGTCGGCCACGTTCGTCGGCGGTGAGGAGTTCCTCTCGGGCGACGCCGCGATGGCGTGGGGCACCAACTTCGCGCTCACGAATTTCGCCGACGTCGATTGGGAGTGGTCGAGCATGCCGTTCCCGAGCGTGACCAAGTCGGACTCGTCGCTGTCGGACGGCTCGGCTGCTCGCTACGGCGCTGTCGCCGGCGGCACCAGCTACATGATCCCCGCCACCACCAAGGGTGACAAGCTGGATGCCGCGATCAAGTTCCTGCAGTTCGCGACTGCGCCGCAGACCAATGGCGACTGGGTCGCAGCGACCAACTCGATCCCGGCGACCAGCGATGCCTCGACCGCGTCCGAGGGGCTCGCGCCGCTGCTGTTGGGCGAGTGGGCCAAGCCGCGCCTGGTGAACATCGGGTCGAACGCGCCGTCAGCGGACTCGGGGACGAACCGCTGGGAGGGCTACCTGCTCGGTACCCGCTCGCTCGAGGAGCAGCTCGCCTACCTCGAAGAGGGGTGGGTCGGCTGGGCCAAGGAAGGCGTGGAGCAGGCTGGGCTGACCGACGACTGGGCGGTCAACCCCAGTCGCTGACACCCCGGGCGGGTGCCGCGGCGGATCCGTTCCGCCGTGGCACCCCCCACGTTCCCCACCCGCAATCGACGTTCTGTCTCTTATAAACAACAGACGCTGCCCACGACAAAGCACGTGTAAATAACGGTGGTCGCCGTATAAATAAAAAATAG
>NZ_JBHXJQ010000015.1:95754-120358 GCF_042722305.1 Microbacterium sp. NPDC058389
GGGGGGTGGGGGGTCGGGACTCCGGGCGGGGTGGAGAGGGTGGGGCCCCCCGCCGAGTGGGCGCACACCCCTCGCCGCGCCCCCCCGGGGGGGGTGCGGGGGGGCACCCGCACCGCGGGGCCCCCCGCCTCGTTCCGCACCGTCATGCGACGTTCCTGCAATGATCGTCACGTCGCACCAGCAACCGAGGAGAACCATGGCCGTCGGCATCCGTGATGTCGCCACCCTCGCGAAGGTCTCGGCCGGGACCGTCTCGAAGTATCTGAACACGCCTCACCGCGTCGCACCGGCGACGTCGCAGCGCATCGCGGACGCGATCGATGCGCTCGGGTATGTGCGCAACGACGCCGCACGTCAGCTGCGCGCAGGTCGCAGCCGCACGATCGGGCTCCTGGCGTTCGACATCGCCAACCCCTTCTTCATCGATCTGGCCCATGGCGTCGAGCAGCGTGCGATCGAGCACGGGCTGTCCGTGCTGTTGGGCAACAGCGACGAGAATGTCGACCGCGAATCCCGCTACCTCGATCTGTTCGAAGAGCAGCGCGTCCACGGCGTGCTCGTCTCACCGATCGGGTCGATCGATCGCCGGATCGAGCGGTTCCACCGGCAGGGCATTCCGGTCGTCCTCCTCGACAAGATGGGCGATCCGACCGTGAGCCCCTCGGTCTCCATCGACGATCAGTCCGGCGGCCACATGGCCGTCGCCCACCTGATCTCCCGCGGGCGCACGCGCATCGCCTTCGTCGGAGGCCCCGAGGGGATCCATCAGGTCGATGACCGCCTGGCAGGTGCCCGGCTGGCCGTCGCGGAGAATCCCGGTGTGACGCTCGAAGTGATCCCCGTCCAGACACGGGGCGTCGAAGAAGGCTCCCGCGTCGCCGAGTCTCTGCTCCTGCGACCCCCGGCCCAGCGCCCCGACGGCATCTTCGCCGTCAACGACCGGCTCGCCTTCGGTCTGCTGCAGACGATCGTCACCGAGGGGAACGTCCGCGTTCCCCACGACATGGCCGTCATCGGCTACGACGACATCGAGTTCGCGGCGGCCGCTGTCGTGCCGCTGAGCTCCATCCGCCAGCCGCGCGAGGAGTTCGCCGCGGCAGCCGTGGATCTTCTCGTGGGGGAGGACCTGTCGGGCGACGAGGCACAGCACCCGCAGATCGTGCTCAAGCCTCAGCTTGTCGTGCGCGCGAGCACCAGCCACGCCCGTTGACAGGTCGCGTCCCGCGGTTCATCGGAACCGCAGGACCACTGCCGCCGGCGCCGGCAATGCGATCTCCAGGGAGTCGCCCGCCAACTCCCAGGTCGCATCCGTCTGGAGTGGGAAGACGGGTTCGATCCGACCTCCCCTGGGGAGGAGGTTCGCGACCGGGATCGAAATGCGGTCGGCGGATTCGGGGTTCCGCCGCCAGACGGTGAGGTATCCGCCCTGGGCGCCGACGAGCCCCGCCGCGATCCAGGCGTCCTCCCAGCCTGGAAGGCCGAGCGGCCACGTGGACTGCAGGTCGGGCAGCTCGCCGCGCACACCTTTGTGTGCGGCGACGAACGCGCGCACCCGGTCCAGCTCGTCCTCGGTCATGCGGTCGAGGTGCCCAGAGAGGATCGGCCGCCGCAGCACGCTGTTCGCGAGCGTCACCGTGGCGACAGCATCCGACATCCCGTGCTGGGGATACGACCAGACACCGGCCTGCTCGGGTGGCGCCATGGTCGTCGCGCCGGCCGCGATCGGGACGCAGCGCAGCGCGTCCTGCTGGTCGCTGGTCGACAGCAGCGCGAACCGCGAGACCGTCAGCCAATCCGCCCGCATCCCGCCCGACGCGCAGTTCTCGATGATGAGTCGTGGATGCCGCGCGTGCAGTGCGTCTATCCAGTCGAGGAATGCGCGAGAAGCGGCGAGCAGTCCGTCTCCAGCACTGACGGAGTGGTGGTCGGTTCCTGATGCCGGGTTGACGTTGTAGTCGAACTTCACGTAGCCGAGGCCGTAGTCCGCGACCAGTCGGTCGATCACGGCGTCCATGCGCGCGACGACGGCCGGATGCCGGAAGTCCTGCTGATACCGTCCGCTGGCGACGAGCCGGTGCCCGTGTCGGCCGAAGAGCGCGTCATCGGGCAGAGTCGCCGCGATGGGGCTGTGGATGCCGATCACTTCCGGTTCGAGCCAGAGCCCCGGAGTCATCCCCTGGGCGCGGATGGCGTCGAAGATCTCCTCGAAACCACCGGGGAACCGCGTGGTCGAGGCCTCCCACGCCCCGACTGTGTCCCACCAGCCGGGTTCGTCCGAGTACCATCCGGCATCGACGACGAAGATCTCCGCGCCGACCGAGCCGGCGGCAGCGATCAGCGGCAGAAGCTTTTCCGTGGTCGGATCGGCGTTGAGGGTGTTCATGTAGTCGTTGTAGATGAGTGGCATCCCGGCGTCGCCGGCGTACGCGCGGCGGTCCACCCGGCGGTGCTGGGTGAGGCGCGCCAGCGCCCCTTCGAAGCCGTCGGCCGACCACGCGAGACTGGTCGCGGGGGTGACGAACTCGTCGCCCTCGCCGAGAACGATCGACCACTGGTGCTCGACATCGGTCGGTCCCGATGTGACCAGCCGCAACGCCCCCGCCGACGACGGGCCCTGGCCCTGCGACAATTCGAATCGCCACCCGCCGTTCGACTCGACCTGCCAGAGCAGCGCGTCGCCGCTGGAGAGCTCCAGTGCGCCCATGGGCAGGTGCTCGCCGGTCGACCACGTGCCTCGCCCGGTGCGCGCGAGGCAGCCCCGCGGAGCTGCTCCGAAGTGGGCGGCCATGTCGACCTCGGGTTCGCCGAAGTCGGTGAATGTGCCGGACCGCCAACGCGCTTCGGCGAGCCAGTCGTTGTCGGCGAGACGGATGATCGTGTCTTCACAGTTCCACGCGTCGTCGGTGAGCGCCGCGCTGCTCACGAAGAGCACCGGGATGGCGGGTCCCGCACCGACGTGCGTCAGCCGGGTCGAGGTGCTCACCACGCCGGATCCCGGACGCATCGCGTAGCGGGCCGTGGCGCGGAGCGGCGAGTCGGGGTCGCGGAGGTCGACGTCGAGCACCATGACGCCATCGTCGATCGTCGTGCGGTGCGCGACGTACCGCATGTCCAGGCCGAGTTCGGTGGCGTCGTAGCGGGAACCTGCGTTCTTGCTGCGATCGGCCGTGATGATCTCCACCAGCGGCAAGGCCCGTTCGAATGCGCCCGAGGGCCGCGGCGCGACGAAGCCGGTCAGCCGGATGCGGTCCTCGGGATCCACCGAGAAGGTCAGCCGAAGATCACCCTCACCCCAGGTGAAGTCCCGAGCCGTCATGCCCGTGACTCCGCATCGGCGATCGCCGCAGCCAGGGCGTTCTTGCCGTCGAGGACGACTTCCAGCATGGCGCTGGCGGCGGCATCCGCCTCGCCGCGGGCGATCGCATCGGAGACGCGCAGATGACGTGCGGCATCATCCGCGAGATCGACTGTCAGATGGTCGCCGTGCTGCTGGATCTCGAAAGCGATCTTCATGAAGTCGGCGACCAGCAGCCCGAACCGCGCGAGCAGCGGGTTGTGGCTCGCGTCGTACACGGCGAGATGGAAAGCCACATCCCACTCGGGGTACGCCACGGGGTCGTCGACGCTCGCGGCGAGGGCGGACGCGGCGCGCGACAGCGGGCCGAGCTCGCGGATCGTCGCCCGCGTGGCAGCAAGGCGTGCGGCCGCCGGTTCCATGATCTGCCGCAGCTCTATGAGGGCATCCATCATCCCGCCGGCTTCGCCCTCGCGGTGCGCCCAGGTGAGCAGATCGGAGTCGAACACGTTCCAGAGCGCTCGCGGACGCACCTTCGTCCCCGTCTTGGGGCGGATCTCGATCAGGCCCTTCGCGGCGAGCACGGTCATCGCGCCCCGCACGGTCGTGCGGCTCATACCGAACTCAGCGCACAGCTCGTCTTCGCGGGGGAGCACAGCGCCTTCCGCGTAGCGGCCGGCGACGATCGCCCGTCCGAGCGATTCGATGATGACGCCCTGAAGCCCTCGGAGGGCGTACCCGGGACGCTCCGGTGTCGGAAGCCGTCGATCGCTCACGATGCCATCCTCCGCGCTTCTGCCTCGGTCTCTGCGATGTGCGGGCTGTCGAACACGTAGCGTCCGTCTATGAGGATCTCGATGACGCGTTCGTACGGCGTGAGCGCGTCGACGTCCACGTCGACTCCCAGCCCAGGACGCTCGGGGGCAGCCACGGTCCCGTCCGCGGCGAAGGGAACGTGCTGCGACGTGATGTCCACAGCGAGCTGTTTCGGCTCTGCCGGGTACTCACAGATGGTGTGGTGCTCGAGACCGGCGTATGGCTGCAGCGAAGCCGACAGAGCCAGATGAGAAGTGAAGGTATGGTTCACGAACGTCACACCGCGGACGTCCGCGTAGCGTGCGGCGCGGTAGGCAGGCGCGATGCCGCCGATGCGTCCGGTGTCGATCTGCAAGAACCCGACCCGCCCGTAGTCGACCAGGTTGCGCGCCATCGCCTCGTTGTGCGCGGCCTCCCCGCCGGCGACGCGCACGCTCTGCGCCTTCGCGGCGAGCAGGGCGTGCGCGGCGTACTCGAAGGGCTCGAACGGCTCCTCGATCCAGGTGGCGCGCACCGCGTCGAGCAAGGGAAGTCGCCTGAACGCGGCATCCGGATCCGAACCCCACACCTGCCCGGCGTCCACGAACAGCAGGCCGTCATCACCGAGCGCTTCCCGCGCGGCGTGCAGCTGATCCGCGTCGTCGGACGGCGAACCTGTGCCGAAGGGGCCCCATCCGAACTTCACTCCGCGGAATCCGCGCCGCACCTGCTCGCGACCCTTCTCGAGAGTCTCTTGGGGGGAGTCGCCGAACAGCACGGACGCGTACGGGGTCTTCGCATGCGCACGCGTATAGCCGAGAAGGCGCCACACCGGTTCTTCGCGGACCCGGCCGAGCAGATCCCACAGCGCGATCTCGATCCCCGAGAAGGTGTGCGCGGCCTGCAGCAGGTCCATGCTGTTGCGCCTCACCAGTGCGGCGATGCGGTCGATGTCCTCGGGGGTGTCGAGGCGTTCCCCGATGACGGACGCCGCGACGGGCTGGCATGCCCCGTGCGACCGCGGTGTGACGAACGCCGCGACGGAGGGGAGCGGCGACGCCTCGCACTCGCCCCAGCCGACATGACCATCGGCGGTGACGCGAACGAGAAGCGCATCCTGACTGCCGTCGGCTTCGAGGGTCACCACCGGCATGCTCAGGTAGAAGAAGTCCACACTGTCGATCCGCATCGTCGTCGAACCTTTCGAAGGAGACGGACAATCAATTCATATTATCAAAAGGCCGAAATCCGGTAGTCGACCTGGAGCGGATGCCGCGGGGACAGGGTGACCGTCGTCGCAACGCCCCCGCGCGCGATCGGGTTGTCGGCGATCGACACGTCGGCGGGCAGATCGAACGCGCTCGCGATCGGCTCGACGCCGAGACCGCGGAATCGGCCGCCCCAGGGGGCGTCGGTCAACTGGCGGTCAGACCACCAGAGCAGCACCGACGGGAGTACGTCACGCTGCCAGTCGAGAGTCACGCCGTCTCCGCCTGACCACCGCAGGCGAACGGGCGGCGTCACGTCGAGGAGCTGGACGACCTCCTCGGCCCGCTCGGCGTAGGGCGTCGTGGAGAGGTCGACGCCGCCGACCTGTGTCAGGTGCGAGAAGGTCGTGTCACGAGGGATGAGGCCGCTGCCGCCGTCGATGAGCGCCGGGTAGGTGCGACCCTGCCGGAAGTCGGCGTCGATGCTCAGCGTCTCTCCGGGCTGCGGGAGTCTGAACACCGGATGGAGCCCCAGCGGCGTCCGGTGGGCACGGCGCGCATGGATCCGCAGAGAGAACTCCACGGTGGGCTCGCCGTCGACGCCCGCGATCGTGCGCTCCAGCCGGCGCACCGGATCTGGCTCCGGGAGCTCGAGCGCGAGTGTGACCCCCGATGTGTCGCGCTCGACGACATCCCACTCGCGATCGGCCGCCGCGCCGTGGGGATGCGACTGAGTAGGTGTCGGGGCGCCCCCTCCGGCCGCAAGCCAGTCGGGTGGGGCGTCCGAGGGAAGCGGTGCCGATCCGAACGGAAGGCAGACGAACTCCCCACCGAGGACCCGCAGATGGCCGGGGAGCCCGGCGACGCCGGGATCGTCTCGATCCCACGGCGCAGCGGCGAACGGCATCACCCAGCCGCGTGCTGTGCGCAGCCGAGCTGAGCGGAGCATGGCGGCGATCGGGCTGATCCGAACCTCGCCGTGCGACCAGCGCAGGACGATGTCGTCGGCGTATGCGCGCGGCGAACGTGGCATGCTTCATCTCCTCGAACCTGCTTAGGTAATATCTAATGCCAATCAACCATCGGAGTCGATGATGACGGAATCTCAACGGGTCGCGCTTGTCACCGGCGGTGCGAACGGCATCGGCGCGGCGATCGGCGCCCTCCTGGCATCTCGAGGGTTGCGCGTCGTTCTCGCCGATCGCGACGAGCGAGTGCGCGAGACAGCAGATCGCATCGGGGGCGACGCCATCCTGATGGATGTCGCGGATCCGATGTCGATCGCTGCGGCCGAGATCGCTGAACTCGACGTCCTCGTCAACTCCGCCGCCATCGCTCCGACGTCGGGACTCGGCGACGCGGGGCTGCTGGACGACTTCTCTCGTGCACTCGACGTCAACGTGCGTGGCATCCTGGCGGTCGTCAGCGCGCTCCTGCCCCAACTGCGCCGATCGGCGTCGCCACGAATCCTCAACATCGGCTCGGTGCAGGGATCGGCTGCTGCGGCGGGCGGCATCGCCTATGCCACGAGCAAGGGGGCAGTCAACAGCCTGACTCGGGCGCTCGCCGTCGATCTCGCGGACGCGGGAATACTGGTCAACGCGCTGGCGCCCGGCTTCACCGACACGGCGATGGCCCTGCTGCCCGACGGTACGAGTGAGTACGACACCGAGTGGTTCCGGTCGGTGTACGTGCGGCATGGGCGGGTGCCCCTGCGGCGCCCGGCCGCGGCCGAAGAGATCGCTGAGGCTGCGGAGTTCCTCGTCTCGGAGAGGAACACCTACGTGACCGGCGCGATCCTCCCGGTCGACGGCGGCCTTCTCGCCACCTTCTGAATCCCATGCTGATCCGTCATGCGTCTGCTCCGAGCGTGGACTCGCGTGCCATCACTCGCGGTGGGCGCTGTTCCATCGGCGGCGTGGCGTTCGTGCTGGGCTCGACCACGGCGAGGATGCGAGCAGCGACATGGGCGGCCGCAGCGTGAAGGTCCAGGGAGACGCTCGACAGCGTCGGGAACACGAGCTCTCCGAGCGGGAGGTCGTCGACACCGATGATCGCAAGGTCGTCGGGGACGCCGACGCCCAGGCGGCGACTCGCTTCGAGGATCGTGATCGCTTGCACGTCGCCGTATGCCGCGACGGCGGTGATACGGGGACGTGCCCGGGTCCAACTCTGTACGGCGATCCGCGCCTGGTCGGCGTCGATGTCGACCGTGGAGACCGTCACCTCCGCCAGCCCTCTTTCGCGCGCGGTCTCGATCGCCCCGGACCGCCGAGCCCGTGCGGTGCTCTCCTCTTCCCGTGTCATCACGGGCATGGCATAGGCGATGTGGCGGTGGCCGAGATCCGCGAGGTGCTCGACCTGCGCGCGGCCGACGGCTTCCTGATCGACGGCGCGGTCGGTGTCGGTGCCACCGGTGATCAGGCCGGCGACGGTCGGCACGCCGGCTCGCTCCAGCGGCAGCAGCTCTTTCGGGTCCAGGGCGTCCCAACTCACGACGCACGCGGGGTCGATGTGGCGCCACAGCTGGATGAACTGGTCGCCGTCGCTCGGGCGTTCGAGGAAGACGCAGGTGAATCCGGCCGTCATGAGGCTGTGACTGAGATCGCGCTTGAACTGTTCGATCACATCGGCGGCGGGACCCGCGGGGGAGACGCAGACGACCACCCGGCTGCGGCCGGAGGCGAGCGCACGGCCACGCGCCGACGGCACGTATCCGAGATCTGCGATCGCCTGCTCGACGCGGTGCCGGGTGCTCTCCGGGATGTGGTCCGCGCGCCCGTTGACCACGAAGCTCACGGTCGTCGCCGAGACGCCGGCCGCCGCTGCGACGTCTTTCAGAGTGACGCGTCTCATGCGCTCCATCCTCGCGGGTTCGTCCGATGCGCCGCGCTCGATTCATTTGACAGTGCCCGAACGCCTGCCTACTCTGCATCTAGTAAAGCGCATTACTAAAGCGCAACGCACACCCGATGGGACCGAAGATGCACGCCACTCCTCGAACCGCCGACTCCACCTCGAGCCTCGCGACGGGATACGTCGCGCCGGGGTTCGAGGCGGTGCGCGATGCGTTCGCCCTTGCGGCGAGTGTGGACGACGCAGGGGGCTCCGCCCTCAGCATCGTCCGTGGTGACACCACGATCGTCGACCTCGTGGCGGGCATCGCCGACCCGGGAACGCGGCGCGCATGGGATGGTGACACCCCGAGCGTCGTCTTCTCCGTCAGCAAGGCGGTGCTCGCGATCCTGGCGCTGAAGCTCATCGAGGCCGGTGAGCTCGGCCTGGATTCCCCCGTCGCCCGGTACTGGCCGGAGTTCGCCCAAGCGGTCAAAGCCGAGATCACGGTGCGAGAGGTGCTCGCACACCGTGCCGGCCTGATGGCACTCGATGCCGACCTCACGGCGGAAGATCTGGTTGCCGTCGCACCGGTGCTCCGCGCGATCGAGGTCCAGACGCCGTTGTGGACCCCGGGAACCGCGTTCGGCTATCACGCCCTCACTTACGGCTGGATCGTCGGCGAGATCCTGCACCGGGTCAGCGGCGAGAGCGCCGGCACGCTGGTTCGCGAGCTCATCGCCGAGCCGCTCGGCGATCTCGACATCACCCTGGGCGCGACTGACGACGTGCTCGCGCGGCGCGCTCCGCTCCTCCCGCCGCTGCTCGAGTCCCCACTGCCGATCGATCTCACCCCGAGCCTGCAAGAAGCATTGCAGGCAGCCTCGGCGCCCACGGCAGTCCGCTCCCTGTCGATGGGAGGCGCGATCGCCGACATCGCAGACCCCGCAGCGCTCGTCACGGCCCTGAACGAGCCCGACCTCCTGCGCGCCGGAGTCCCCGCCGCAGGTGTGATCGCCTCGGCGCGCGCCCTCGCCCAGATGTTCGCCGCCTGCGTACGAGACGACGACGCCCTGCTGAGCCCCCGCTCCCGCCAGACCGCGCTGCGCTCGCTGCCGGACGTTCCCTGCTGGGGAGGCCTCGCTCCCCGCACGGCGCGGTTCACCACGGGCTTCCTCCTCAACAACGAGGCCGACAGGCGGATGCTGTCCCCGACGTCCTTCGGCCATGACGGTGCCATCGGACAACTCGCGTTCGCCGACGTCGACAGCCGCATCGGTTTCGCGTGGACCACCAACCGGCAGATCGGCCCCGTCGCCGCAACGCGAAGCACGTTGATCGTCGACGCGCTGCGTTCCTGCATGCGCCAGGGCTGACCCTTACTCTTCCTCCTCGCCACGCGAGCCGATCTCCAGGACGTCGACGATGAAGCGCGCTCCACTCCCGCCCGAAGCCGCCACGGCGGCCGCCCGCCCCGGGGCATCCGCATCCGGTCCGGCGACGCGAGCTCCTCGCGTCCCCGGCACATTCCTCGCGGTCTACGCGCTCGTATACGTGGGGTTCTGGATCGCCAACCAGGCCCCGCTCGTGATCACCCTCGCCGTCCGCGTCGACGCGCTGGTGCCGGAAGCGGACCGCGCCGCGACACTCGGGCTCATCCTGGGCGTCGGTGCGTTCGTCGGCCTCATCACCAACCCCGTCGCCGGCCGGCTCAGCGACCGCACGACGGCGAAGTGGGGCCAGCGTCGTCCGTGGATCCTCGTCGGCGCCACCGGCACGCTCGGTGGGGCCGCCGTGATGGCGTTTGCGGCCGACGTGCCGACGCTGCTCGGTGGGTACTTCCTCACCAGCGTGTTCGTCAACATCCTGGGCGCAATGCTGATCGCGATGATCGCCGACCAGATACCGGAGCGCCAGCGCGGCGTCGCCTCGGGAGTGGCGGGGATCACCCTTCCGATCGGCCTCGTCGGTGGATCGTTCCTCGTGCAGGTGCTCGCCCCCGACATCGTGCTGATGTTCCTCGTCCCCGGCTCCTTGGCGTTCTTCCTTGTCCTGCCCTTCCTCTTCACGCTGCGCGACAAGCGCCTCGAGAAGTCGGATCGCCCTCCTTTCGGGATGCGCGATCTGGTGCGGACCTTCTACGTCAGCCCACGACAGCACCGGGACTTCTCATGGGCTTTCACCAGCCGTTTCCTCGTGCAGCTGGCGGCAGCCTTCGTCACCACCTACCTCGCCTACTACCTCATCGACCACCTCGGAGCGAGCGCCGAGTCGGCTCCCAGCCTGGTGTTCCAGGGGCTGCTGGCGTTGTCGATCGCCACCATGGTCGCCGCTCCGCTGGGCGGCAAGCTCTCGGATCTGCTCCGACGCCGCAAGATCTTCGTGCTGCTGGCCGCAGTGATCTTCGGGATCGCGTTCTTCATGCTTGCATCCGGCTCGACGGTGCCCGCGTTCCTTGTCGCGATGGCGGTCGCCGGCGTCGGGTACGGCGCCTACAACGCCGTCGACCTCGCCCTGGTCACCGACGTTCTGCCCGACCCCGAAGACACCGCGAAAGACCTCGGTGTGTTCAACATGGCGGCCACGCTCCCGCAGACGCTCGCGCCCGTGCTCGCGCCGATCATCCTGGCAATCGGTGACGGCTCGTACGGCGTGCTTTACACCGTCGGCGGAGTCTTGGGACTCCTCGGAGCGATTGCGATCCTGCCGGTCCGGAAGACCCGATGACCATTCGAATCCAGGAAGGAACACCATGAAGCTCTTGCGAATCGGCCCGCCCGGGGCTGAGCGGCCGGCCGCGCTCGTCGACGAGGACCACTATGTCGACCTCTCCGACGTCGCCACCGACTTCGACGAGGAGTTCTTCGGCTCAGGCGGGTTGGAGCGCATCGCGCCGATCGTCGCTCAACGGGTTGCGGGCGGTGGCGCCCCACTGGGGCGTCTCCGCGTCGGCTCGCCGATCGCCCGCCCCCACCAGATCATCTGCGTGGGCCTCAACTACGCCGACCACGCCGCGGAGTCCGGCCAGCAGGTGCCCGATGAGCCCATCCTCTTCACCAAGTCGCCCAACACCCTCGTCGGCCCCGACGATGACGTCCGCATCCCCCGCGGATCGACCAAGCCCGACTGGGAGGTCGAACTGGGCATCGTCATCGGCAAGCGCGCCCGCTACCTCGACTCGCCGGCACAGGCCCGCGAGCACATCGCGGGCTGGGTGGTCGTGAACGACGTCAGTGAACGCGCCTTCCAGATGGAGCGAGGCGGACAATGGCTCAAGGGCAAATCCGCCGAGACGTTCAACCCTGCTGGGCCATGGCTGGTCACCCAGGACGAGATCCCCGATGTCCTGGACCTGGGCATGTGGCTCGACGTGAACGGAGTACGCCGACAGACGGGCTCGACGGCGACGATGATCTTCGACCCGTACTTCATCGTTCACTACATCAGCCAGTTCATGGTGCTCGAGCCGGGTGACCTCATCAACACCGGCACCCCGCCCGGCGTCGGGCTCGGGTTCGACCCGCAGATCTGGCTGAAGCCCGGCGACGTCATGACGCTCGGAATCGACGGCCTCGGCCAGCAGCGTCAGACAGTCGTCGGGCCGCGCTGAAACTCCACGACCGCTTCCGGATCCACCAAAAGAGAAAGCATGACCCGCGCCCTCATCACCGGCGGAGCCAGCGGCCTCGGCGCCGCCACCGCCGCTCGTCTTCGTCAGGAGGGCATCGACGTCATCACTGTCGACCTGGCCGGCGCGTGCGACATCGTCCTGGACATCACCGATGACGCCGCCGTCGCCGCAGCGGTAGGTCGACTCGGGCCCGTCGACATCCTGGTGAACTCCGCGGGCATCGTCGGGCCCAACATGCCGCTTGTGGACACGACGACGGCACAGTGGAAGAGCGTGCTCGACGTCAACGTCGTCGGTACCGTCACCATGATGCGCGCTGTCGTGCCGGGGATGGTGGAACGAGGCTGGGGACGCGTAGTCAACATCGCCAGCATGGCGGGCAAGGACGGCAACCCGAATCTGTCGATCTACTCCGCGTCGAAGGCCGCCGTGATCGGGCTCACCAAGTCGGCTGGAAAGGAACTCGCGACGACGGGAGTGCTGGTGAACGCCATCGCACCGGCGGTGATCGCCACGCCCATGAACGACGACACCGCGCCCGAGGTTCTTGCACACATCACGAGCCTGATCCCCATGAAACGCGTGGGCCGCGCCGAAGAAGTGGCCGAACTCATCGCGTGGCTGGTCTCCGACAAGGTCACGTTCTCGACCGGCGCCGTATACGACATCAGCGGGGGACGGGCGACCTACTGAGTCTCACGCTCCGGCGCGTAAGAATCGCGTGAACCCGAGCATCCGCGAGCGTGCCGGAACCTTCGCGAACGTCGCCGCGAGCCTTCTCGGATCAAGGCAACTCATGGCTCGTCGGCGACCCGTACCCCGTGCTTGTCGAGGATGGCGAGCAGCGCGGGGATCCCATCGGTGTGCGTCCAGCGCTCTGCGTGGATGCCGGCGAGCCTCGCGCCCTCGACATTCGCCGGCTGGTCGCCGTGGAAGATGACCGCGTTCCTGCTCATCGACCGATGCCGACGGTGCCGGATGCACCCGGCGGCTCGCGAGCGCCAGGCGCCTATGCGAGCTGGACGATGCGGACGCGCCGGGATCGCACGACGAGCCGGAGCCGCCGGGCTCGTGCGAGGGCGACGCAGGCGACCGTCCCCGCGATCAGCGGTGCACCTCCCGCCACCACGAACGCGGTCTGGACGCCGAACGACTCCGCGATCGAGCCGATGATGATGCCGCCGAGCGCCTGCCCGCCCGTCACGGTCATCAGATAGAAGGACATCACGCGGCCTCGGATCGCCATGTTGGTCGAGAGCTGGGTCAGCGACTCCGCCGCGGTGGCGAATGTCAGGCGCGAGATGCCGATGCCCACGACGGCGGCGAGGAACAGTCCGTATGTCGGGGCGATGCCGGCGAAGGCGGTGACGGCGCCGTACAGCATCGTGGCCAGCACGATGGTCCGCAGACGCAGGACCCGCCGACGCGTCGACAGCACCGCGCCGATGAGGGCCCCCAGGGCGGCGAGCGAGCTGTAGAGGCCGTAGCCGGTCGCGCCGGTGCCGTACGTCTCGTCGGCGGATGCCGTGAAGAGCACGGGCAGATTCATCCCGAACACCGCGACGACGGCCAGCATGAGGAGCGGCCAGATGATGGTGGGCTTGCCGATCGCATAGCGCAGCGCCTGCCGGATCTGGCCCTTGCCGCGTGGCGCGCCGATGGCGCGCACGAGTTCACCCGGGCGCATGAATGCGAGCGCCACGACCGCGATGAGGGATGCCGTCGCATTGACCGCGATGGACCAGCCGGACCCGACGACGACGATCAGCATGCCGCTGAGGGCGGGGCCGACAAGTCCCGAGAAGTGGAACACCGCGGCGTTGAGGCTGATCGCGTTGCGGAGGCGATGGGTGCCCACCATCTCCGAGACGAAGGCGGAACGGCTGGGACCGTCGATCGCCATGGAGGTGCCGGTGATGAGTGCGACGGCGAGCACCTGCCAGAGCATGCACTGTCCCGTGAGGACCAGCACGGCGAGCAGGGCGTTGGCGACCGTTCCGATCGACTGTGTGATCATCAGTGTCCGGCGCCGCGAGAAGCGATCGGCGATGACGCCGGCCCACGGCCCGAGCAGAAGCGTGGGGGCGAACTGGAGGGCGACCACCAGGCCGACCATCGCGACGTCGCCGGTCAGTTCGAACACCAGCCAGTCGATCGCGATCCGCGCCATCCAGCCGCCGACATTGGCGAGCAGCATCGACGAGACGTACAGCCGATAATTGCGCGCGCTCAACGCGCTGAACGTCTCGCGCCACCCGCGTCGCCCTTCGAGGACCGGGATCGGCGCCGTCGCCGTCTCGACCATCAGATCCGTAGGGGCGGGCGGGGCAGGGTCGCGCGTGGTGCTCACCCATTCGACGCTAGCCACGGCGAACAGATTGCGATTGAGAATCGCACCTATCAATGTCATTGGATTCTTCAATAGACTGATCCCGGTCAAGGAGGTCGCGTGTTCGATCCGCAGCTGTTGCGCAGCTTCGTCGCCGTGGCCGACACGCTGAGTTTCACGCGTGCGGCCGAGATCCTTCGGCTCAGCCAGCCGACCGTGAGCCAGCAGGTGCGCAAGCTCGAGACGGCGGCCGGTCGTCAGCTGCTGGTGCGCGACACCCGGAGGGTGGCGCTGACCGACAACGGCCAGGCCATGCTCGGGTTCGCTCGCAGCATCCTCTCCGCGCACGACGAGGCGGCGTCGTACTTCACCGGATCCGCGATGCGCGGCCGGATCCGTTTCGGGTCGGCGGATGACCTCGCGCTCACCCAGCTGCCGAAGATCCTTCGCAACTTCCGCCAGCTGTATCCGCAGATCAATCTCGAGCTCACGGTGGCGCAGAGCGGTTCACTTGCCCGGCGCCTTCGCGCGGGGCAGCTCGACCTCGTCTACGTCAAGCAGGAGTCGGGGGCGCCCGAAGGCCGATTGGTGCGCCGCGAGCGTCACCTCTGGGTGGCGCATCGCTCGTTCACCATGGACCCGGAGGGTCCCGTCCCACTGATCGTCTACCAGCCGCCCAGCATCTCCCGCGCGGCGGCCATCGACGCCCTCGAGGGCGCGGGTCGCAGCTGGCGGATCACCTGCAACGTCCGCGAGGTCAACGGGGCCACCGCCGCGGCGCGCGCGGGACTGGGCGTCGCGGTCTTTCCCCGGACCATGGTGCCCGAGACGCTCGATCTCGCTCCCGCGGCGTGGGCGCTGCCGCAGCTCAGCGAGGTCGACTTCGTGCTGCTCGACAATCCCCGTGCCGCCCGCGCCCCTATTGAAGCCCTTGTGAACGCGATCGTCACGAGTCGCTGACGCACCACGGCGAGCGGGAAGGCGAACTGACCGCGGCGCCTTCGCGCGGGGTGGTTCAGCGCGCCGTCGGGTCGCCGTCGTCGCGCCCGGCGCCGGCATCCCTCTGCTCGGCTTCGACCGCCCGGTGGATGTTGCCGTGGATGTGGTCCGCCCCGAGCAGCTCGATCACGCCCTCGCGATCGAGCACTGCGCGCGGACGCGGCTTCAGCCGGGTCAGCCGCAGCTGCACGCCCGCGTCGCGGGCGAGGGTCACGACGTCCGCCATCGATGCCGCACCCTGCGAGTCGATGAAGTTGATGCCTCCGCAGTCGAGGACGATGCCGGTCAGCTCGGGCTTGGCCTGGATGACCTCGCGCACGCGGTCCTCGAGCGCATCGGCGGTGGCGAAGAAGAGGCCGCCGTCGAAGCGGACCACCGCCACCTCGGGCACCACCTCGTCGTCCGGGAACGTGTCGACCTCGCGGAAGACCTGGGTGCCCCGTTCGCGGCCGAGGGTCGGCATCTCGGGGTGCGTGGCCACGGCGATGAGCCACACCAGCGAGAGCCCGATCCCGATGATCACGCCGGCGAGCACGCCGAAGACCAGGGTTCCGAGGAGTGCGACGACGGCGATCCAGAAGTCGACCTTCTTCACGCGGAACAGCCGGCGCATCTCCGGGAGGTCCATCATGCCGCTGACCACGGCCTCGATGATCAGCGCGGCGAGGACCGCCTTGGGCAGGTCGGAGAAGAGCGGGGCGAGGATCAGCAGTGTCAGCAGCACGGTGACGCCGGAGGTCAGCGACGCCACGCCCGTCTTGGCTCCCGAGCGGTCGTTCAGCGAGCTCGCCGACAGACTGGTCGAGACGGGCATGCCCTGGAACAGCCCCGACCCGATGTTGGCCATGGACTGGGCCACCGACTCCTGGTTGATGTCGATCTGATAGCGATGCTTGGCCGCGAAGGTGCGCGCGTCGCCCGCGGTCTGTGAGAAGCCGATCATGACCAGCGCGACGGCGGCCAGGGCGACGGTGCCGGCGTGTTCCCACAGCAGCTGCAGGTCGGGCACCTGCAGCGCGGGCAGGCCCCGCGGCACGTCCCCGACCACCGCGACGTCCTTGGCGGAGAGGTCGAAGAGCGCCGAGGCGAGCAGTCCCCCCACCACGAGCACGAGGGCGCCGGGAACGCGCGGTGCGATCACCCGGAGTCCGAACACGACGACCAGCGAGATGATGCCGACGAGCACGGTCGTGGGGTGTGTCCCGCTGAGCGTCCCGAACCATGACCACAGTTCCTGGATCGGGTTGGCGCCGGTCGTCTCGGTGCCGGTGAGCTTGGGGAGCTCCCCGATGACGACGTCGATCGCCGCGCCGAAGAGGAAGCCGGTGACCACGGCTCGTGAGAGGAACTGGGCGATCCAGCCCATCCTGAAGACGGCGAGCAGCAGGAACAGGATGCCGGAGGCCAGGGTGATGCCGGCGACGAACGACGCGACGTCCTGCTCCCCGACGATGCTCGCGGCCAGCACCGCGCTCGCCGCGACCGCGGCGAGTCCCGAGCTCGGCCCCATGGAGATCTGCCGGCTGGTCCCGAAGATCGCGTAGAGGACCGCGCCTGCCGCGGCCGCGTAGAGG
This sequence comes from Microbacterium sp. NPDC058389, assembly GCF_042722305.1. Taxonomy (NCBI): domain Bacteria; kingdom Bacillati; phylum Actinomycetota; class Actinomycetes; order Micrococcales; family Microbacteriaceae; genus Microbacterium; species Microbacterium sp. NPDC058389. The sequence continues at coordinate 112,421 of NZ_JBHXJQ010000015.1, forward strand.
CCGTTCTGCAGCGGAACGCCTGCGATGCCGGCGTACCCGAGGTTCTTCGGGACGATGAGAGCGGCGACGGTGACGCCGGCGATCACGTCGGGGCGCAGCCACGCGCGCTGATACGACCGGAGCTGGCCGATGATCGGGATCCGGGTCGGACGCTGACCACCTGTCGTCACCATGGCCATGTCTTACCGCATGGCCCGGCCGTCGGACAAGGTCAGGGGCAGACGCGGACCCGGCGTCCCTCATACGCGACGACGTCGCCGAGCTGAAGCTGTCGACCGCGGCGGCGATCCACTTCGCCGTTCACGCTCACGTAGCCGTCGATGATGGCTTCTTTGACGTCCCCGCCCGAGTCGAGGAGCCCCGCGAACTTCAGGAACTGTCCGAGGCGGATGCCCTCACCGCCGATGGAGACGTCGTCGATCGGATCGGGGCTGGTCACCCTCGAATGCTAGCCGACCGGCTGCGAGCGCCCACGCGACGGGGGCTCTTGACAGTGATTCCCCGCGGCGAGGACCATGGCACCAGAAATGCGCCTTCCGGGCTCGCGGACGCTGAGGGACCTCGAGCCACACCCCGGCGGTGCGACCGCCGACCGGGCTCAGGAGTGTCTGCCGAGCTGTGGGGGTCACGGTGGATGAGAATCGCACGCTCGCGCGGCGTGCGCTGGTGCGCACGCTGTGCAACCCGCGAACCGCCCCCACCTGCCATCCGGTGGAGGAATGACAATGGGGGGAAACGGTGCTTCGCATCAGCGCTTCTGGCTGATGATCGCGCTGGTGGCGACCGTGCTGGGCGGGGCGGTCCTCGCGGTGTTCATCACGCTCGGGCCCGCTCCGGAGCATGTCATCAACTGGGGCGATGCGTTCCTGCTCGTGGGTTACATGTTCGCCGCGATGGCCGTGGCCGGCGTGGTGGGGTTCGTCTTCGGCATCCCGCGGGCGCGAGTGGTCGCCCCGCCGGTCAACGGTGAGGCGGCGCCGCCCGACAAGTGGTCGAACCTCCGGTTCGAGCCGAACTCCAATCTCGAGCAGATCTCGGACTGGCTCACGAAGATCCTGGTGGGTGCGGGGCTGGTGCAGCTCGCCGCGGTGCCGGGCTTCCTTCGCGAGCTGGGCGTGTACCTCGGCGATGGGCTCGGTGCCGTCGGCCCGGCCGCGTCCGTTGCGCTCGTGCTCTACGGGGTCGGAGTCGGGTTCCTGCTCGCGTACCTGTGGGCACGACTGCGGCTGCGCGTCCTGCTGGAGACGAGCGAAGTCGATGCGCAGGAGGAATCCGTGCGGGACACCGTGGAGCGCGGGCTCTCGCAGGCCAACCGGCAGTCGTCCAAGGACGCCAAGCGTGACAATCGTCGGGATATCCGGCGGACAGCAGAGTTCGCCGATGAAGTCGCGGATTCTGTCGGCGCCTTCAAAGCGGTGCTGTGGGTGGACGACCACCCCGCCAACAACCTGGAACTGATCAACACGATGCGCGAGATGGGGATCGAGGTGCGCATCGCCACGTCGACCGATCAGGCGCTCCCGATGGTGACGGCCGACGTCGGCCTGGTGATCACCGATCTCGGGCGGTTCGAAGGCGGGCAGGACGTGCCCTTCGCCGGGCAGAACCTCATCGAGCGGCTCGCAGCCCGTGAGAGCCGCCCGTACACCATCGTCTACGCGAGTCGACGGGGCGTTCAGAACCGGGACAGGCTGCTCGCTGCCGGCGCCGACTTCGTCGCTTCGTCGCCATCAGAGTGCCTGTATCAGGCGCTGCGCGCGCTCGTGGGTGAGGAACGCGCCAGCCGGTGGAAGGTGCCGTGAAGGCACCTCGGTCGATCGGGCGACGAGGATGTGATGAACGACTGGATACGTGCGCCGCAAGAGCGGGATGGGCAGTACCGCGCCGCGAACGAGAAGATGATCGGCCGCGTCATCGAGGGGCTCGATGTCGACGGCGGCGGATCGACGGGCGGTGGTGCGCGCGTCGTCTTCAACACTGCCAGCGAACATGTACCCGACATCCTCGAAGGCGGATACAAGAACACGTATGACCTGGGCTCGCGGCCCCGACGCGTGGGAGACGAACCTCCTCAAAGCCGACGCGAGCGGGTCGACGACGCCGTCGTCGCCGCCGTAGAACGCAAGACCGGGCAACATCGTCAGCTCACGCCTGGTGACCTGTACTTCGGCGCGGTCGAGGTGAACGGCTCCGGCATGCGGTACTACGGCGACATCTGCCTGGTGCTGCGCGAGGTCGATCCCGATCAGGTCGTGCTGTACCGCAACTCGTACGATCTCGTCCGAGAGCCGCTCCGATCGATCGCCGAGGACGATCCGGGGCTCATGGCGGACGAGGCTGTCCTGCTGGCGGGGAGCTGGGCGGACGTGCCGGAGATGGTGATCGCCAAGCTCGACGACACGCTGGGCATGCCGCTGCGGCGACTCCTCACGACGGCAGCCGTGTCGGCAGGCGTCATGGACGACGAGGACTATCTCGAGGCGCCGGTGACCCACTCCTTCTCGAAGGCCGACATCGCCGAAGCGCGGACCACGGCCGCGGACGCGGCGATCGAGGGGATGATCGCCGAGCGATCGGACCGAGGTCCTGCGCCGTCGGTGACCGAGCTGATCTGGCGAGCCTCACGCCGGACCGCTGTGCGGGCGCTGCTCGACGCCGAGATCCCGGTCGTCGTCGCCCACCACGGGAGGCAACGCGCATGAGCACGGCATGGTTCATCGACGCGCTCGATCCCGACGCGGGGATCGCCTTCGCGAGCTTCCGCAGCCCTGAGATCACGATGCCGTCCGTCGTGGTGGACGTTCCCGCCATCCACATCTCCGCGCCCGACTTCTCTGTTCATCAGCTCACGGGCCGGGGCCTCGGCCTCGCCGCGACGCGCGGCTCGTTTCAGGCCGGGCTGTTCCTGGAGGGACGGGAGCTCGGATTCGCGCTGCCTTCGGACCTCGTCGAGTTCGTCCGGCGCGCCTACATCGGTCGGGGTGGAGGAAACACGACGCCCGGCGCGCCGGAGCGGCCGGCACCGTTCGGGCCCTCCCCACGGGTTCCGGACGGAGAAGAGTTCGGAGCGGGCGAGAGGCGTCTTGACGACCTGCCGTGGCGCGCGACGGGAGATCCTCGTGAAGATCCTCATGGGGGGCGTGGCGCCACCGACCTCTTGAGCGGATATCTGGAGGCCTTCGTCGACGCGTCCCAGCGGACCGACTATCGCAGTCTCACAAAGGACGGCGTCGAGACGGTGATCGCGACCTCTGTCAGGGCGGAGAGCCTCCCTGCCGCCGACCCGACACCCATGCTGATGAGCGGAATCGACGAGATCCTCTCCGAATTGCTCGCGCGAGGACCCTCGCCGTCCGCACCGCAGGCGATGTGGGATCTCGCCGTGGATCGGATCGGGATGACCTGCCTCCGGCTCGGCCTGGACGACGTGTTCCGTCAGATCGTCGCCCGCTTGTCGTCGATCCCGAGCTCGCCGCGTGCTTACAGAGGCTTACCGGCGGTGTTCGGCGAGCTGGAGGACCGCTTCGACGATCTCGCTCGCTGGCCGGTCGCCGATTCCGTCGCACGGGCAGTCGGCCTCCCGGTCCCCTTCGCCACGGTCAAGGACCTCCTCGTGACAGCGGTGAGTGCGCCGACGCGGCTCAGAGCGCTTCCGCCAGATCGGATGCCGATCGTGGTGTTCGCCGCTGTCCATCTGCAGCCGTTCGGCTCGCCGCTCGTGTCCGATCGCGCGAGCAAGGCCCTGAATCACCGTGAGCTGATCGTCGAGCAGTCCTGGCTCTGGCTCCGCGCTCAATTGCCGCATCGTGCATTCGCACCAGAGGTGGAAGCCCTGCTGCCCCCGCCGGGGGAGGAGCGCGGATCGGTCGTGATGGTCTGAGGTCGAGATATCCCTCGCACTAGGTTGAAGCGGTGGAGATCCTGCATGTCGCCCATCGCTCCGACTGGGAGCGCGCCCGGCGCGACGGGCGCTACACCGTGTCGACCCGGGGACGCGACCTCGACGAGGTCGGCTTCATCCACGGCTCAACGGCTGCGCAGGTGAGCGGTGTCGCGGAACGGTTCTACCGCGACGACCCTGAGACGCTCGTCGTGCTGGTGATCGGCGTCGACCTCGTGCGCGCGGACGGCACGGAGGTCCGCTTCGAGGACGGCGGCGACGGGCAGGAGTATCCGCACATCTACGGCCCGGTGCTGCCGTCGCACGTGATCCGGGTCGAGCCGGCCGGCTTCATCGACGGCGTGTTCCGGTGGGGCGTCGATCCGTCGCTTCCCGGCGTGCGATGACGAACTCCGACGTGACGGTCGCGTACGGCGCGCGGGCGGGCGAGTACATCGACCTGTTCGGAACGATGGATGCCGCGCACGAGGCCGACCGCGCGCTCATCCTCGAGTGGGCTCGCGGCCTCGACGGGCCCGTGTTCGACGTGGGGAGCGGCCCCGGGCACTGGACGGACTTCCTGGCGCGCAACGGCGTCGACGCCGAGGGCATCGAGATGGTGCCGGAGTTCCTGGCGCACGCCCGCGCGCGGTTCCCCGACGTGCCGTTCCGCGCCGGGCGCCTGCCCGACCTCGACCTGCCGGATGCGTCGGCCGCCGGCATCCTGTCGTGGTACTCGCTCATCCACCACGGGCCGGACGAGCTGCCGGCCGCGCTCGCGGAGCTCGCCCGGGTGATCCGGCCGGGTGGCGGACTGCTCGTCGGATTCTTCACAGGGGAGCGTGTCGAGGCGTTCCCGCACGCTGTGGTCACCGCGTACTACTGGCCGATCGAGGAGCTGAGCCACCGCCTGGAGGACGCGGGCTTCCGGGTGCTGACGACGAGCTCACGGGCGGACCCTGGCGTGCGGCTGCAGGCGGCCATCATCGCCGAACGGGCGGGATCGGCGGGCTGACGCCGGACGCGGTTCAGGCCCAGAGCTCCTCGTGCCGCCACTCGTCGACGGTGCGCTCATACCGCAGCCGCAGGTGGTTGCGCGTCGGGGCGCCCTGCCAGAACTCGACGGCGAACGGGCGGACGCGCCACAGCGTCCACGCCGGCGACACGCGCCCGGGATCGCCCTCCAGCGTCGCGAGGTTCTCGGCGACGAGGCGGTCGCGTTCGGCGATGTCGGTGAGCGGCGCGCTCTGCCTGCCGGCGAGGGCGATCGCCTTTGCGGCGGGATTGCGCGCACGGAAGTCGGCGGCCGATTCCGCGGCGCTCGCCGCGGCGGCGACCCCGCGGATGCGCACCGAACGCGCGAGCGGCGTCCAGTAGAACGTGAGCGCGACGTTCGGGTTCGCGTGCAGCTGGGCGCCTTTCGCCGACTCGCTCCCGGTGGCGATCTCGAAGGCGCCGTCGTCGGTCACGTCCTTCAGCACCAGCACGCGCGCATCGGGGCGACCGTCTTCGTCGACCGTCGAGAGCGTCACCGCGTGCGGCTCGGCGATCCCGGCATCGAGGGCGACGCCGAGCCACTCGCGGAACAGCTGCTGCGGGTCGTCGGGAGCGGCCGACGGGTCGAACGGGGGAGCCTCTCCGACGATGGATGCCTCGGCCCGGAGTCGATCGCGAAGAGTGCTCATCCGCCCAGTGTGTCAGCCGGGTCTCCGTCCGGCGCGAGCATGTCGGCCCGCCCGGCCAGCAGTTCCCGTTCGCGCGGGTTCGGCGCCAGGGAGGCCGCTCGGCGCAGCTCCACGGCCGCCGCCCACGCGTCTCCCAGCTCTCGCAGCAGGTCGGCGCGCACGGCGGCGAGCAGGTGGTGATCCGCCAGCTCCGGCGAGTCGGCCAGTTCGTCGAGCACCCGCAGTCCCGCCTCGGCCCCGTCGGCGCGCCCGACGGCGACGGCGCGGTTCAGCGTGACGACCGGCGACGGCGCGATGTGCGCGAGCAGCCCGTAGAGCTCGGCGATCGACCTCCAGTCCGTGTCGTCGGCGGTGCGGGCGTGCGCGTGGGCGGCGGCGATCGCGGCCTGGATCGCATACGGACCGGGGACGGGGGCCAGTTCGCGGGAGTGCAGCAGGAAGCGGAAGCCGCGGGCGATCAACAGCTGATCCCATCGGCTGCGGTCCTGATCGGCGAGACGGACGGGGGCACCGCCGGCATCCACTCTCGCGGGCAGTCGCGAGGTCTGCAGCTCGAGCAGGGCGGCGAGGCCGTGGACCTCGGCGTCCGTGGGCACGAGCTCGGTCAGCATGCGGGCCAGTCGCAGCGCCTCGAGGCACAGCTCGGGGCGCACCCAGTCGTCGCCGACGGAGGCGGCATGCCCCTCGGTGAAGATCAGGTAGACGACTTCGAGGACGCCGCCGAGGCGCTCCTGCCGCTCTGCGGCGGCGGGGACGGCGGCGTCGAAGCCGTCCGCGGCGAGTCGCCGGCGGCCGCGGAGGATGCGCTGGGCGACCGTCCGCTCGGGCACGAGGTAGGCGTGGGCGATCTCGCGCGGCGTGAGCCCGCCCACGAGCCGCAGGGTCAGCGCCACCCGCGACTCCCGCGGCAGCGACGGATGGCACAGCGCGAACAGCAGCCGCAGCACGTCGTCGGCGATGCCCTCGTGCTCGGTGATGAGGTCGAAGTCGTGACCGCCGTCGTCGATGTCGGCGCGGGCGCGCTGCCTCTCGTCATGGGCGACCGCGCCCAGCTTCTCGTCGAGACTCACCGCCCGGCGGATGCGATCGATCGCGCGATGCTTCGCCTCCAGCGTCAGCCAGGCGGCCGGATTCGGGGGGATGCCGGCGGTCCGCCACTTCTCGATGGCGGCGACCATCGCGTCCTGGAGGCTGTCTTCGGCGAGCCCCACATCACGGGTGGTGCGGGAGAGGCCCGCGATGATCCGGGCACCTTCGAGGCGGAAGACCGCCGCGACGGTGCTTCCGGGGTCGCGGGCCGCGGTCACTCCGGCGTCCCGAACACCGGCCGCACGTCGCCTTCGCCGTCGCCGACGACGCTCCAGAACCGGCGGGCGAGCTGCAGCGCCTCCTCGTCGGAGCGCGCCTCGATGAGCGCGAAGCTCACGATCGTCTCCTTCGCCTCGGCATAGGGGCCGTCGGTGATCGAGAGCTCGCCGCCCGCCGACGATACGTGGAAGCCCTGGCCCAGCCCGCCGGTGGCCAGCAGCACCCCTGCGCTCGCCATCTCGCGGATCAGTGCACCCATCTCTGCGAAGAGGGCTTCGTCGGGCGCCGGGCCTCCGCCGTTCGTGGTCATCAGATAGCGCATGGGGACCAGCATCCACCCGTCGAGAAATCCAGACCAGGCCGGTGTCGCAATCGGGGTTCGCCGTTCGGTGTGTGAATAGGAGGGCGATCGAACGGATCGCCCGCACACGAACAGGACGAGAAGATGCGAAAGATCATCGTGGGAGAGTTCATCTCGCTGGACGGCGTCGTCGAGGCGCCCGAGCAGTGGCACATGGCGTACGCGAGCCCCGAGATGTTCGGGGTGATGTGGGGGCTGAGCGATTCGTGCGACACGACGCTGCTCGGCCGGGTGACGTACGAGGGCTTCGCCGCCGCGTTCGCGCACGCGCCGGCCGACGACCCCATCGCCGCCAAGATGAACAAGAACGCGCGTGTGGTCGTGAGCCGGACGCTCGACGAGCTCGGCTGGCAGAACTCGACGGTCCTCGACGGCGACCTCGAGTCCGGGGTCGCCGCGCTCAAGGCGTCCGAGGGTGGCGACATCCTCACGACGGGCAGCACCAGCGTCGTGCAGGCGCTGCTGCGCGCGGGGCTCGTCGACGAGCTGCACCTGCTGGTCCACCCCGTCACGGTGGGCGAGGGGCGTCGCCTGTTCGACGGGGATGCCGCTGCCTCGTACACCCTCGACGACGCGACGGTGCTGCCCCAGGGCGTGATCCACGCGGTCTACCGCCCGGTCGCCGCCTGAGCCGCGCGGCGACGGGACCCGCCCCGCCGTCCCCGCCCGGCCCGGCCCCCAGGACGGCCACCAACACAGCACAA
>NZ_JBHXJQ010000016.1:0-103776 GCF_042722305.1 Microbacterium sp. NPDC058389
CGGGGCCCCCCGGCCGCGCGCGGGCCCCCCCGCGGTCTTTCGTCGGGAGGCGAGCCGGTCAGGCCGGTGCGCCGCCGCGCAGCAGGCGGTCCAGCATCACGAGCGCAGCTTCGTGGTCGACCGTCGCGTCGAGCAGCCACTGGGTCTGCAGGCCGTCGGAGGCCGCGATCACGAGCGCGGCGACGAGCATCGGGTCGAGGTCCGGGCGGAGATGGCCGGATGCCTGCAGGCCGCGCACCTGCTCCGCCATGTCTTCGCGCAGCCGGGCGAAGCGCTCGGTGGCGAACTCCTGGGCGGCGGGGTGGTTGTCTTCGAGGGCCATCGCGACCAGGGTCGAGTACAGCTGCACCAGACCGGGGATGGCGCGGTTCTCCTCTGCCGACACGCGCATCGCCATCGCGGGGCTCGACTCCGGAGGAGGCGTCGCCTTCGCACCGTTGGCCTTGCGCTCGGATTCGCGGTAGACCGCGACGAGCAGCTCTTCCAGTGAGCCGAAGTAGTGGGTGAGTGCCGCGTGCGTCACGCCGACCTCCTCGGCGATCGCGCGCAGGCTCGTCTTCTGCGAACCGCGCCTGGCGAACACCTCGATGGCCTTGTCGAGGATCTCCTGGCGTCGGGCGATGCCCTTCGCGTAGCGCCCGCGGGACCGGGGCGCGTCGGCGGGCGAGGAGGTCATAGCCCCGATGATACCGAGTGGAGCCCGAAAACCTCCGATTGGAAGTTCTGCCCGGACGCGGGAGGATGGAGGGGGAGAGGAGGCCGGATGCCGCAGCACGACCCCGCACGCCGGTTCTCTGCCGACCTCCGCCACGCGGTGACCAGTCTGTTCCGGCTCGCGCCCGCGCCCGCGCCCCGCTGGCCGATCGGGCTCCGTGCCGCGATCGCGATGGCTGTGCCGATCGCGCTGATGTCGCTGCTCGGACGCCCCGACCTCGGCTTCCAGGCCGCGACGGGAGCCTTCGTCGCGCTCTACGGCACGCACCTGCCGGTGATCGAGCGCGTCCGCGTCGTGCCCTTCGTCGCCGGGGCGCTGGCCGCGGCGGCCGTGCTCGGTGCGCTCGCCGCTCCGTCGCAGGCCGCGACACTCGTCGGCCTCGCGGTGGTCGCCGTCGTGGCGGCGATCGCGATGTTCGGGTTCCGCGTGGGTCCGCCCGGTCCGCTGTTCGTCGTGCTCGTCTACGGGCTGTCGTCTCACGTCGTCGCGTCGGGCGCGGAAGCCGTCGTCTATGTCGTGGCCGTGGTGTGCGGCATCCTGTTCGCCTCCACCGTGTCGCTCGCTCCGCTCGCGCTGCAGAGCCGGCGGCGAGTGGCGGCGCGACCGCTGCGCGAGATCCTCCCGGGCCCGGCGTGGACCGGCGGGGAGCGGATGCTGGTCGCCCGCGTCGCGCTGGTGACCGTGGTCGGCATCGGCCTGGGACTCGTGCTCGATCCGGATCGGGCGTACTGGATCGTCGGAGCGGCGGTCGCCGTCGTCGGCGTCGCCGCGGACCGCCGTGCGGCCTTCAGCCGTGGGCTGCACCGCATGGTCGGCACGGTGGTGGGAGCCGGCGTGTATCTGCTGCTCGCCCCGCTGCCGCTCTCGCCGCTGTGGCTCGCCCTCGTGCTCGGCCTGCTGCAGTTCACGATCGAGCTGCTCGTGGTGCGCAACTACGCCCTGGCGCTGGTGTTCATCACGCCGCTCGTGCTGCTGCTCACCGGAGCCGCCACCGGAACCGTCGACACGGTCGCCGTCGCGGCCGAGCGGGTCGTCGACACGCTTGTCGGCGCAGCGCTGGGGGCGGCGAGCGGCCTGCTGCATCCGCGAGACGACTGAGCGCGATCACCCCGCCTCCACCGATCGGTTGATCCCGGGGTCGACTGTGCGCGCGACGCTGGATGCCACGCCGGCGAGTGGAGTGTAGGGGTGCACCGGTTCATCGATTCCCTGTCCCACGGGCTGACCTCTCGTCGAGGCGCCTGGATCTCGCTCGCGCTCGGCGTCCTGGCGTTCGTCGCCCTCCTCGGCGTGTTCGGCCGCGCCGACCTCGCAGCGGGCAGCGACCCGGTGCCACCGCAATCCGAGAGCGGCCAGGTCGCGGCGCTGTCGGACCAGTTCCCGGATGCCGACGAGCAGACGCTGCTCGTCGTCGCGAGCCGCGACGACGGCGGGGCGCTCACGGCCGCCGACCTCGCCGAGCTCACGGCGCTGGCGACGGCGATCGATGCCGAGACCGGCGCCGCGTCGGTCGGGCCCTTTCCGAGCGAGGACGGCGGAGCCGCCGTCATCCAGTCGACCGTGTCGATCGGCGACGAGGACGACGGGGCCGAACACGCCGTCGAGGGCATCCGCGACGCCATCGCCGACGAGCCGATCGACGGCGTCTCGGTGCAGGTCACGGGCGGTGCCGCGTTCGGCGTCGACGTCGCGGCGGCGTTCGACGGCGCGGACTTCACGCTCCTGCTCGTCACCGTCGGGATCGTCGCACTGCTGCTCATCCTGACCTACCGCTCCCCGGTGCTGTGGCTCGTGCCGCTGGTCGTCGTCGCGTTCGCCGACCAGCTCGCGAGCAAGGCCACGGCCGCCCTCGGGACAGCGCTCGACCTGCAGTTCGACACCGGCATCGTCAGCGTGCTCGTGTTCGGGGCGGGGACCAACTACGCGCTGCTGCTGATCTCGCGGTACCGCGAACAGCTGCTGAGGGAGTCCGACCACCGCGTCGCGCTCGCGCGCGCCTGGCGGGCGAGCCTCCCCGCGATCGTGGCCTCCAACGCCACCGTCGTGCTGTCGCTCCTGACGCTGCTGCTCGCCGTCGTGCCCGGCACCCGCGGCCTCGGCATCGCCTCGGCGCTGGGTCTGCTGATCGCGCTCGCCGCCGTGCTGTTCGTGCTGCCGCCCGCCCTGGCCGTGTGCGGCCGCGGGGTGTTCTGGCCGCTCGTTCCGCGCCCGGGTCGGCCCACCCGACGCGTCGGCGCCTGGCGCGCCTTGGGCGCCCGTGTCGTCGCCCGCCCCATTCTGCCGGTGCTCGCCGGGCTCGTGCTGCTCGCCGTCTCGGCGACCGGGCTCGTCGGGATGCAGCTCGGCCTGACGCAGGCCGAGCGCTTCCGGGTGCCGTCGGAGTCGGCCATCGGGCTGGAGGTGCTGGGCGACCACTTCTCGCCCGGTGAGGCCGAGCCTCTGGTCGTGATCGCCGAGGCGGACGACGCGGATGCCGTCACGGCGGCCATCGACGACGTCCCCGGTGTCGAGCGGGCGGTCATCGTGGCCGAGAGCGACGACGACGCACTCGTGAGGCTGCTCGTGGTGGGTGACGCCGAGCCCGGCTCGCCCGAGAGCCTGCAGCTCGTGCGGGATGTGCGGGACGCCGCGCACGCGGCCTCCGGCTCCGCGCTCGTCGGCGGACCCGCCGGCCAGGCGCTCGACGCGCGCGACGCGAATGTGCGGGACTTCCTCGTGATCGCGCCTCTCGTGCTGCTCGTCACGCTCGCGGTGCTGATCCTCCTGCTGCGGGCGCTCGTCGCGCCGCTCGTGCTGCTCCTGGTCAACGCGCTGAGCGCCACAGCCGCGATCGGGGCCGGCGCCTGGCTCGGACGCACGCTGTTCGGCTGGACCGCGCTCGACCTGCAGGTGCCGCTGCTGGCGTTCCTGTTCCTCGTGGCGCTGGGGGTGGACTACACGATCTTCCTCGTGCATCGCGCGCGGGCCGAGGCGGCGATGGTCGGCACCCGGCCGGGGATGGTGAACGCCGTCGCCGCGACCGGCGGGGTCATCACGAGCGCCGGGCTCGTCCTGGCGGGCGTGTTCGCGGCGCTCGGGCTGCTCCCTCTGGTGACGCTCGGCCAGCTCGGATTGATCGTCGGTGTGGGCGTGCTGGTCGATACCCTGGTCGTGCGCACCCTCGTCGTGCCCGCGCTGTTCTCGCTGGTCGGCGACCGCATGTGGTGGCCGGGCCGGATCCCGCGGGTCCCGGCTTCGCGCGACGGGGACGCCGTGCCAGAGGAGGGGGTGCCCGGGGATGTCGCAGCTCTCCGCGAGCCCGTCGGCTGAGTCCGGCGGCCCGCCGCCGCGGCCGGTGCGGTCGTGGCGCGGGCTCGTCGGGTCGATCCGGGTCGGGCAGGCCGTCATCACGGCAGCCCTGATCGTGATCGGCGCCGTCCGTGCCGTCGGTGACGGCACCCCCGTGCCGTGGGTCGTCGCCGTATCGGTCGTGTTCGCGGGCTGGTACTTCGGCGGGCTGCTGCTCAGCGAGCGCACGCGCGACCGCGGACTCGCCGCCGGCTGGCTCGTCGGCCTCGCCCTCATCTGGGTCGGCGCGGTCGCCATCTCGCCGGAGTTCGTGTGGCTCGCGTTCCCGCTGTGGCTGCTCGCGGGGTTCGTGCTGCGCATGCGCTGGGCGATCCCGTTCAGCGTGGTGGTCCTGCTCGTGGTGATCGCGGCTCCGGTGGTCCACACCGGCACCACCAGCTACGCGAACGTCATCGGGCCGGCGGTCGGCGGCGTGTTCGCGCTCGGGATCTCCCGGGGCTACCTGGAGCTCGTCCGCGACGGGCGCGAGCGACAGCGGCTCATCGCGTCGCTGGTCGCGGCTCAGCAGGAGACCGCCGCGCTGCAGGAGGAGCTGGCCGTGGCGCAGCGCGATGCCGGCGCCATCGCCGAGCGCACCCGCCTCTCCCGCGACATCCACGACACGGTGGCGCAGAGCCTGACATCGATCCGCATGATCGCGACGTCGGCTTCCGTCGACGCGGAGGATCGGGATGCTTCGTCTCGTTCCTCGCTCAGCACAAGTGCCTCCAGCCGGGCCCTCGCCCAGATCGGCGAGCTCGCCCGCGAGGGTCTGGCGGACACCCGCCGCATCGTCGCGGCGCTCATGCCCGCCGAGCTGGACGGATCGCCGCTGGCCGACGCCCTGGGACGAATGCTGACGCGTCTCGAAGACGAGACGGGCGTGCATACCGAGCTGCGCGTCGACGATGAGCTGCCGGCGCTGCCGGTCGCGGCCGAGGTCGCGCTGCTGAGGACCGCGCAGTCGGCACTCGCCAACGTGCGGCTGCACGCGGGGGCGAGCCGCGTCGTGGTCACGATGGCCGACGGCGGCGACACGGTGCGGCTGGACATCGTGGACGACGGGGTGGGATTCGACGCCACAGGCTGGGCGTCGCGCCCCACCGGGCCCGCGGGAGGCTACGGGCTGCGCGCGATGCGCGAACGGCTGCGAGAGCTCGGGGGCGGGCTCGACGTCGAGAGCGCGCCCGGCGAGGGCGTCGCGCTGTCGGCGTCGGTGCCGATCATGACAGGAGGTGCGCGATGACCGCGCTGCGGGTGCTGATCGCCGATGACCACCCGATCGTCCGCGCCGGTGTGCGCTCCCTGTTCGCCGGGCAGCCCGGCATCGAGATCGTCGGAGAGGCGGCCACCGGCGAGGAGGCCGTCGCCCTGGCGCACCACGAGCGCCCGGAGGTCGTCCTGTGCGACCTGCGGATGGGTGAGGGCATGGACGGCGTGCAGACCACGGCCGCGCTGCGGGCCCTCGAGCCGGCGCCCGCCGTCGTGATCCTCACGACGTTCGACCGGGATGCCGAGATCCTCGGCGCGATCGAGGCCGGCGCCGCGGGCTACGTGCTGAAGGACGCGCCGCCCGACACGATCGTGCGCGCCGTGCGCGACGCCGCCGCCGGCCGGCTCGCGCTCACCCCTGAACTGAGCGCACGCGTCGTGCAGGTGCTGCGCGCCCCGCGGGTGCGGCTCACCGACCGCGAGCTCGACGTGCTGCGGCTGCTCGCGACCGGCGCCTCCAACCCGCAGATCGCCAAATCCCTGTTCGTCACCGAGGCGACCGTCAAGACCCACCTCGTCCACATCTTCGGCAAGCTCGGCGTCGACACCAGATCGCGGGCCGTCGCCGTCGCCCAAGAGAGAGGCATCCTATGAGCGCCGCCGCCCCCGTCCCGCAGACCGACGACGTCGCGGCTCCGACGCGCCGCGACTGGCTCGCGCTCGCCGTGCTCTCGATCGGCCTCGGCATGATCGTGCTCGACGGCACCATCGTCGGCGTCGCGCTGCCCGACATCATCGCCGACCTCGGGATGGACCTCACCGACGCGCAGTGGGTGAGCAGCCTGTACGCGGCCGTGCTGGCCGCGCTGCTGCTGTCGACCGGGCGTCTCGCCGACCGCTGGGGACGCAGGCTGCTGTTCCTCGTCGGGCTCGGCGTGTTCGTCGGCGGCAGCGTCCTCGCGGCGATGGCCGAGGCATCCGGCCCGCTCATCGGGGCCCGCGCCGTGCAGGCGGTCGGCGCCGCGCTCATCATGCCTTCCACCCTGTCCACGGTGAACGCCGTCTTCCGCGGCCGCTACCGGGCCGCCGCCTTCGGCGTGTGGGGCGCCGTCATCTCCGGCGCGGCGGCGGTGGGTCCGCTGGCGGGCGGCGCGCTCACCGAGTACGCGTCGTGGCAGTGGATCTTCCTCGTGAACGTGCCGGTCGGCGCGCTCGTGTTCATCGCCGTGCTGCTCGTCGTACCCGAGACCCGCGGCGGCACGCGGGGCCCCGGCATCGACGTCGACGGGGCGCTGCTGTCGGCCATCGGATTCGGCGCCCTCGTGTTCTCGATCATCGAGGGCCCCGACCTCGGATGGTTCCGTCCGAAGACCGAGTTCCAGATCTTCGGCTGGGTGTGGCCGGCGGACGCCGCGATCTCGATCATCCCGATCACTCTGGCGATCGCGGTCACGTCCTTGGTGCTCTTCGTCCTGTGGGAACGCCACCGCGCCCGCAACGGGCGATCGGCCCTGCTGGACCTGAAGCTGTTCCGGCTCCCCACGTTCACGTGGGGGAACGTGACCGCCGGCGCGGTCGCCGTGGGGGAGTTCGCGATCATCTTCGTGCTGCCCCTGTACCTCGTCAACGCGCTCGGCATGAACGCGATGGGAGCGGGACTCGTGCTGGCCGCGATGGCGCTGGGCGCGTTCGCCTCAGGAGCGGCGGCACGCCACGTGGCCGCGCGGTTCGGCGCCCCCGGGACCGTCCTGGTCGGACTCGTCCTCGAGGTCGCCGGCGTCGTCGCCGTCGCGCTGGTGGTCACCGCGACCACGCCGGGCTGGCTGGTGGCGCTGCCGCTCGTGGTCTACGGGCTGGGCCTGGGACTGGCATCCGCTCAGCTCACCGGCACCGTGCTGCGCGACGTGCCGGTCGCCCAGTCGGGCCAGGGGTCGGCGACGCAGAGCACCGTGCGCCAGGTCGGCTCGGCACTCGGCACGGCGTTCGCCGGCGCCGCGCTGTCGATCGCGCTGGCGCTGACGCTGCCGGCCGCGCTGAGTTCGGCCGGGTTCACGGGTTCCACCGCCGACAGCGTCGCCGAGGCGACGCGGCAGTCCGCCGGGACGACCATCACGCAGCTGCGCGCGCAGGGCGACGCCGGCCCACTCGGCGACCAGACCGCCGCGGCCGTCGATGCGCTCGCCGCCGGGTTCGCGGACGCGACGCGCTGGGCGCTGCTGGTGGCGTCGCTGTTCCTGCTGCTGGGGCTCGTCGGCGCGCTGCTGCTGCGCCGGGCGGCCCGACGGACGCCCGCGGACGGCTGACGCCGAGATCAACCTTTCGGTGGATCCCGCCCGGGCCCGCCCGAGCGACCCTGGAAGGGACGATCGAGAGGAACGCCATGCGCAAGCTCTACTACGCCGCCTTCGGCTACATGCTCGCCGGAGTCGTGTCCGGCCTGTTCTACCGCGAGTTCACGAAGGTCAACGACTTCCCCGAGGGGCAGTTCACACAGCTCGGGCTCGCCCACACGCACCTGCTGACCCTCGGCTTCATCATCCTGCTGATCGTGCTCGTCCTCGAGAAGGTGTTCACGCTGTCGGCGTCGAAGCTGTTCGGCTGGTTCTTCTGGGTCTACAACGCCGGGGTCGTGGTGACCTCCGCGATGCTGATCTGGCACGGTTCGCTCACCGTGCTGGGGCAGGAGTCGTCCAAGGCCATCGCGGGGATCGCGGGCATGGGGCACATCCTCCTCACTGCGGGCATGGTGCTGCTCTTCCTGGCTCTCGGCACGGCACTGCGTCGGCCGGCGGCCGCGGGCGAGCGGATGCCGCAGGCCGAGGCCGCGGGGGTCTAGGCTCGGGCGGTATCACCGCGGGCGACGAGGCCTCATCACGATGAGGAGGCCCCATGTTCCGTGACCACGCCCCGACGGGAACCGCGCTGCGTGCGGCGTGGAGGCGTGCGGCCGCATGCTGGTCGAGCCGGCTTGCTCGGCTCTTCGAGCGGACGTTCCTGCCGTTCGCGCCGCTCGACGTCGCCGTGCCCGTGCTGCGGGCGCAGGCCGCGTCGACGGCGCAGCCCGACCACGAACCCGCTCCTGCGATCGCGCCCGCCCGGCTGGGGCCGCCGCTGGAGTGGATCCCCTGACACCGAGCGGGCGCGACGCCTGTCCGTGGGCGCGCCGTGCGACAGCTCAGGCGCGCCGTCATCGCGCCGCCAGCGGGAACCTCCGGCGCAGCACGACCCGCTGTGCGAGCGTCCAGGCGACCGTCGTCGCGAGATAGAGCGCGGCGGCCAGGGGCACGAACAGGGCGAAGACCGCCGTCGTGAACTGCAGCACCCCGGCGACCCGCGCCATGCCGGCGCCGGCGAGGGGCGAGGCATCCGGTGATTCGTCGACCTGCGGACGGAACGCGCGTCGGGTCAGCTCGGCGACCACGACGATCACCGCGATCACGCCCGCGAACACCGCGGCAGTGGCGAGCGTCGCGGCGCCGGACGCCGCGGCGCCCACCGCACTGAGCCCGAGCGGGACGCCGAGCAGCTGCTGCGTCAGCAGAGTGTTGGCGTGACCGGCGATGGCGGGGTGCAGGAACAGCGCGTACACGATCGCGACGACCGGCGCCTGTGCGAGCATCGGCAGGCAGCCCGCGAACGGCGACGTCTTCTCGTCGGCGTAGAGCTTCATCGTCTCGCGCTGCAGGCGCTCGGGGTCGCGCTTGTGGCGCTTCTGCAGCTCGCGCAGCTTCGGTGCGAGCCGGCTGCGGGTCTGCTCGGCCCGGGCCTGCGAGATCCCGACCGGGATGAGGGCGGCGCGGACCGCCAGGGTCAGCAGGATGACGGATGCCGCGGCCGCGGCGGTTCCGGCGACCGGCTCGAGCAGCGCGATGAGGTGCATGAGCAGGGCGTAGGCCGCGTCGAGGATCGCGGCGACGGGTGGGAAGGCGTAGAGGTCCAAGGGATGTCCGTTTCGTCCGGTGCGGTTCGTGGCATGCGGCCACGAGGGCACCGGCGGACGCCCGCTCGGCGGGACGTGCGCGGTGGGCTACGCGGCCGGGGCCGCGATCCCGGGTGCGCGCGGACGGGAGTGCCCCGGCGCGTCGGGGTGCGACGCCGTGAGGCGCGTCGCGTCGGCGATCGCCCGGAGCGGATGCGCTCCGGCGGCGACCGTGCGTGCCGGCGCCCGGAACAGCGCGATCGCGACGGCGAGCACGGCGAGGGCGGCGACGAGCGTCACCGCGAGGACGAGCGCGCCGGTGTCCGTCGCGAGCGGAGCCGTCTCGAACAGCGGGCGGGCGGTGGCGGCGATCAGCTCGGCCGCGGGGCGGATCACGGCCGCCAGGAGCTCGACGAGGGCGCGCAGCGTGATGCCGATGGCGTCGAACACGGGGCCTCCCTCCGTCGCGGCCACGGTAGCACGGGCACGACTCCTCCCCAGCGGGGTGCTGCACGCTGGACCACCGGCCAGCTTCACAGGCCGCCGCCGGCGGGGCGGCGGATGTCAGCGGCATGAGGCAGGGTGGAACGCGTGACAGCGACGACCGACACCCGCACCGAAGCCCTCGAGGTGCTGCGCGCTCTCGTCGGCCGCGACGACGCCGAGTTCCACGACGGGCAGTTCGAGGCGATCCAGGCCCTCGTCGATGATCGGCGCCGCGCACTCGTCGTGCAGCGCACCGGCTGGGGCAAATCGGCCGTCTACTTCGTGTCGACGCTCCTGCTCCGCCGGCGCGGCGCGGGGCCGACCGTCCTGGTCTCGCCGCTGCTCGCCCTGATGCGCGACCAGATCGCCGCCGCCGCCCGCGCCGGCGTCCGCGCGGTCAAGATCGACTCGACGAACGCGCACGAGTGGACCGATGTGCTCGCACAGCTCGACGCCGACGAGGTCGACGTGCTGCTGGTGTCGCCCGAGCGCCTGAACAACCCGTCGTTCCGCGACGAGCAGCTGCCGCAGCTCGTCGCGCGCATCGGGCTGCTGGTGGTCGACGAGGCGCACTGCATCAGCGACTGGGGCCACGACTTCCGGCCCGACTACCGGCGCCTGCGCGACCTCATCGCCCGCATGCCCGCGGGGGTGCCGGTGCTCGCCACGACCGCCACGGCCAACAGCCGGGTGGTGGCCGACGTCGCCGAGCAGCTCGACGCCCGGACCGGGGATGCTTCGTCTCGTCCCTCGCTCAGCACAAGTGCCGCAGACCCCGGCGTGCTGACCATCCGCGGCCCGCTCGCACGCGCGTCGCTGCGGTTGGGCGTGCTGCGCCTGCCCGATTCGCCCAGCAGGCTCGCGTGGCTCATCAGCCACCTCGGCGACCTGCCGGGGTCGGGCATCATCTACACGCTCACCGTCGCCGCGGCCAACGACACTGCTCGGCTGCTGCGTGAACGCGGGTACGACGTCCGCGCGTACACCGGGCAGACCGACACCGACGAGCGCGAGGAGTCGGAGGCGCTGCTGAAGGACAACCGCGTCAAGGCTCTCGTCGCCACCAGTGCGCTCGGCATGGGGTTCGACAAGCCCGACCTCGGCTTCGTCGTGCATCTGGGCGCGCCGTCGTCCCCGGTGTCGTATTACCAGCAGGTCGGCCGTGCCGGTCGTGCGACCGCGTCGGCGGACGTGCTGCTCCTGCCCGGCACCGAGGATCGCGAGATCTGGCATTACTTCGCGACCGCCTCGATGCCCGACCGCGAGCGCGCCGAGCGCGTCCTGTCGGCGCTGGCGCAGGCGGGCGGGCCGCTGTCGACGCCCGCGCTGGAGGCGATCGTCGACATCCGGCGCACGCCGCTCGAGCTGCTGCTCAAGGTGCTCGACGTGGACGGCGCCGTAGGACGCGTGCGCGGTGGCTGGATCGCGACCGGGCAGCCGTGGGCCTACGACGAAGAGCGCTACCGTCGCATCGCGGCCGAGCGCGTCGCTGAGCAGCAGCACATGATCGAGTACGAAGACACCGACGGCTGTCGCATGGAGTTCCTGCAGCGGTCGCTCGACGACGAGACCGCCGCGCCCTGCGGGCGCTGCGACAACTGCGCCAGCCCGTGGTTCCCGACCGAGATCGCCGCCACCGCGGCGGATGCCGCCACCGCTGCGCTCGACCGCGTCGGCGTGCCGATCGAGCCGCGCCGGCAGTGGCCGACCGGGGCCGACCGCCTGGGCGTGGCCGTCAAGGGACGCATCGCCGCCGATGAGCAGGCGACCGAGGGCCGCGCCCTCGCGCGCCTGACCGACCTCGGCTGGGGCGGGGCGATGCGCGACCTGTTCGCCGCCGGCGCGGCCGACCAGCCCGTGCCGCAGAACGTGCTCGGCGCCTGCGTGCGGGTGCTCGCCGAGTGGAAGTGGGAGGACCGGCCGGTCGCCGTCGTCGCGATGCCGTCCCGGACGAAGCCGCAGCTCGTCGACTCCCTTGCCCGCGGGCTCGCCGGCATCGGACGCCTGCCCTACCTCGGTGCACTCGACCTCGTGGACGGCGGACCCACCGGGCAGGCGGGTGGCAACAGCGCGTTCAGAGTCGCGGGCGTGTGGGGCCGGTTCTCGGCGGAGGGCCTCGACGTTCCCCCCGGGCCGGTGCTGCTGGTGGACGACCGCCTCGACAGCGGCTGGACGCTCACCGTCGCCGCGCGCGAGCTGCGCCGCGCCGGGGCGACGGCCGTGCTGCCGTTCGTCCTCGCCCTGCGGGGCTGATCGTCGCCGAGGCTAGGCGGGCGGCGTCGGGCCGGAACGCCGAGGTCTGCGCACGATCAGGTACGTGACCGCGCCGCCCACGAGCAGCACCAGCAGCGCGACCCAGGGCACCCAGCTCGCGGCGGTGACATCGGCGTCCGACGCGTCGGCGGTGGGCGTGGGCGTGGGCGTGGGCGTGGGCGTCGGCGAGGCGGTCGGTGTGGGTGTGGGCGTCGGGGTTGACGTCGGTGTCGGCGTCTGAGCCGCCGTGGGCTCCGGCACGGGAACCACCGTCGGCTCCGGCGCGACGGTCGACGTCGGCTCGGGTGCCGGCTCCTGCGTCGGTGTCGGCGTCGGCGTGGGTTCCGGCGCCACGGTCGGGGTCGGCAGGGGTGGGAGGACGCCGGTGCGCGTCGGAGTCGGCGCCGGCTCGGGCGTCGGTGTCGGTGTCGGTGTCGGAGAAGGGCTCCGCGTGGGGAGCAGGTCGGTCGGACGTGTCGTGGGCAGATCGGTCGGGAGTGCGGTCGGCATCGGGAAGATGCCGGTTCCGCAGCCCGCGAGGAGGGCCGCGGCGGCCACGACTGCCAGGCCGGCGATCGCGCGGCGTGCGCGCAGGCCGCGCAGCGGCTTCGCCGGGCGGGGATCCTGGGTGTGCGGCATCCACTTCTCCTGACGTTCTCCCCGGAGCGTAGGGGCGCGGCGCGGGCGCGCGCGTCACTCGCCGAGGGTGACTGCGTGTGACGTCGCATGACGCCGTATCGCGGCGTATGACGCCCGGTCGCGGCATGTGTCGTCATACCGTTCCGTGCCCGGCGCGGCGGCGCGAGCATGACCCCATGCCTTCCCCACTCATCTCGCCGACCGAGCTCGCCGACCTCATCCGCAGCGGCACCCCGCCGCGGATCCTGGACGTGCGCTGGCGTCTCGACCAGCCGGAAGGACGCCCGGCGTACCTCGACGGGCACCTGCCCGGCGCCGTCTACGTCGACCTCGACCACGAGCTGGCACGGCGTGGCGATCCGCGGGAGGGGCGGCATCCCCTTCCCTCGCGCGAGCAGCTGCAGGCCGCGGCCCGGCGGTGGGGCATCCACCAGGGCGACACCGTCGTCACGTACGACGACGTGCACTCCGTCGCCGCGGCGCGCGCCTGGTGGGTGCTGACGCGGTCGGGCATCGCCGACGTGCGGGTGCTCGACGGCGGCCTGCGCGGCTGGCTCACCGAACGGCTGCCGCTGGACACCGGCGACGTGCTGCCCCGCCCGCCGGGGGACGTCGTGCTCGGCGAGATCACCGAGGGCGTCGCCGACATCGACGGCGTCGAGGAATGGCCCGACCACGGCCTGCTGCTCGACGTGCGCGCGCCCGACCGCTACCGCGGCGACTCCGAGCCGCACGATCCGGTCGGCGGGCACATCCCCGGCGCCGTCAACCTGCCGACGACCGTGCATCTGACCGCGGGCCGGTTCCGCACGCCCGACGAGATCCGCGCCGAGTTCGCGGCGGCGGGTGTGGCGGAGGGCGTCTCGGTGGCCGCGTACTGCGGCTCCGGCATCGCCGCCACCCACACGGCGCTCGCCGGAGCGCTGGCGGGCATCGACGTCGTCGTGTACCCCGGGTCGTGGAGCCAGTGGTCGCGCTCGCGCGGCCGGCTCGCCGCCGTCGGCTCGGCGCCCTCGCTGGACGTGGTGCCGGTATGACGGATGCCGCCACCGGGCCCCTCATCGTCGGCGCCATGGTGCGCACGCTCGGCGCGTACCCCTCGGGGTGGCGGCACCCGGGCGCGCACGCCGATCCCCGGACGGACGCCGCCGTGCTGCGCCGCGTCGCTGAGCTCGCCGAGGACGCCGACCTTGACTACCTGTTCTTCGGCGACTGGCTCGCCACCGGGCCCGATCTGGAGTTCCGAGACCCGTACCTGCTCGCGCGCATCGACCCGGTGAGCGCGGTGCTGTTCCTCGCGGGCATCACCGAGCGCATCGGGCTCATCGCGACCGTGAACTCCACGTACGCCGACCCCTACGCGACGGCGCGGGCGACGGCATCCCTCGATCTGCTCACCGGCGGACGCGCCGGGGTGAACCTCGTCACCGGTGCGGAGCCGCGCGCTGCCGCCAACCACGGCCGTGACGCCCACGCCGACAACGAGACCCGTTACGACCGTGCCGAGGAGTTCGTCCAGGCGCTGCGGCTGCTGTGGGAGTCGTGGGACGAGGACGCCTGGATCGCCGACCCCGACAGCGGCATCCTGATCGACGCCGAACGCCTGCGGACCGCCGCCCTCCAGGGCACGCAGGTGCGCGTCGAGGGCCCGCTCAACGTCGCCCGGCCGCCGCAGGGGCACCCGCCCATCGTGCACGCCGGCACGTCGCCGCGCTCGCGCGCGCTCGCCGCGACCGAGGCCGACCTCGCCCTGATCGCCGCGGGCGACCCGGCTGTGGCCGCCGCAACGCGGGCCGAGCTGCGAGCCCTGGCGGCGGCATCCGGTCGCGACCCCGAAGACCTCAAGGTGATCGTGCCGGTGCTGCCGGTGGTGGCCGAGACGGACGCCGCCGCGCGCGCGATCGTGGACCGGCTGCTGCTGCTCGTGCCGCTGGACGACGGCGCGTCGGCGCATGCGCAGCGACCCGGGTTCCCGGCGAACCGGTCGCTCGGCTCGTTCCTCGATGTCGCCGCCATCGCCCCGGACGACCCGGCGCGCGCGGCGGCCGTCGACGACCCGGTGCCGGCCGCGACCGCGGCGACGTTCGCCGAGGCGGCCGTGCGCACTCTCGACGTCGTGCGCGCCCGGACCGGGCGGGGCCTCGGCGGCGACCACCCGGTCACGTGGCGGCACCTGGTCGCGGCGCACGCGGTGCCGGCGAACTTCGTCGTCGGCGACCCGTCGGTGATCGCCGACCACTTCGAGCTCTGGCGCGATGCCGGCGCCGCCGACGGCTTCAACGTGCTGTCGGCCTTCCAGCCCGCGCAGTTCGAGGCGTTCACGGCCCTCGCGGTGCCGGAGCTCCGCCGCCGCGGGCTGATCGGCCGCCAGGGCGCCACGCTGCGTGAGCGGCTGGCGCTCGGGGCGCCACGGCTCGCCCACGTCGAGGCACTCGCGTCCGGTCGTTGAGCGGAGCGCGCTCTCGCGCGCGCAGACGAAACGCCTCGACCGACGGGTGACTCCGGTTCCTCGTCGGCCCGGGCGTTTCGTCTCGCTTCGCTCGCTCAACGAGCGGGCATCTGTTACCCCGCATGACTCCCGGTGTCCTCCGCTTGCGGACGGTGAACGGCCGTGACGTCACGAAGAACGGGGGTGGGATGCCGCTCCCTAGCGTTGCCGACACACCTTGCAGCAACAGCCCGAACCCAGGAGAGAACATGTCCCGTCCCGCATCGCGAATCATCGCCGGTGCCGTCGCGGTGCTCGTCGCCGCGGCATCCCTCACGGCATGCGCGTCGCAGCAGCCCGCCGCCTCCGGCGGGGACGCCGCCGGAGACCCGGTCACCGGAGGCACCCTGACGTACCTCGAGTACCAGACGTACACGAACCTCTACCCGCCGCAGGCCGGCTTCTACCCCAACGGCGGCCTCGTCAACAACATCACCGCGCGTCTGACGTGGCAGAACCCCGAGACGCTCGAGATCGAGCCGTGGGTCGCGACCGAGTGGACCGTGAACGACGACGCGACCGAGTACACGTTCGACCTGCGCGACGACGTCACGTTCTCGGACGGCACGCCGCTGGACGCCGCGGCGGTCGCGAAGAACTTCGACACGTACGGACTCGGCACCCCCGACCTCGGCCTGACCGTGTCGGAGGCCATCAACAACTACGCGTCGAGCGAGGTCGTCGACGCCGACACCGTGACGTTCCGCTTCAGCGCTCCGGCGCCCGGCTTCCTGCAGGCGACGTCGACCATCAACTCGGGCCTGCTGTCGCCGGCCACGCTCGACCGCACGCTCGAGGAGTTCGGCGCGGGGAACGCCGCCGACATCATCGGCACGGGTCCGTTCACGATCACGGACGAGAAGCTCGGCACCGAGCTGACGCTGGAGGCACGCGACGACTACGACTGGGCGCCGCCGAGCTCGGAGCACCAGGGCCGTGCCTACCTCGACACGATCCACCTGATCGTCACGCCCGAGGACAGCGTGCGCATCGGCTCGCTGCTGTCGGGCCAGGCGGACTACATCCGCTACGTGCAGGCGTTCGACGAGGCGCGGGTCGAGTCCGGCGGCTTCGACCTGTACGCCCCGCAGACCCGCGGCGTGAACAACTCGCTGAGCCTCCGCTTCACCAACCCGATCCTCAGCGACATCAAGGTGCGCCAGGCGCTGGTTGCCGGCGTCGACAGCCAGGAGGTCGTCGACACCGTGTTCACCGCCAACTACCCGCGCGCCACGTCGGCGCTCAGCTCGACCGCCCTCGGCTACAAGGACGAGTCGGAGTACTACGAGTACGACCCGAAGAAGGCCGCGAAGCTGCTCGACCAGGCCGGCTGGGACGAGGGCGCCGACGGCATCCGCGAGAAGGACGGCCAGCGCCTGTCGCTCGACGTCTATGAGGCCAAGGCCCAGCCGCTGTCGAAGCAGACGCTCGAGCTCGTGTCGCAGCAGCTCAAGAAGATCGGCGTCGAGCTCAACGTCAAGTCGGCCGACGCCGGCAGCTACGCCGAAGACATCAAGGACCCGCTCAAGACCCCGCTGTACCACTCGATGGTCGGCCGCGCGGACCTCGACGTCATCAAGAGCCAGTACTACACGAAGAACCGCAACACGCTGCTGTCGGACGACGCGAAGCTCGACGAGCTGCTGCTCGCCGTCGCGTCCACGGCCGACCCCGACGCCCGCGTCGAGGCATCGCAGGCCGTGCAGGACTACCTCGCCGAGCAGGCGTACGTGATCCCGCTGTTCGAGGAACCGCAGGTCTACGGCGCCGCGCCGTACGTGCAGGGCATCGAGTTCGAGTCGGTCGCGCGCCCGCTGTTCTACGACGTGTGGCTCGACAAGAAGAAGTAGGACCGAAGAGTCGATGAGCTACGCGCTGAGACGCGCCGGGCAGGCCGCGATCGTTCTGATCGCGGCCTTCACGGCCACGTTCATCCTGCTGCAGCTGCTGCCGGGTGACGCGATCCTGATCAAGTACGAGGACCCCTCGCTCGGGTTGAGTGCGGAGCAGATCGAGCAGATCCGCGTCGCGTACGGCGTCGACTCGTCGTGGTGGGAGCAGTACTGGGCCACGCTGACGGGGTACGCCCATGGCGACTTCGGCTACTCGACGCAGTACGGCACACCGGTGCTGCAGCTCATCGGCGAGGCCCTTCCGGCGACGGCGGTGCTCGCGGGCCTCGGGTTCGTGCTCGCGGCGGTCATCGCGTTCGCCATCGCGTTCCTCTCGACGCTGTCGCCCTTCGGCTGGCTGCGTCAGGGGCTGCAGGCCCTCCCGGGCGTGTTCGTCGCGGTGCCGGTGTTCTGGCTCGGCATCCTCCTCATCCAGGTGTTCTCGTTCGGCCTGGGCTGGGTGCCGATCGTCGCGGCCGACCCGGCGGTGGGGCTCATCCTCCCCGTGATCACGCTGGCCGTGCCGATCTCGGCGCCGCTCGCGCAGATCCTCGTGCGCAGCATCGACGAGGTGCAGCTGCAGCCCTTCGTGACGGTGGTGCGCGCCAAGGGCGCGTCACCGTCGTGGGTGCTGTGGCGGTCGGTGGCGCGCAACGCCCTGCTGCCGACGCTCACGATCGCCGGCGTGCTGTTCGGCGAGCTGATCGGCGGCGCGGTCGTGACCGAGACGGTGTACGGCCGCACCGGCATCGGCCGCATCACCGAGCAGGCCGTCTCCAGCCAGGACATCCCGGTGCTGCAGGGCATCGTCGTGCTCGCGGCACTGACGTTCGTCATCGTCAACCTCGTGGTCGACCTGCTCTACCCGGTGCTCGACCCGCGGCTGCGTCGCGGTTCGCGCTCCGCACGCCCGTCCTCCGCCCCCGTCCTCCAGGAGGCCTCCGCATGAGCACTCAGACCAGCGAAAGAGTGGATGCTGCCACCGCCGCGATCGCGCGGGACGAGGCATCCGGAACCGTCCTCGACCCGGTCGCGCGTGACGCGGGCGCTCCCGAGGGCCAGCCGTCGCGCCGCGCGAACGTCGCACGGCTGTTCGCGCAGGGGCGACGTCCGTCGTGGACCCTCGTCGTCGCGGTCGCGGTGATCGTCATCGCCGTGCTGTGGGCGGCGGCGCCGTGGCTGTTCACGTCGTACGACCCGATCGACGGGGTCCCCGCGCAGAAGCTGTTGCCGCCGAGTCCCGAGCACTGGTTCGGCACCGACGCGATCGGCCGCGACCTGTACGCGCGCGTCGTGTACGGCGCGATCCACTCGCTGTCGGGCGCCCTCATCGCCGTGACGGTCGGCCTGGCGGCGGGCACGCTGCTCGGCGTCGTCGCCGGCTCGGTGGGCGGCTGGCTCGACGACGTGCTGATGCGGGTCGTCGACGTGCTGCTGTCGATCCCCGGCCTGCTGCTGTCGCTGTCGGTGATCATCCTGCTGGGCTTCGGCACGGTGAACGCGGCGATCGCCGTAGGCATCGGCAGCGTCGCGTCGTTCGCGCGGCTGTCGCGGTCCGAGGTGGTGCGCGTGCGTCGCACGGACTACGTCGAGGCGGCGTTCGGCAGTGGCGGCTCGTTCGCGGCTGTGCTGCGCCGGCACGTGCTGCCCAACTCGCTCACCGCGGTCGTGGGCCTGGCCGCGCTGCAATTCGGCGGCGCGATCCTCGCGATCTCGACCCTCGGCTTCCTCGGCTACGGCGCGCCGCCGCCGACCCCCGAGTGGGGCCTGCTCATCGCCGAGGGGCGCAACTACGTCGCGACGGCGTGGTGGCTCACGACGCTGCCCGGCCTCGTCGTGCTCGTCGTGGTGCTGAGCGCCAACCGCATCAGCCAGTCGATCGGAAGGAGGACGCGATGAGCGTGCTCGACGTGCACGACCTGCGGGTGTCGTACCAGACCCGCACCGGCCGTCGGGAGGTCGTCCACGGCGTCGACGTGACGGTCGAGGAGGGCGAGGTCGTGGCCCTCGTCGGCGAGTCCGGCTCGGGCAAGTCGACCACCGCGCATGCCCTCATCGGGCTGCTGCCGGAGGGCGGACGTGTCGACGGCGGTTCGATCGCGCTCGGCGGCGTCGACATCACCGGCTGGAACCAGAAGCGGCTGCGGAGCGTCCGCGGAGCGCAGGTCGGCCTCGTGCCCCAGGACCCGGTGTCGTCGCTCGACCCGGTGCGCCCGGTGGGCGTGCAGGTGGGCGAGATCCTCCGGGTGCACGGCGTCCGGGATGCCGCCGCCCGCCGCGGGCGCGTGCTCGAGCTGCTCGAGCGGGTCGGGCTCGACGACCCGGCGCTGCGGGCCCGGCAGTATCCGCACGAGCTGTCGGGCGGGATGCGGCAGCGCGTGCTCATCGCGACCGCGATCGCGCTGCGTCCGCGGCTGATCATCGCGGACGAGCCGACCAGCGCGCTCGACGCCACGGTGCAGCGGCGCATCCTCGACCTCATCGACGATCTGCGCCGCGAGGAGGGCACGGCGGTGCTCCTCGTCACGCACGACCTCGGAGTCGCCGCCGACCGCGCGCAGCGTCTCGTGGTGCTGAACCACGGCAGGGTCGTCGAGCAGGGGCCGAGCGCCGGCATCCTGTCGTCTCCGTCGGATCCGTACACGCGGCAGCTGCTGGCCGACGCGCCGGCGCTGGCGACGGAGGACTTCCGTCGCCCCGCACCGCCCCTGTTCCTGCGGGATGCCGCGGCCGCCGCGGCCGAGAACCCCTACGCCATCGTGGCCGAGGGGCTCGTCAAGGAGTTCGCGGTGCGCGGGCGCGAGGCGTTCCGCGCGGTGGACGACGTGTCGTTCCAGGTCCGCCGCGGCACGACCCATGCGCTGGTGGGCGAGTCGGGGTCGGGCAAGACCACGACGGCACGTCTCGTGACGAGGTTCCTGCAGCCGGACGCCGGTCGCATCGAGCTCGCCGACGCCTCCGGGGAGCTCGGCGACATCGCGGGGCTGCGCGGTGACGGCCTGCGGCAGCTCCGCCGCCGCATCCAGCTCGTCTATCAGAACCCGTTCTCGTCGCTGGACCCCCGCCAGAGCGTCGCGCAGATCGTCGCGGAGCCGCTGCACAACTTCCGCGAGGGCACGCGGGCCGAGCGCCACAGCCGCGCGGCGGAGCTGATCGACCGCGTCGCGCTCCCTGCCGACGTCCTGGAGCGCTCGCCGCGCGAACTGTCGGGCGGCCAGCGGCAGCGCGTCGCGATCGCCCGCGCCCTCGCCATCCGGCCGGACGTCGTCGTGCTCGACGAGGCGGTGTCGGCGCTGGACGTGACCGTGCAGGCACGCATCCTCGAGCTGCTCGAGTCGCTGCAGCAGGAGCTCGGGCTCACCTACCTGTTCATCTCGCACGACCTCGCCGTTGTGCGCCGCATCAGCCACACCGTGTCGGTGATGCGCCGCGGCCGGGTCGTCGAGGCCGGCAGCACCGAGGACCTCTTCTCGGCCCCCACCCACGAGTACACGCGCGAGCTGCTGGCAGCCGTGCCCGGACGATCGGAGGTCGCGGCATGACCGCGCCGTCTCTGGCCTTCTTCACCCGCCTGCTCGATGAGGCGCCACCCGCCGAGCGATACCGCCTCGCGACAGACCAGATCCGCCACGCGGAACGGTTCGGCGTCGGGCGCGCATGGGTCGCGCAGCACCACTTCCGCGCCGCGGAAGGCGGTCTCCCGGCGCCGTTCGTGTTCCTCGCGCACGTCGCCGCCGCGACGAGCGAGATCCGGCTCGGCACGGGCGTCGTGACGCTGCCGCTGGAGGACCCGGTGCGGGTCGCCGAAGATGCCGTCGTCGCCGACCTGCTGTCGGGCGGACGCATCGATCTGGGCCTAGGCAGCGGCGGCACCCCGTCGTCGTTCGTGCCGTTCGGGCAGGACGTCGCGGCGAAGGCGGCCGTGTACGACGAGAAGCTCACGGTGCTGGTCGACGCGCTCGCCGGCCGCGAGATCGGTGGCGGCAACACGCTGTACCCGCCGGCCGCGGGGCTGTCGGGCCGCGTCTGGCAGGCGACGTTCTCGCCGGCGGGCGGCACGCGCGCCGGTGTCCACGGGCACGGCCTGCTGCTCTCGCGCACGCAGCCGCGGCCGGTCGACGCACTCACCGCGAGCCTCGCCGAGCTGCAGCACCCGATCATCGACCGCTACCTGGATGCACTGCCGGACGGCGTCGCGCCGCGGGTGACGGCATCCCGCACCGTCTTCGTCGCCGATGACCGCTCCGACGCCCTGCGGTTCGCCGAGGTGGGACTCCGGCGCGCGGCCGAGGGCCTGCGGCGGTCGGGGCACCACCTGCCCGAGGACGCGCTCGACGACCTCATCGCCGCGACCGACACGCACCTCGGCACCCCCGAGGAGGTCGCGGCGTCGCTCGCTGCCGACTCGACCCTGTCGCGTGCGACCGAGGTCGCCTTCCAGGTGCACTCCGTCGACGCGCCGCACGACTTCGTGCTGCGGTCGATCGAGCTCTTCGCCACCGAGGTCGCCCCCGCGCTCGGCTGGGCCGGCCGCGACCGCTCCCTCGAACCCCTCGGCCGTCTCGGAAAGGAGACCTCATGACCACCCCTGAGCTCATCGAGGGCGTCGACGTCGTCGACGACCTCGTCGGCGTCCGCGCCGGCGACCCGCTCGACGCGCTGCGCCGCCGACGGCCCGTCACCCGCGACCAGCTGCAGGCCAGCTACGACGCCCTGTTCGCTCCCCTCGACGACACCGCGTTCCCGCTCGAGGAGCGCCTGCTCGTCGCCGCGTTCGCGACCCGTTCGACGGCCGACGACGCGACGGCGGCCTTCTACGCGGATGCCGCAGCCGCCGTCGACGCCCGGCGCACCGAGATCGTCCTGGCCGAGGCATCCGCCGCCGCCACGGCGGGGCCCTTCGGCGCCTACCGCGAGGACGGCCTCGTGGGCGAGAGCACCGACGGACGGCGGTACGAGCCCGGCATCGCTGCCCGCGACGCCTTGGGGGAGCGTCTCACCGCCGCGCTGGCGCACGCACACCTGCTCACGTTCCGGCCGCGGGAGGCGGATGCCGCCGCCCAGACGCGGCTCGTCGACGCCGGCTGGAGCGTCGACGGGGTCGTGACGCTGTCGCAGCTGGTGTCGTTCCTGGCGTTCCAGCAGCGCGTCGCGGCGGGACTTCGCGCCCTCGCTCCGTCCGTCTCCGCATCCGCATCGTCCGAGGAGGTCTCCGCATGACCGGCACCACGACCGAAGCCGTCGTCCTGACGCACGACGCGCCGCACCCCCACGCGTTCACGCGCGCCGAGGTGGGGTGGCTCCCGTGGCTGGAGCCCCTGCCCGTCGACGAGCTGACCGAGCGCCACTACGACGGCCTCGTCGACCGGCCGCGGGCGTCGAGCGACTACTTCCGGCTGCTCGTCCGCGACCCCGAGATCCTGCGTGCCCGCACGCTCGTCGACAAGGACATCTTCTACAACACCGCCGAGGGGCTGCCGCGTGCCGAGCGCGAGCTGGCAGCGACCGCCGCGTCGCGCGTCAACGGGTGCGTGTTCTGCGCCTCGGTGCATGCGCGCTTCGCGACGCACTTCTCGAAGTCGCCCGAGTTCGTCGACCGGCTGCTGGTCGAGGGCATCGACGCGGACCTCGGCGAGCGATGGAACGCGATCGTCGCAGCCGCGGCCGCCCTCACCGCGACGCCGCTCGCGTTCGACGAGACCCACGTGGCACGCCTGCGCGGGGCGGGCCTGGACGACCTCGAGATCTCGGACGTCATCCACGGCGCCGCGTTCTTCAACTGGGCGAACCGCCTGATGCTCTCGATCGGCCGTCCGGTCGCGCCCCCGGAGGACGCGTCGTGAGTGCCGTCGAGCTCGCGGCCGCGACCGCCGCCGGGATCGCGGCGGCGCACGGTGCGGCGGGGTCCTCGCATCCGGACGCCGGTGGCGGCGCCCTGCGGCCGCTGCGGGTGGTCGGGGTGTCGGGGTCGCTGCAGGAGCCGAGCCGCACGACGGCGCTCGTCCGCACGATCCTCGCCGGGGTCGCCGAGCGTGTCGCCGCCGAGACCGAGCTGGTCGAGGTCGCTGCCCTCGGGCCGGGCTTCGCCGGGGCGCTGCGCCGCGAAGACGTCGCCGCCGAAGTGGAGCACGCGCTGCGCGCGATCGAGTCCGCCGACCTGCTGGTCGTCGCGAGCCCGGTCTACCGCGCCTCGTTCACGGGACTGTTCAAGCACCTGTTCGACTTCGTCGGGCAGTACGACCTCGTCGGCACCCCGGTGCTCCTGGCCGCGACCGGGGGCGGCGAACGGCATGCGCTCATCATCGAGCACCAGCTGCGCCCGCTGTTCGGCTTCTTCCAGGCGCTGACGCTGCCGATCGGCGTGTACGCGTCCAACAGCGACTTCACCGATTACCGGCTGAGCTCGCCCGAGGTCGCCCGTCGCGTCGTGCAGGCCGTCGACCGCTCGCTGCCGCTCGTCGAGCAGGCCGCGCTCGTGCGCCGCTCGGAGTACGTCGCGACCTGGTGACGAGAGACGGGGAGTGGATGCCGCCGGCCGGGCCGGCGGCATCCACTCGTCTTCTCCGAGGCCCGTCATGAAAGCCCATCGCGGACGTCTTGCGTGGTGTGAGCTTCGAAGTCACCCCCACACGCCGCGGCACCGGCGGCTCGCCGTTCCTCACGGCGGCTGCCGCCGCCAAGCTCGCCGGGCTGACATCGACGACCCTCACCCGCCGTCTCGCCGACGGCGACCTTCCCGGCTACCGGTTCGGGCGGCGCTGGTTCGTGCCTGAGGCCGAGTTCCGCCGGCAGCTGCGCCGCCGCGCGTGGATGGTGCGCGTGGATGCCGAGGCGACGGTCATCCGCGAGCTCACGCGGACCCTGCCCGCGTTCCTCACGGGCGACGACCTCGAGCGGTTCTTCGGCGTGCGGCGCAATCTCCTGGCCGACGTGCTGCGGATGCCGTCGTTCACGAGCCGCGGCGGCGGCACCACGATCGCGGTGCTCGAGCGCACGCTGCAGAGCGCCCGCAACGGCTGCACGCCGTGCGTCGCCGAGGTCGTGCCGCACGGCATGTGCGGTGCCGCGTGACGCCGGTTTGCGGCCCGCATCTGTACGTGGCCTGAGCCCACCGTCTAGACTGGCGCCCGTGTTGACCTGTCGGTGTTGTCGCCCCTGCTGTTGAAGCCTCCGCTTCACGCAGACCTCCGCGACCCCTGACGACCCTCCGCGCCCGTGCGCGCGGCAACACCTGAGGAACCTCACGTGCGATACGCCCAGAGCGTCGCCGACCTCGTCGGCAACACCCCCCTCGTCCAGCTCACCCGCGTCACCGACGGCATCGCCGCCACGGTGCTCGCCAAGGTCGAGTACTTCAACCCCGGCGGTTCGGCCAAGGATCGCATCGCCGCCCGCATCATCGACGCAGCCGAACGCGACGGGCTGCTGCGGCCGGGCGGCACGATCGTCGAGCCGACCAGCGGCAACACCGGCGTGGGCCTGGCCCTGGTCGCCATCCAGCGCGGCTACCGCATGATCTTCGTCGTGCCCGACAAGTTCGCCGGCGCCAAGGTCGATGTGCTCAAGGCCTACGGGGCGGAGGTGGTCGAGACGCCCACGAGCGTGCCGCCGGAGGACCCCCGCTCGTACTACAGCGTGGCCGACCGGCTGGTGCGCGAGATCCCCGGGGCGTTCAAGCCGAACCAGTTCGCGAACCCCAACGGGCCGCTGAGCCACTACGAGACGACCGGTCCCGAGATCTGGCGCGACACCGACGGCCGCGTGACGCACTTCGTCGCCGGCATCGGCACGGGCGGCACGATCAGCGGCACCGGCAGATACCTGCACGAGGTCTCGGACGGCGCGGTGCGCGTCGTCGGCGCCGACCCGGAAGGGTCGATCTACTCGGGCGGGCCGCTGCACGCCTACCTCGTCGAAGGCGTGGGCGAGGACTTCCTGCCCGACAGCTACGACCCGTCGGTGCCCGACGAGATCCACCGCATCCCCGATGCCGAGTCGTTCGCCATGACCCGGCGCCTCGCCCGTGAGGAGGGGCTGCTCGTCGGCGGGTCGAGCGGCATGGCGGTCGTCGCCGCGCTGCGCACCGCCCGCAACCTGCCCGCCGACGCCGTCGTGGTCGTGCTGCTCCCCGACCACGGTCGCGGCTACCTCCAGCGCTTCTACGACGACGACTGGATGCGCGAGCACGGCTTCGACCTGCCGAGCAGCGGCCGCCCCGGCCCCGAGGCCACCGGAACCACCCCTCACGAAGGAGCACCCGCATGACCGAGCCCACCTCCGACTCCGGCTTCGAGACCCGCGCCGTGCACGCCGGGCAGGCGTTCGATCCCACGACCGGCGCCGTGATCCCGCCTGTGCACTTCTCGACGACATATGCGCAGGACGGCATCGGCGGCCTCCGCGAGGGGTACGAGTACGGCCGCAGCGGCAACCCCACGCGCACGGCGCTGGAGACGCAGCTGGCCGCGCTCGAGGGCGGCGCCCACGCCCTGTCGTTCGCGTCGGGGCTCGCCGCCGAGGACGCGCTGCTGCGCGCCGCGCTCAAGCCCGGCGACGAGGTCCTGCTCGGCAACGACGTGTACGGCGGAACCTACCGGCTCATCGCCCGCGTGCTGGGCGCGTGGGGAGTCACCGTGCGGGTGGTCGACATGAGCGACCTCGACGCGGTGCGGGCCGCGCTCGAGGAGCGCCCCGCGCGCATCGTGTGGGTCGAGACCCCGAGCAACCCGCTGCTGCGCATCACCGACATCGCCGGCCTCGCGCGCCTCGGCCACGACGCCGGCGCGCTCGTCGTCGTCGACAACACGTTCGCCTCACCTGCGCTGCAGCAGCCCCTGGCGCTCGGCGCCGATGTGGTGGTGCACTCCACGACGAAGTACCTGGGCGGACACTCCGACGTCGTCGGCGGCGCTCTGGTGATGAACGACGACGCCCTCTACGGCGAGGCGAAGTTCCTGCAGTTCGCCGTCGGCGCCGTGTCGGGCCCGCTCGATGCATGGCTCACCACCCGGGGCATCAAGACGCTGGCCCTGCGCATGCAGCGGCACAGCGAGAACGCGCAGGAGGTGGCATCCTTCCTCTCCGCGCACCCGGCGGTGGCCCGCGTGTACTACCCGGGCCTTCCGTCGCACCCCGGGCATGAGCTCGCGGCGCGGCAGATGAGCGGCTTCGGCGGCATCGTGTCAGTGGCCCTCGCCGACGCGGCCGCCGCCCGGCGCTTCGCCGAATCGACCCGGCTGTTCCAGCTCGCGGAGTCGCTCGGCGGCGTCGAGTCGCTCATGAACTATCCCGACGAGATGACCCATGCGTCGGTGCGCGGCACCGAGCTCGCCGTCCCGCCGGAGGTCGTGCGGCTGTCGGTCGGCATCGAGTCGGTCGCCGATCTGGTCGCCGATCTCGACGAGGCTCTCGCGCGGCTCTGACCCTGACGGGCCGGTTCGGGACCGTAGGCTCTGGGCATGACTGCGAGCCCTTCGTCGCCGCTGGCGCAGCCGCTGCGCATCGGCGCCGTCACGGTGCCGAACCGGCTCATGCAGACGGCGCACTCCAAGCAGTACTCCGACCGCGTCGAGTCCGACCGCGAGACCGCGTACTACGTGCGGCGGGCCCGCGGCGGCTGCGGGCTGTTCGTCGCGGGCAACCACTTCGTCCACCCGACCGGGTCGATCAGGGGCTTCGAGGACGCCTACCGCCCGGAGGGCGTCGCCGCGTCGAAGCGGATGACGGATGCCGTGCACGAGGCCGGCGCGAAGGTCTTCGTGCAGCTCAACCACCACGGCGCGCAGGCCCAGGCAGACGGTCCGGACGGCCCGCGCACGGTGTATGCCCCGTCGCGCATACTGTCGCCGTCCACCGCGCACGCCACCCGTGAGATGGACCGCGACGACATCGCGGCGCTCGTCGAGGGGTGGGCGCGGTCGGCCGAGCTTTCACGCGCGGGCGGATTCGACGGCGTCGAGATCCACCTGGCCCACGGGTACCTGCTGCACCAGTTCCTCTCGCCGCTGTACAACGCGCGCACGGACGAGTACGGGGGCGACCTCGACGGGCGCACGCGGTTCCCGCGCCGAGTGCTGCGGGCCGTGCGCGAGCGGGTGGGCGACGACTTCACAGTCGGCATCCGCATCGTCGCGAACGAGTTCCATCCGGACGGGCTCGACGGCACGGCGATGCGCGAGGCGATCGCGCGGCTGCGCGCCGAGACGCGCATCGACTTCCTCGACCTCGCCGCGGGCGGGTACCACAACGTGCACTACGTCTTCCCTTCGTCGCCGATGCCGTACGCGTGGCTGCGCGACGACGTGGCCGCGGTGAAGGCCGCCAACCCCGATGTTCCCGTGTTCGGCGTCGGCGCCGCGCGCTCCGTCGAAGAGGCAGAGGAGGTCGTCGCGTCCGGCATCGCCGACATGGTCGCCCTCACGCGCGCGCAGATCGCCGACCCCGACCTCGGCCGCAAGCTCGTCGGCCGTGCGCCGGTCGACGCCCCGAACACCGGCATCCGGCATTGCATCCGGCTGAACCAGGGATGCCTCGGCCGCGGCAGCCGCGGACTCCCGATGTCGTGCACCGTCAACCCGCTCGCCGGGCGCGAGCTCGAGCGCGGGCCACGCCCGATGGCCGACGCCCCGCAGCGGTGGATCGTGGTCGGCGGGGGACCGGCCGGCATGCGCGCCGCAGTGGAGCTCGGCCAGGACGGGCACGACGTCACGCTGCTCGAGCGCGCGACCGAGCTCGGCGGGCAGCTGCGGCTCGCCCGACAGGTGCCGGGCCGTGAGAGCGTCGGCCTGCTCGTCGACGACCTCGTGCGCGACCTCGCCGCCGCCGAGGTCGACGTGCGCCTCGGCGCCCTCGCGACCGCCGAGGTGCTGCGCGGCTTCGGAGCCGACGGCATCGTCGTCGCGACCGGCGCGGTGGCGCCGCCGACGACCTCCCTCGCGCTGGGCGGCGCGTACACCGGCGGGTTCCCGCTCCACGGCACCATCGACGCGTTCGCGGCGGCA
Organism: Microbacterium sp. NPDC058389; assembly: GCF_042722305.1. Lineage (NCBI taxonomy): Bacteria > Bacillati > Actinomycetota > Actinomycetes > Micrococcales > Microbacteriaceae > Microbacterium > Microbacterium sp. NPDC058389. The sequence continues at coordinate 27,932 of NZ_JBHXJQ010000016.1, forward strand.
TCCCATCGCGGCGCACTCGGCCACCGGATCGTCGTGGTCGACGCCGACGGCACCGCGTACGCCGCCGGCATCGCGCTCATGCTGCTGCCGCACGTCGACGAGCTCGAGCTCGTCACCCCGTTCGAGACCGTGTTCCCGCACATCGGGGCGGGCTACGACCGCCCGCTGCTCCTGGAGCGCCTCGGGGCTTCGGGGCGCTTCCGGCGCCGCGCGGCGCACCGCGTCGAGCGCATCGCCGGTCGCGAGGCCGTCGTGCGCGACACCCTCACCGGACAGGCGACCACCCTCGCCGGCATCGACACCGTCGTGGCCGTCGAACCGCGCGCGTCGGTCGGCGTTCCCGGAGCTCGGGATGCCGCACCCCGGGTGGTGACCATCGGCGACGCGTTCGCGCCCCGCACGATCGACGCCGCGATCTTCGAGGCCGTCGAGCTCGCCTACGACGTCGCCGGACTGGCCGTGCTGCGCAGCTAAGCCTCTGCGCTTCGTCTCGTCGCTGCGCTCCTCGCTCGGCGACCGACTCCCGAGGCGATGCGAGGTGCACGTTCGGCAATGAGTGCCGTTGGTGGCTCGGTCGCCCCGGGTGTGCGCAGTGCGCTTCGTCTCGCTGGCGCTCGCTCAGCGTCCGGGGCTCGCCTGTGGGGTCATTGACGGTCGGCATCGATCGTCCGGTCGCTGAGCGAGGGAGGAACGACCGAGACGAAGCGCGTGCACGTTCGGCATCGACCCTCGGTCGCTGAGCGAGGGAGGAACGACCGAGACGAAGCGCGTGCACGGTCGGCATCGACCCCCGGTCGCTGAGCGAGGGAGGAACGACCGAGACGAAGCGCGTGCACGGTCGGCATCGACCCCCGGTCGCTGAGCGAGGGAGGAGGCTTCGCGTCGTCGCTGCGCTCCTCGCTCAGCGACCGACCCCCGAGGCGATGCGCGTGCGCGGTCGGCCGCCGGCACGCGCGCGAGGGGGGTGGCTACGCTGGGGCCGTGGACCCCGTCGCCGCAACGCTCGTCATCCTGGTGCTCGCGGTGATCGCGTTCGTCAGCAACCGCGTGCCGATCGGCGTGGTCGCGATCGGCGTGGCGCTGGCCCTCTTCTTCACCGGTGTGCTGACGCTCCCGCAGGCCCTTGCCGGGTTCGGCGATCCGACGACGCTGTTCATCGCGGCGCTGTTCGTGGTCAGCGAGGCGCTCGATGCCACGGGCATCACCGCCTGGGCGGGGCAGAAGGTCATCGGCCGAGCAGGGACGAAGCGCAACACGCTCGTCGTCGTCATCGCGCTGCTGGTGGCGGGCCTCACGGCGCTCATCAGCATCAACGGCGCGGTCGCGGCGCTGCTGCCGCTCGTGGTGGTCGTGGCGGCCCGCGCCGGGATCGCGTCGTCGAAGCTGCTGATGCCGCTCGCGTTCGCCGCCTCCGCGGGGTCGCTGCTGCTCCTCACCGGAACCCCCGTCAACATCATCGTGTCGGAGTTCGCCGCCGGCGCAGGGGGACGCGAGTTCGGGTTCTTCGAGTTCGCGCTGGTCGGCATCCCGATCCTCATCGGCACCGTCGCGATCCTGCTGCTCGGCGACCGGCTGCTGCCCGAGCGGCGCGGCGCCCTCATGCCGAAGGATCTCATGCGGCATGCCCGGCTGCTGCGCAGCCAGTACTCGCTGTCGCTCGACACCGGGACGCTCCTCGGGCCCGTGAACGGCGTGACCGAGGTGGTCGTGGCGCCCCGGTCGCCGCTCATCGGCAAGACCCTGTGCGCCGGGATGACGACGAAGCGGGGCGACCTGGTCGTGCTCGCGGCGCGTCGCGGAGACGAGCAGCTCAAGGGTGCCGAGTTCGTCGTGCAGGCAGGTGACGCGCTGCTGCTGCAGGGTGCATGGGACGACCTCGCGCGCCGCGCGAACGAGCCCGGGGTGCTCGCGGTCGACGACCCCGCGCAGCTGCGGCGATCGGTGCCGCTCGGCCGCGGTGCGAAGCGCGCGGCGGTGATCCTGCTCGCGATGGTGGTGCTGCTGGCGACCGGGCTCGTGCCCCCGGTGGTGGCGGCGCTGCTGGCGGCGTGCGCGCTGGTGCTCACCCGCACCGTGACGGTCACCCAGGCGTACCACTCGATCTCGTGGACCACCGTCGTGCTGATCGCGGGCATGATCCCGCTGTCGACGGCGTTCATCAGCACCGGCACCGCCGACCTCGTCGCGGGAGGGATGCTGTCACTCCTCGGCGACGCCGGCCCCCAGGTCGCGCTGCTCGCGCTGTGCGCGCTGACGGTCGTGCTGGGGCAGCTCATCAGCAACACCGCCACGGTGCTGATCGTGGCGCCGATCGCGATCTCGGTCGCGCAGGCGATGGGTGTCTCGGTGCAGCCGTTCATGATGGCGCTGACCGTGGCCGGCGCGGCCGCGTTCCTCACGCCGATCGCGACACCGGCCAACCTCATGGTGATGGACCCCGCCGGCTACCGCTTCGGCGACTACTGGAAGCTCGGCCTCCCGCTCGCGATCTTCTTCCTGCTGGTCGCCGTGTACTACGTGCCGCTGATCTGGCCCTTCTGACTCACGCCGTGCCGCCTGCCTCGGAGATCACGCGAAACTCGGATGCTTGCGGCCCAGGTGTCCGAGCTCCGCAAGATCTCCGAGTCTGGCGGCGGGGCCTGGGGTCGTCCGGCCGGCCGGGCGGCGGCATCCACCCCCTGGATTCGCGGGGGCGCCGGGGTTCGACCTGTCAGGCGTCCGGGGGTGGGCGCCGCCCGACGTTCGGAGATCACGCGAAACTCGGATGCCTGCGGCCCAGGCTTCCGAGATCCGAGAGATCTCCGAACCTTGCGCGGACATGGCGACGCCCCGGCCGTCGGGTCGGCCGGGGCGTCGCGGTCAGGGCGTCAGGCGGCCGACCAGCCGCCGTCGCTGGCGAGGTTCTGGCCGTTGACGTTCACGCCGTCGTCGCTCAGCAGGAACGTGATCGACGCGGCGAGGCGGTCGGCGGTCACGGGCGGCGTCATGAGCGCCATGCCCGCCTGCACGCGCTCGGCGCCCAACGGCGAGTTGAACTTCGCCTCGATGTTGGTGATCACGCCGCCGGGGGCGACCGCGTTGACGCGGATGCCGCTCGGGCCGTACATGAACGCGCTCGACTTGGTGAGGCCGACCACGGCGTGCTTCGACGCCGTGTAGGCCGCGCCGGCGGCCGAGCCGCGCAGCGACGCCTCGGACGACGTGTTCACGATCGAGCCGCCGCCCTGTGCGAGCATCGCGGGGATGACGGCGCGCATGAGCTTCATCGTGCCGGTGACGTTGACGCGGAACACGCGGTCCCACACGGCGTCGGTGACCTCGCCGACCGGGGTCATGTCGTCCATGATCCCGGCGATGTTGGCCAGTGCGTCGATGCGCTCGCCGGCGGCCTCGATGATGCGGGCCACGCCCTCGTCGTCGGTGATGTCGGCGGTGAGGGCGACGACGTCGGCGCCGTCGTGCGCGGCGACGAACTCGTCGAGGCGCTCCTGGCTGACGTCGACCGCGATGACGCGGCCGCCTTCGCGGGCGACACGCGACGCGGTGGCACGACCGATGCCCGAGCCGGCGCCCGTGACGATCACGGTCTGGCCGGTGAAGCGGCCCGCGCTGATCTTCTCGGCCCACTCGGCCTTGGGGGTCTCGTCGGCGGCGACCTCGGGGACGCCGTCGGGGTTGACCTGCGCGATGAGCGCGTCGAGGGCCGCCTGCGGGAACGCGCCGCCGCTCATGGCGACGAGGTTCGAGATGGGCAGGGCTGCGATCGGCGCGAGCGAGTCCGCGGTCTGTCCGCCCTGCGCGAGGAGGCCGCGCAGTGCGGCGCCGCCGGCGGCGTCGTCGAGCCAGGTCTGGATGGTGGATGCTCCGGTGAGGGGAGCGGGGGTGGTGCTCATTGTCTTCCCTTTCGTTGGCAGTGCATCGGGGCTGCGGGTCCGGGGGACGAGGATCCTTCGGGGCGGCTCCTACCGGACAACTATGTCCGGTACTAGGCTACACCCGTGCACAGCACCGCATCCCCCCGTGCGGAGACCCGCCAGAATCGCGGCCCCGCCGCCGCCGCCGACAATCGCCGCGCCCTCATCGCCGCTGCCCGCGAGGTCTACGCCGAAGGAGGGCTCGCCGCCCCCTTCAGCGCCGTCGCCAAACGCGCCGGTGTCGGGCAGGGCAGCCTCTATCGGCATTTCCCCGACCGCACCGCCCTCGCCGTCGCCGTGTTCGAAGACAACGTGCGCGACCTGGAGGAGTACACCGCGGCGCCCGACCGCACCATCGAAGACCTGCTCGACCGCGTGGTCGATCAGGCCGTGGTGTCGACGGCGTTCATCCAGCTCGTGACGGCCGACCTCACCGATCCCCGCGTCGCCGTCCTCGGTGAGCGCTTCTATGGCGTCGTCGAACAGCTGGTCGCGCGGGACCATGCCGCCGGCCGCATCGGGGACCACGTCGAGATCGAGGACGTCACGATGGCCACCGGCATGCTCGCCACCGAGCTGGCGAGGACGGATGCCGCGGCCCGGCCCGCCGCGTCGGCCCGGGCTCGCCGCCTGTTCCGGGCGGCCTTCGCCCCGCGCTGACCAGCCTCGATGCGGTCAGGCGGGGAGAGCGGTCGTGTCGTCCCACGCGACGCGGTGGTTGTAGAGGTGGTTGTTGCGCGTGTTCTGCGTCGCGTTGCGCAGGAACAGCGGCAGCATGAGGTCCCGCATCGCCACGGCGACACGTGAGCCACTGGTGGACTTCTGGCGGCCGATGGCGCGCGAGTACTTGACGACCTCCTCGGCGCGGGGCCGGCGGGTGCGCTCGTACACGGAGAAGGCCCGCTCGTGGGTCGCCGAGTCGCGCAGCAGCCGTGCGAGCGTCGCAGCGTCCTCGAGGGCGAGCGATGCGCCCTGGCCGGCGTTGGGCGACGTGGCGTGGACGGCGTCGCCGACGGCGACGACGCGGCCGCGATGCCAGTGAGGCACATGAGGCAGGTCGTAGATCGGATACGCGCCCACGGTGGTGGCCGCGGCGAGGATCTGCGGCACCGGGAAGGGGTCGTCGGCGTGCAGCTCGCGCAGCTCGGCGAGCCAGTCGTCATCGGAGATCGCGCGCAGTCTGTCGCGGTCGAGCTCGGGGCTGGTGGGATTGGCGAACCAGTACACCTCGCCGTCGTCGCGCACGAGGTAGCCGAAGAAGCCGCGCGCGCCGAAGATCATGCGCTGCACGCCGGGGGTCGGCGGGAGTCCGGGCACACGGGAGAATCCGCCGACGCTGAGCAGTCCGGAGTACAACGGCTCCGGCGCGGCCGGATCGATCCATCGACGCGTGATGGAACCGACGCCGTCGCAGCCGATGAGGATGTCGCCGGAGGCGCTCGTGCCGTCGGCGAAGTGCGCGGTGACGCCGTCCGCGTGCTCCTCGATGCGCTCGAGGCGCGCGCCCCAGGTCGTGGGGACGCCCTGCTCGGTCATCGCGTCGCGCAGCACCGCGTGCAGCTCGTCGCGACGGACCACGACGCTGCCGCGCTCCGGCTCGCCGGCCGGCCCGTTGGGCACGGTGCCGAGGAGGCGATCGCGTCCGCTCCACATCTCCATGTAGGGGCACCGATGGCCCAGGGCGACGAGTCGGTCGCGCAGGCCCAGCAGGTCGAGCACCGTGAGCCCGTTGGTGGCGACGTTGAGGAACAGGCCGCCGTGCGCGGTGGGTGCCGGCCGCGCCTCGAACACCTCGGCGTTCCAGCCGGCCTTCTGCAGGAACAGGGCCGTGGCCGGTCCGGCGACCCCTCCGCCGATGATGAGCGCCTTGGGCATGGGGGTGGCCTTTCGATAGTCTGAGAGCGAAACAGAGAGTCTCTATGAGAGAGTCTCTCGATATTAGAGAGAATAGCAGATGTCGGATCCGGCCTCCACCCGTGCCGTGGCGATCGCCCGCCAGGGCGAGGTGATGCGCGACTTCATGGCGCGCGCCGTGCTCTTCCAGGAGGCGGTCGCGCGGTCGGGCGGCCTCAACGGCTCCGACCTGCAGGCGGTCGGCCTTCTGCTCAGCGAAGGCCCGGCGACGCCGGGAGAACTGGCGTCCCGCCTCAGGCTCACCGCCGGCGGGGCGATCACGACGATGATCGACCGGCTCGAGCGGGCCGGCTACGTCACGCGCACGCGCGACGACGCCGACCGCCGCAGGGTGATCGTCACGGCGATCCCCGAGACCGTGATGGCGCGCGTCGGCCCCGTGTACGAGGGCGTCACCGCCCGGTGGAACGAATACCTCGACACGCTGACCGACGAGCAGCTCGACTTCGCGAACGAGTTCCTCGCCCGTGCGGCGGCGTTCAACAGCGACGAGGCCGAGGCGCTGCACCGGAGCTCATAGCGCGCCGGCGCAGAGGAGTGGATGCCGCCGGCCGCGGCTGGGCCCACGCGGCCGGAGGCGCCACGCGACGCGTCAGCGGCGCGTGGACAAGCCGTGGGGACCACGGATCACAGCCGCGTCCACGCCTCCGTCAGCACGCCGCGGAGGATCTGCTCGATCTCGTCGAACTCGGCGGGGCCGATCGTCAGCGGCGGCGCGAGCTGGATGACGGGGTCGCCGCGGTCGTCCGCGCGGCAGTACAGCCCGGCGTCGAACAGCGCCTTGGAGAGGAAGCCGCGCAGCAGGCGCTCCGACTCGTCGTCGTCGAAGGTCTCCTTGGTGGTCTTGTCCTTCACCAGCTCGATGCCGAAGAAGTAGCCGTCGCCGCGGACGTCGCCGACGATCGGCAGGTCGGTGAGCTTCTCGAGCGTGGAGCGGAAGATCGAGGAGTTCTCGCGGACGTGCTCGTTGAGCCCCTCCTCCTCGAAGATGTCGAGGTTCTCCAAGGCGACGGCGGCCGAGACCGGGTGCCCGCCGAAGGTGTACCCGTGGTAGAACGCGGTGTCGCCGTGCGCGAACGGCTCGTAGATGCGGTCGCTGACCACGGTGCCGCCCAGCGGCGAGTAGCCGCTGGTGACGGCCTTGGCGAACGTGATCATGTCGGGCTGGTAGCCGTAGGCGTCGCACGCGAACATGTGGCCGATGCGGCCGAACGCGCAGATGACCTCGTCCGAGACGAGCAGCACGTCGTACTTGTCGCAGATCTCGCGCACGCGCTGGAAGTAGCCGGGCGGCGGTGGGAAGCATCCTCCCGAATTCTGCACCGGCTCGAGGAAGACGGCGGCCACGGTGTCGGGCCCCTCGAACTGGATCATCTCCTCGATGCGGTCGGCGGCCCACACGCCGAACTCCTCGAGGCTCCCCGTCGGGGCGCCCATGTCGGAGGCGCGGTAGAAGTTCGTGTTCGGCACGCGGAACCCGCCGGGCGTGAGCGGCTCGAACATCGCCTTCATCGCGGGGATGCCCGTGATCGCGAGGGCGCCCTGCGGCGTGCCGTGGTAGGCGACCGCCCGCGAGATGACCTTGTGCTTGGTGGGCTTGCCCTGCAGCTTCCAGTAGTACTTGGCGAGCTTGAACGCGGTCTCGACGGCCTCGCCGCCGCCGGTGGAGAAGAAGACCTTGTTGAGGTCGCCGGGGGCGTACGACGCGATGCGGTCGGCGAGCTCGATGGCTGCCGGGTGCGCGTACGACCAGATCGGGAAGAACGCGAGCTCCTCCGCCTGCTTCGCCGCGGCCTCGGCGAGGCGCTTGCGACCGTGGCCGGCGGCGACGACGAACAGGCCGGCGAGGCCGTCGATGTACTGCTTGCCCTGCGAGTCCCAGATGTGGTGGCCCTCGCCCTTGACGATGATCGGGACACCGGGCCCCTCGGTCATCACCGACTGGCGTGCGAAGTGCATCCAGAGGTGGTCCTTCGCCATCTGCTGCAGCTCCGCCTCGCTCCTCGTGGGGCGGCCGGTGCGGGCGGGACGTTCGGTCGAGAGAGACATGAGTGGCCTTCCGTCAGACGTGTCCTCACGCTACCGGTGCGGCTCGCCCGCCCGGTAGGGCGTTCTGTGCTGAGTGGATGCCGGTCCCGTCGGTCCGTCCGGAGGCCGGGGTCTGCGTCAGGTGGAGCCGCGGGGGATCAGGCGCGTGGGCAGCACGATCGGAGCGGATGCCAGGGTCGCACCGGCGGCCGCATCGGTGAGGGCCGTGACTGCTGCGGCGGCCATCTCGCGGATCGGCTGTCGCACGGTGGTGAGCGGCGGGGTGAGCCAGCGTGCGCTGCGGAGGTCGTCGAAGCCCACCACGAGCACGTCGCCCGGGATGCTGCGGCCCGTCGCCGCGGCGGCGGCGTACACGCCCGCGGCCATCTCGTCGGAGCACGCGAACACCCCGAGCCGCTCGCCCGGGCGCAGCCGCCGCAGCAGGGGGAGCGCGGCGTCGCGGGCGGCCGCGGCGCCCCAGTCCGCTTCGAGCGTGACGGCGTCGGCGCCCGGCCGCACCTCACGCAGCCCCTCGGCGAACCCCTCGTGCCGTGCGCGCCCGTACCGGTACGGCGGAGAGCCGACGACGATCGCGAAGCGCGTCGCGCCGCGGTCGGCGAGGTGCAGCGCCGCCGTGCGCGCACCGGCGCGGTCGGTCGTGCGGACGCTCGTGAGGCCGCGCGACGTCTCTGCCTGCGGGTCCATCAGGACCACCGGGATGTCGGCGTCCGTCAGCGCCGCGAGCTGCGACGCCGTGGGCGAGATGAGGCCGAGCATGACTCCGGCCGAGCCGCGCCGCCGCACCCGCATGGGCCAGTCGTCGTCAGGGGTGTCGCGCTCCTCGGTGAGGACGAGGTCGTAGCCGGCGGCGGCGGCCGCGCTGCGGGCACCGGCCGTCACCTCGTCGGAGTAGGCGTTGTGGTATCCGCCGAGCACGAGGTCGACGAGCCGTGCCGAGCCTGATGGCCGGCCGCCCACCGCGGGGTCGCGCGCATACCCGAGAGCGCGCGCCGCGGCGAGCACGCGACGGCGCGTGGCGGGGGCGAGGTCGCCGCGCCCCGACAGCGCGCGCGAGGCCGTGCCGATGCTCACGCCGGCGCGTGCGGCGAGGTCGGCGAGGGTGACGCGGGCGGGCACCCGACCACCTTCGCGCACGGCCGCTGTTTTGCGCAAGATTCTCGCGGGCCGATGGGCTCGGTGGCATCGTCGGTGCCTGGAAAGGGCTCCCCACGATGACGACGACGACATCGCCGCTGCGGATCGCACTGATCGGCACCGGCTTCATGGGCCGCATGCACACGCAGGCCTGGCGCACCGCCCCGCGCTTCTTCGACCTCCCGTACGAGCCGGTGCCGGCACTGGTGGTCGGCCGCCGCCCCGACGCGACCGCCGAGTTCGCCGCACGGCTGGACTGGCCCGAGCACGCCGTCGACTGGCGTGACGCGGTCGAACGCGACGACATCGACGTGATCGACATCTGCACGCCCGGCGACACGCACGCTGAGATCGCGCTGGCCGCGCTCGCCGCGGGCAAGCACGTGCTGTGCGAGAAACCGCTCGCGAACTCGGTCGCCGAGGCGGAGGCGATGGCGGATGCCGCCACCCGCGCCTCGGGCGTCGCCATGTGCGGCTTCAGCTACCGCCGCACGCCCGCGCTCGCCCTCGCGAAGGAGCTGATCGCCGACGGACGGGTCGGCGAGATCCGCCATGTCCGCGCGCAGTACCTGCAGGACTGGCTGAGCGATCCCGACGCGCCCCACACGTGGCGCATGGACCGCGACCGTGCGGGCTCGGGTGCGCTCGGCGACATCGGCGCGCACTCGATCGACTCCGCACAGTGGCTCGCGGGCCAGAGCATCGACGCTGTGTCGGCCGTCATGCGCACGTTCGTCACGTCCCGCCCGCGCCGGGGCGCCGTCGAGGGCCTGGGCGGCGTCGCCGCCGATCCGGCCGACCGCCTCCCGGTCACCGTCGACGACGCGGCCGCGTTCACGGCGCGCTTCGACGGCGGTGCGCTGGGCGTCTTCGAGGCCACCCGCATGGCGACCGGGCGCCGCAACGCCAACCGCATCGAGATCTCGGGCGACCGCGGCGCCGTCGCGTTCGACTTCGAGCGCATGAACGAGCTCGAGGTCTACGACGCCGCGGCCGACGCGGCGCAGGGATTCCGCCGCGTGCAGGTGACCGAGGCGCGGCATCCCTACGCCGGAGCGTGGTGGCCCGCGGGCCACGGGCTCGGGTACGAGCACCTGTTCGCCCACCAGGCCGTCGACTTCGTGCGCGCCGTGGCCGGCGAGATCCCCGTCTCGCCCACGTTCGCCGACGCGGCGCAGGTGCAGCGCGTGCTCGCCGCCGTCGAGCGCAGCGCCGGGCACGACAGCATCCTCACCCCGGTGGCACCCGCCGTCGGTCACTCCGAAGGGACCCCCGCATGACCCGCACCGCCCTCGTCGTCCGCGGCGGATGGGACGGCCATCAGCCCGTCGCGGCCACCGACCTGTTCATCCCGTTCCTCCGCGACAGCGGGTTCGACGTGACGATCGAGGACGACCCGCAGGTGTACGCCGACGCGGACCGCATGGCCGCGACCGACCTGGTGCTGCAGTCCGTCACGATGTCGCAGGCGTCGCACGAGGCGATCCGCGGCCTGCGCGACGCGGTCGCCGCCGGGACCGGCTTCGCGGGGTGGCACGGCGGGATCGCGGACTCGTTCCGGTCGAGCTCGGACTACCTGCAGCTCGTGGGCGGCCAGTTCGCGACTCACCCGTCGAAGCACCCCGACGAGGTCCACGGCGCACCCACCGACAACTACCTCGAGTACACCGTCGAGCTGACCGACCTCGGCCGCGGGCACGAGATCATGGCCGGGATCGACGACTTCCCGCTCACCACGGAGCAGTACTGGGTGCTGCACGACGACCTCAACGACGTGCTGGCCACGACCACCCACCCCGTGCAGCCGTACCACCCGTGGCACCGGCCGATCGTGTCGCCCGCGGTGTGGACGCGCGAGTGGGGCGCCGGACGTGTCTTCGTGTCGACGCCGGGGCACAGCGTCGACGTGCTGCAGGACGACAACGTGCGCACCATCATCCAGCGCGGACTGCTGTGGGCGGCGCGGTGACGGGCGTCGAGCCGACCGCCGTCGGCATCGTCGGTCTCGGCGTCATCTCGGGGCAGTACCTCGCGACGCTCGCCGAGGCGTCGGGCATCCGCATCGCCGCGGTCGCCGACCTCGACGCGTCGCGGGCGCGCGCGGCGGCCGACGCGCTGCCCGGGTGCCGGGCGCTCACGACGGACGAGCTGGTGGCCGACGACGGCATCCACGCGGTCCTGAACCTCACGATCCCCGCCGCCCATGCGGACGTCGCGCTCGCGGCCATCGCGCACGGCAAGGACGTGTACGGCGAGAAGCCGCTGGCGGCCACGTTCGCCGACGCCCAGCGCGTGATGGATGCCGCCACCGCCGCCGGCGTGCGGGTCGGGGGAGCACCCGACACCGTGCTCGGCACCGGCGTGCAGACGGCGCGCGCCGCGATCGACGACGGACGCATCGGGCAGCCGGTGTCGGCGTCGGCGACATGGATCTCGGCGGGCCACGAGTCGTGGCATCCCCAGCCGGACTTCTACTATCGCGAGGGCGGCGGACCGCTGCTCGACATGGGGCCGTACTACGTGACCTCGCTCGTGCAGCTGCTGGGGCCCGTCATCGCCGTGTCGGGCGCGGGCTCGCGCTCGCGCGACGTGCGCGTGATCGGCGCGGGCCCCCGCGCCGGCGAGCGGATCGCCGTCGAGGTCGACACCCACCTGGCCGGCATCCTGCATCACGCCTCCGGCGCGATCTCCACCGTGACCATGAGCTTCGACGGCGTGCGCTCGACGGCCCAGCCCATCGAGGTGCACGGCGTCGACGGCTCGCTCGTCGTGCCCGATCCCAACGGCTTCGCCGGCGACGTGCGCCTTCACGAGGGGGGTGGCGAGTGGCAGACCCTCGAACCGTGGGCGGGCTATGTCGACGCCGGTCGAGGCATCGGGCTCGTGGACCTCGCCCGCGCCGCGGACGGTTCCGACGGCCGCGCGAGCGGCGCCATGGCGCTGCACGTGCTGGAGATCATGACCGCGCTCGCCGCATCCGCGGCCTCCGGCATCCGCGAACCGCTCCGCACCACCGTGGAGCGCCCCGCCCTCGTCCCCCTCACCCCCGCAACGACCTGGAGAAGCCTGTGACCACGGCCCGCGCCGTCATCGATCTCGACGTCCCCGGAGACGTCATCAGCCGCCACCTGTACGGGCACTTCGCCGAGCACCTCGGCCGCTGCATCTACGGCGGATTCTGGGTCGGCGAGGACTCGCCCCTGCCGAACGTGCGCGGCATCCGCTCCGACGTCGTCGACGCGCTGCGCGCGCTGGGCATCCCCAACCTGCGCTGGCCGGGCGGCTGCTTCGCCGACGACTACCACTGGCGCGACGGCATCGGTCCGCGCGAGAGCCGGCCGACCATGGTGAACACGCACTGGGGCGACGTCGTCGAGAACAACCACTTCGGCACGCACGAGTTCATGGACCTGTGCGACCTGCTCGGCGCCGACGCCTACGTCAACGGCAACGTCGGCAGCGGCACCGTGCGCGAGATGAGCGAGTGGGTCGAGTACCTCACGCGCGACGGGGACTCGCCGATGGCGCGCCTGCGTCGCGAGAACGGTCGTGATGAGCCCTGGACCGTGCCCTTCTGGGGCATCGGGAACGAGGCGTGGGGCTGCGGCGGCAACATGACCGCGCAGCAGTACGCGCTCGAGGCGCGTCGCTACGGCACGTACTGCCGCGACCACGGCGGCAACAAGCTGTACCGCATCGCGGCCGGCGCGTCGGACGACGACGTCGCGTGGACGCGCGCGCTCATGGAGTCGCTCGGATGCCTCACCTGCGGCTCGAACCCGACGCCGGTGTTCCAGGGGGTGTCGTTCCACTACTACTCGCACGCCGGATCGGGCATCAACACCGAGTCGGCGACAGAGTTCTCGCCCGAGGAGTTCTACGGCACGATGCGCAAGGCGCTCGATGTCGAGCGCGTCATCCGCCGCCACGAGGCCGTCATGGACTCGTACGACCCCGACCGCAAGGTGGGGCTCGTCCTCGACGAGTGGGGCACGTGGTGGAACGTCGAGCCCGGGACGAACCCCGGGTTCCTGTTCCAGCAGAACACCGTCCGCGACGCGCTCGTCGCCGCCGTGCACTTCGACGCGTTCCACCGGCACGCCGGCCGCCTCAAGATGGCGAACATCGCGCAGACCCTCAACGTGCTGCAGGCGATGATCCTCACCGACGACTCTGGCGCCATGGTGCTCACCCCGACCTACCACGTGTTCGAGATGAACCGCGGCCACCACGACGCGACGGCCCTCGCCGCCCATGTGCTGCAGACGCCGGTCGCCGCCGACGACGTGCCGGGGCTGTCGGTGTCGGCCTCGACGCGCGACGGCGGCGCCCTGGTCTCGCTGTCGAACCTGTCGCTGGACGAGGCGCTCGAGGTGAAGGTCGACCTGCGCGGCCGGCCGGCCGCCGTGCGCCGCGCCCGTGTGCTGACGGGGGAGGATGCCGCCGCGCACAACACCCCCGAGGCGCCCGACGCCGTGGCGCCCGTGGCGCTGGAGACGTCGGTGGATGCCGGCGTGCTGACGGTCACCCTGCCGCCGCACTCGTTCGCGACGGTGGAGCTCGACCTGGCGTAGACCTCGCCACGACGCCACGAGGGCCCGGTGCGCAATGCGCACCGGGCCCTCGTGTTCCGGATGGATGCCTCGGCCCGGGTGTTCGCGTCAGCGCGGTTCGCGGACCAGCGGTGTGACGCTCGCCGTCGCGACCCGGGGGGAGTCGGCGGTGACCGCGTGCGTCGTGCCCGTGAGCTCGATCCGGGTCTCGGTCTCTCGTTCGGCGCACGACGGCCCGACCCACAGCTCGACGGCGCCGGGCTCGACGATGCGACGGCCGTCGCGTCCGGTGAAGGCGAGGCGGGTCGCGGGGACGTCGAAGGTCACGACCGTCGACTCGCCCGGGGCGAGCGTCACACGCTGGTACGCGAGCAGCTGCGCGACCGGCCGTGTCACCGAGGCGACGACGTCGCGCGCGTAGAGCTGCACGACGTCGGTGCCGGTCCGATCGCCCGTGTTCGACACCCGCACCCGGGCGACGACGGTTCCGCCCGTGGCGGCATCCGAGGCCTCGAGGTCTTCCCGGGCGAACGTCGTGTACGTGAGGCCGTGACCGAACGGGAGCGCGGGGGTGTTGTCGGCGCTGGTGATCTCGGTCGGGCCGCCGAGCACCGGGTGCAGGTACGTGTACGGCTGTGCACCCGCGGAGCGCGGCAGGGACACGGGCAGCCTGCCCGAGGGCGCCGCCGCGCCCGACAGGATGCGCGCGATCGCGGGGCCGCCCTCTTCGCCGGGGAAGAACGCCTGGATCACGGCGGCGGCGGCCGTCGGGCCCTCCAGCATCCATCCGATCGCGTACGGCCGGCCCGAGACGACGACCACCGCGGTCGGAGTGCCGGTCGCGACGACCGCCTCCACGAGCGCACGCTGTGCTCCCGGCAGTTCCAGGTCGTCGACGTCGTTGCCCTCGCCGACCGTGCCCCGGCCGAACAGGCCCGCTCGGTCGCCGACGACGACGATCGCCGCCTCTGCGCGTGCGGCCGCCTCGGCCGCCGCGGCGATTCCCGCGGTGTCGAGGTCCTCCACGTCACAGCCCCGCTCGAGCACGATCGAGGCTTCCGGCAGCTCGGCGCGCAGCGCCTCCGCCACGGTCGGGATGTCGAACCCGAGCGGCGTGCCGGGGTGATGGGCGAGCACGTGGTTGGCGAACGAGTAGCAGCCCATCAGCGACTCGGCCGCGTCGGCGTTCGGTCCGATCAGCGCGACCGACCGGGGCGCGGCGAGCGGCAGCATCCCGTCGTTTCGCAGGAGCACGATCGACTCCTCGGCAGACCGGCGGGCGAGTGCCCGCAGCTCGGGGCTGTCGAGCGCCACGTCCGTCGGGGGCGCCGAGTCGTCGTCGTCGAGCAGCCCGAGCTCCTCCTTCTGCGCGAGCACGCGCAGCACGGCGCGGTCCACATCGGCCAGGCCCTGCGGGTCCGTGGCGAGCCGCTCTCGGAGCGGCCCGACGAAGGCGTCGCCTGTCGGCAGCTCGATGTCGATGCCGGCCCGCAGCGCCAGGAGCGCCGCCGCGCCGAGGTCCTCGGCGACACCGTGCAGGGCGTGCAGGAACGCGACGGAGAAGTAGTCGGCGACGACGGTGCCGTCGAAGCCCCAGTCCTCCCTCAGCAGCGAGGTGAGCAGCTCGGGGTTGGACGCCACCGGCACACCGTCGATCTCGGCGTACGAGTTCATCACCGATCGCACGCCGCCGTCACGGACCGCCATCTCGAACGGCGGCAGGACGACGTCCTGAAGGCGCCGGCGGCCCATGTGCACCGGGGCGTGGTTGCGCCCGGCCTGCGAGGCCGAGTAGCCCGCGAAGTGCTTCAGCGTGGCGTGCACGCCGGCGGACTGGAGGCCGCGCACGTAGGCGGTGCCGATCGTCCCGACCACGTACGGGTCCTCGGCGATGCACTCGTCGACGCGGCCCCAGCGGGGGTCCGTCACGACGTCGAGCACCGGGGCGAGCCCCTGGTGGATGCCGAGCTCCGACATCGAACGACCGATGGCCTCGCCGATCTGCTCCGTCAGCTCCGGGTCGAACGCCGCGCCCCACGCCAGCGGTGTGGGGAAGGTCGCGGCCTTCCACGCGGCGAGGCCGGTCAGGCACTCCTCGTGGACGATCGCCCCGATGCCCAGGCGTGAGCGCTCGCGGAGCCGCCGCTGCTCGCCCCACAGCCACGCCGCCCGCTCCGCGGGATCGACAGGGCGGGTGCCGTAGACGCGGGTCAGATGCCCGATCCCGTGCACCGTCGCCTCGTCGTACCCGGTGGAGGTCACCATCTCGCCGGCCATCGGCGCGACGACCTCGTCGCCCTGGTCGACCCAGTAGCCCACGAGCTGCGCGAGCTTCTCATCCAGCGTCATCTGGGCGTGCAGCGCACGCACCCGCTCCGAGACGGCGGGCAGGTCCACGCCGCTCATCCCTTGACCGCCCCGGTGAGCCCGCCGACGATGCGGCGCTCGAAGAGGCTGAAGAACACCAGCGCGGGGATCATCGACAGCGACGTGAACGCCAGCACCTTCGCGGTGTCGACGGAGTACTGCGACGAGAACGCCTGCACCCCCAGAGGCAGTGTGAACGATGCGTTGTCGTTCAGGATGAACAGGGGCAGCAGATAGCTGTTCCAGCTGCCGATGAACGCCAGGATGCCGACGGTGATGACACCCGGGACCGCGAGCGGCACGACCATGCGCCAGAAGAAGCCCAGGCGGCTGCATCCGTCGATGAAGGCCGCCTCCTGGATCTCGTCGGGGATGGCGCGCAGGAACGGCACCAGGATGATGATCGTCGTGGGCAGGGCGAACGCGATCTGCGGCAGGATGACGCCGCCGAGCGAGTTGATCAGCCCGAGGTTGCGCACGACGATGTACAGCGGCGTGATGGCCACCGTGATCGGGAACATGAGCCCGGCGGCGAACAGCGCGTAGAGCGCGCCGCGGCCGCGGAACGAGTACCGTGCGAGCACGTAGCTGGCCATCAGGCCCAGCACGATCACGCCGACGGTGGTCGCCACGGCCACGATGGTCGAGTTCAGCACCAGCATCCAGAACGTGCCCTCGGTGAGCACGCCGATGTAGTTGGTGAGCACCCACGGGTCGGGCAGGCCGGCCGGATTCGTCGTGATCTGCGAGTTCGTGCGGAAGCCGCCGACGATGATGTAGATGACGGGGCCGAGCATCAGCGCGATCACCACGAGGGCGACGAAGTACACGGCAGGGGTGCCGGTCCGCATCCGCGGAGATCGGAGCTTGGTCGGCGCGGCGGTCGCCACGGCGGCGGTCATCGGTCGGTCCTTTCGGTGAGCGCGCCCGCGGTGTCGCGCCGCAGCACGAAGCGCTGGTAGATCAGGGCGACGATGAGGGAGATGAGGAAGATCACGACGGCGACGGCGTTGCCGTAGCCGAAGTTGCCGGCGTTGCGGCCGTTGGCCACCATGTAGGTCGCCATCGTGGAGGTGCCGGCGACGGAGGCCACGTACTGGCCCCAGATGATGTAGACGAGATCGAACAGCTGCAGGGCGCCGATGATCGAGAGGAACGCCCAGATCCGAAGCGTCGGTCCGAGCAGCGGGATCGTGATGCGCCGCTGGATCTGCCAGTAGCTCGCGCCGTCGATCGCGGCCGCCTCGTAGAGCTCCTCGGGGATGCCCTGGAGGCCCGCCAGGAACAGGATGACCGCGAAGCCCACGTACTTCCACGTGAGGATGGCGATCAGCGTCCAGATGGCGATGCTCGGGTCGGACAGCCAGTCGCGCGTGAACTGCTCGAGGCCGAGGTTCTCGAGGAGGCCGTTGAGGGCGCCGTTGGTGGCGAGCATGAGGCTGAAGCCGGTGCCGACGACCACCTCCGCGATCACGTAGGGCACGAAGATCAGCACGCGGATGACCGACTGCCCGCGCATCTTGCGGTTGAGCAGGAGCGCCAGCAGCAGGGCGACCGGTCCCTGGATCACCAAGGACATCACCACGATGAAGGCGTTGTGGCCGAGCGCCTCCTGGAAGTCAGGATCGGTGACGATCGTGACGTAGTTCTTGAGGCCGATGAAGTCGGTCGCGGGTCCGTAGCCGTGCCAGTTGAAGAACCCGTAGTACGCCGCCATGACGACGGGGAAGATGACGAAGCCCAGGAAGAGCAGCACGGCCGGTCCAGCCAGTACCGCGACCTCCAGACGGCCCGACCAGCCCATCCCACGGCGTCGGCGGCGCGGCGGCGCCGAGGGCGGCGGCGTGACGCCACCGCCCCCGGCGCGCTGCGCGAGATCCGTCTCCGGGCGATCGTCCGTCTTCGGTGTCTCGCTCGTGTACATGCGGAGTGTTCCTCAGCCCTTCGCCCCGGCCGCGTTGGCGGCCTCGATCAGCTGCTCGGGCGAGCTCTGTCCGGCGAGCATGTCGACGACGGCGACGTTGAGCGCGTTGCCGACGTTCTGGCCCAGCACGGTGTCGAGCCACTGCGAGACGAACGGCGCCTTGTTGTAGGCCTCCAGGATCTGCTTCAGGTACGGCTCGCTCACCTCGGCCTGCGCGGCCGTGTTGACCGGCGGGGAGTTGAACGCCTTGTAGTACGCCGTCTGCTGGGCGTCGGAAGCGACGAAGTTGAGGAAGTCCACGCACTCCTTCGGCGCCTGCGCCGAGCAGGAGTAGCCGTCGACGCCGCCCATCATCGAGCCGGGCTCGCCCTTGCCGCCCGGGACCTCCGGGAACGGGTACCAGGCGAGGTCAGGAAGCGGCTTCTCGTCAGGAGTGAGGGATGCGATCACACCCGGGTCCCACGCGCCCATCAGCTCTCCACCGGCCTGGTGGTTCGCCACGAGACCGGCCGAGCTGCCCGCGCCCTGCTGGGCGGACGTCGTGAGGAAGCCGTCGTTGAACGGCTCGGTCGCAGCGAAGTCCTCGAGGTCCTGCGCGGCCTTGAGCCAGCAGGGGTCGCTGAAGTCCTTCGAGTCGCCCGTCTCCTCCATCGTCTTCGGGGCGCACTCGCGCAGCGAGAACCAGTAGAACCAGTGCGCGGCCGGCCAGGCGTCCTTCGCACCGAGGGCGAGCGGAGCCACGCCCGTGGCCTTCAGCTTGTCGTTGGCGGCGACGAGCTCGTCGATCGTGGTGGGGTTCTCCGTGACGCCCGCGGCGGTGTAGAGGTCCTGGCTGTAGAAGATGCCGCCGGGCAGCACCGACAGCGGCATGGCCCACACCTTGTCCTGGTAGGTCTCGGCCTTGAACGAGCCCTCGGAGATGTTCTCCTTCGCCTCGCCCTCGATCTTGCCGGTGAGGTCCGTGAGCTGGCCGGCCTGGACCAT
Organism: Microbacterium sp. NPDC058389; assembly: GCF_042722305.1. Lineage (NCBI taxonomy): Bacteria > Bacillati > Actinomycetota > Actinomycetes > Micrococcales > Microbacteriaceae > Microbacterium > Microbacterium sp. NPDC058389. The sequence goes on from NZ_JBHXJQ010000016.1 coordinate 46,771, forward strand.
GGCGACCATCTTGCCGCCGCCGCGCTGCAGGAAGATGTCCGGCGGGTCGCCCGCGTTGAGCGAGGTCTGGAGCTTGCCGTCCATGTCCTCGTTCTGGATCGACTGCATCTTGATCGTGACGTCGGGGTTGTCCTTCTCGAACGCGGCGATCGCGTCCTTCCAGAACTGCTGCCCCGGGCCCGTCGTCGAGTTCTGCCACAAGGTCATCTCGACCTTGCCGTCGCTGTTCCCGTCGGAGCCGCCGGCGCTGCAGCCGGCGAGCGCGAGCGCGCCGACGACAAGTGCTGCCGAACCCGCGAGGATTCTCTTGCCCTTCATGTGATTCCCGTTCTCTTCTTCGAGGAGCACCTCCGCTTCGGGGTGCCGGTAGTCCGCGCGATCGGGCCGCGCTTCGCTCGGCGTGCGGTCCGAGCGAGAAAAGTCTGTGACCGCAACAAATACCTTGTCAAACGTTTTCAATAACGGTTTCGATGCCGTTATGCTTTCGAAACATGAGCCGCCGACCCACCATCACGGATGTCGCCGCCGCCGCCGGCGTGTCGGTGGCGACGGTCTCCAAAGCTGTCAACGGACGGTACGGCGTGGCCAGCGAGACGGTCGATCGGGTCCTCGCCGTCGTCGCCGAGCTGGGGTACGAGTCCAGCCTCATCGCGAGCAGCATGCGCTCACGCACGACCGGGGTCATCGGCGTGCTCGTTGCCGACTTCGAGCCGTTCAGCGCAGAGATCCTGAAGGGCGTCGGCCAGGCCCTTCGCGCCACGCGCTACGACCTGCTCGCCTACTCCGGCTCGCACGGCGCGGCCGAGGGATGGGAGCGACGCTCGCTGTCGCGGTTGAGCGGCACACTCATCGACGGCGCGATCATGGTCACGCCCACCGTGGTGAACGTCGGCACCGAAGTGCCCGTCGTCGCCATCGATCCCCATACCGGGCCCGCCGATGTGCCGACGGTCGAGTGCGACAGCTACGGAGGCGCTCTGCAGGCCACCCGGCATCTCGTCGAGCTGGGGCACACCCGCATCGGCTTCATCGCGGGCCGGCGCGATCTGCGATCGTCGATCGCGCGCGACGCCGGCTACCGCCGGGCGCTCACGGATGCCGGCATCCCGATCGACCCCGCGTTCGTCGGGTCGGGAAGCTACCGGCCCGACGCCGTGCGCATCGCGGCGCTGGAGATGCTCCGCCGGGCCGAGCGGCCGACAGCCATCTTCGCGGCGAACGACATCTCGGCCCTGGAGATCATGAAGGTGGCCTCGGAGCTCGGACTGGACGTGCCCCGTGACCTCTCGGTCATCGGGTTCGACGATGTGCCCGAGGCGGCGAAGGCGACCCCGGCGCTGTCGACGGTGCGTCAGCCGATGCAGACGCTCGGCGCCGAGGCCGCCCGGCTGCTGCTGTCGCTCATGGACGGTGAGCGCCCGGCCCTCACCCACGTCAAGCTCCCGACGCGCCTCGTGCCGCGCGACACGACGGCACCGCCGGAGTGAGGGGCGGGCTCAGGTCGGCGTCGCGCCCGCCGGGTCGCGCAGCAGCTCGGCGAACGCGGCTTCGGCCGCCCCGATGAGCAGGCGGTCTTCCGCAAGCGCCGCAGAGCGGATCTCGAGGTCTTCTCCGTTGGCGTGCATGGTCTGCGCGACCACGGCGCGCGTGAGAGCGTCCGGGTCGTCGGCGGCGAGCATCGCGAGGAAGCCGCCGAGCACGACGACCGCGGGGTTGAGCACGTTGACCGCATTGGCGAGGGCGGTGCTGAGGATGCGTCGCTGGCGGGCGATCTCGTCGGCGACGTCGGCGGAGCGCGTCGTGCGCAGGAGGCGCGCCAGCTCGGGCTCGTCGGCGTTCTCCCGCCCCAGGACGGCGAGGAGCCGCGCCTGGCTCACTTCGTCTTCGAGCACGCCGTTGCTCGCCCGCCTGTCGTCGTTCGACGCGATCCCCGGCCGGTTCTGCCCGAACTCGCCCGAGTAGCCCGAGGCTCCTGCGACGGGCATGCCGTTGACGATCAGGCCGCCGCCGATGCCGCTCGCCCCGCCGTTGAGGTAGACGATGTCGTCCACGCCGCGCGCCGCCCCGAACAGGTGCTCGGCGACGACGCCGAGGCCGGCGTCGTTGCCGACCACGGTGTGCAGCCCGGTGGCGGCCTCCACCATCTCGCGTAGTGCGATATCGGTCCACTTCAAGTGCGGGGCATCCCGTACCAGACCGTCGGCGGCGCGCACGAGTCCGGGGACGGCGATCCCGATGCCGGCCAGGGCGAGCTCGCCGGCGCCCTCGTCCCGCTGGAGCTCGATGTACTCGGCGATCAGCTCCGTCGTGCGCTCCGGGCTGACGAGGCCGGTCATCTCGACCCGCCGCCGTCGGCTGACGCGTCGGTCCAGACCCACCGTGGCGATAGTCACGGCGTCCACCTCGGGGTTGACGGCGATCGCGGCGACGCGCGGGTGCGGAGCGACCAGCGGCGACGGGCGGCCGACGCGGCGGCTGGGGTCCGGTGCGTGCTCCTCGACGAGTCCGAGCGAGACGAGATCTCCGACGAGATCGGCGATCGTCGAACGGTTGAGATTCGTCGCGCCCGTCAGCGTCGCGCGCGAGACGGGGCCTTCCAGATGAACGATGCGCAGGAGGCGCGACAGGTTCGCCTGGCGGCTGCCGACGGGCTCGTTCATACCCTCACTGTAGGGGCGAGTCGCGGCGTCGCGTCCGATGAGGATCCTCCGGTGCGCGGCGGGGCCGTGCTCTCGCGGATCACCAGATGTGTCGCGAGGTCCATGCGCAGGGTGTCGGGGGTGGCGTCGTCGGCCAGGCGCAGGGCGAGGCGCGCCGCCTCCTCTCCCATGCGGCGCAGCGGCTGGTGCACGGTCGTCAGCTGCGGGCTCATCCAGCGGGCGAGGGCGATGTCGTCGTAGCCGACCACGGAGAGATCGTCGGGGACCCGCAGCCCGGCCGCCGACGCGGCGGCGATGACCCCGAGGGCCTGCAGATCGCTGCCCGCGAAGATGGCCGTGGGGCGCTCGTCGAGCGCGAGGAGCTCGCGCGCCGCCGACTCGCCACCGTCGGGGTGGAAGTCTCCGAACCGGATCAGCTCGGGGTCGACGGGCAGGCCGGCCGCGGTCATGGCGGACCGGTAGCCGTCGACGCGGGCGAGCGAGCACATCATGTCGTCGGGGCCTGTGATCGCCGCGATGCGGCGGTGCCCCAGGTCGATGAGGTGGCGGGTGGCCATCACCCCGCCGGACCAGTTCGCCGATCCCACCGACGGCACGTCGGGCGACGGATCACCGGCCGGATCGACGATCACCAACGGGATCCGCTGCGCGCGCAGCTTGTCCCGCAGGCGCTCGGCGATGTCGGAGAAGACCAGGACGACGCCGACCGGGCGCCGGCGGAGCACGCCGTCAATCCAGTCGGCGCCGGGGGTGTGGCGATCGCCGCTCACCGTGAGCACGACCGACAGCCCTGCGGCGTGAGCGACCTCCTCCACGCCTTCGATCACCTCCATCGACCAGCTCGGCTCCAGCTCGTGGAAGACGAGCTCGATGAACTCGCTGCGCCGCTTGCCGACGCGTCGCGTGTAGCCGTGCCGCGCCAGTGCGCGCTCGAGCCGGGACCGCGTCGCGGGCGCGACGTCGGTGCGCCCGTTGAGCACCTTGGACACCGTCGCGAGCGACACGCCCGCCTCGGCGGCGATCGTCGCCAGCGTGATCCGGGAGGCCTCCGTCATGCGTCCGAGAGTAGCGCCGAAACTGTCGGGCGCCGGGGCGAGAAACCGAGGGCTCGTACCGCTCGATGCGTTGCGGGTGCTGCTGGACGCGGCATCCATTCTGGTATAGGTTGTCGTCAGCAACATTTACTGCCCGCCGCAAAGGAGCGTCATGCCCACCCCCACTCGCGCCGACAAGTTCTCGTTCGGTCTCTGGACCGTCGGCTACAACGGCACAGACCCCTTCGGCGGGCCGACCCGGCCCGCCCTCGACGTCGTCCACGTCGTCGAGAAGCTCTCGGAGCTCGGCGCCTACGGCCTCACCTTCCACGACGACGACCTGTTCGCCTTCGGCTCGACCGACGCCGAGCGTCAGTCGCAGATCGACCGTCTGAAGGGCGCGCTCGCCGACACCGGCCTCATCGTGCCGATGGTGACGACGAACCTCTTCTCGGCCCCCGTCTTCAAGGACGGCGGCTTCACGGCCAACGACCGCGACGTGCGCCGTTACGCCCTGCGCAAGGTCTTCCGCCAGCTCGACCTCGGTGCCGAGCTCGGCGCGAAGACGTTCGTGATGTGGGGCGGCCGCGAGGGAGCCGAGTACGACTCGGCCAAGGACATCCGCGCGGCGCTGGAGCGCTACCGCGAGGCCGTCAACATCCTCGGCGACTACGTCACCGACAAGGGCTACGACATCCGCTTCGCGATCGAGCCGAAGCCGAACGAGCCCCGCGGCGACATCCTGCTGCCGACGCTCGGCCACGCGATCGCGTTCATCGACTCGCTCGAGCGCCCCGAGCTCGTCGGCCTCAACCCCGAGGTCGGCCACGAGCAGATGGCGGGCCTCAACTTCGCCGCCGGCATCGCCCAGGCGCTGTACCACGGCAAGCTCTTCCACATCGACCTCAACGGCCAGCGCGGCATCAAGTACGACCAGGACCTCGTGTTCGGCCACGGCGACCTGCACAACGCGTTCGCGCTCGTCGACCTGCTCGAGAACGGCGGCCCCGGCGGTGTGCCCGCATACGAGGGTCCGCGCCACTTCGACTACAAGCCGTCGCGCACCGAGGACGAGAAGGGCGTGTGGGAGTCCGCGGCGGCCAACATGCGCACGTACCTGCTGCTCAAGGAGCGCGCCGCCGCCTTCCGGGCCGACCCCGAGGTGCAGGAGGCGCTCGCCGCGGCGAAGGTGCCCGAGCTGTCCACCCCGACGCTCAACCCGGGGGAGACGTACGACGAGTTCCTCGCCGACCGTTCGGCCTATGAGGACTTCGACGCCGACGCGTACCTGGGCGGCAAGGGCGGCGGCTTCGTCCGCCTGCAGCAGCTCGCGACCGAGCACCTGCTCGGCGCCCGCTGAGCCGCCCCACCGTCACCGCTCACCGAGACAGGGGATTCGCGCCGAGACCCGGGGTCATACCCTCGGTCCCGTGCGGGATCCCCTGTCTCGCCCGTTACCCAAGGAGCATCCGTGGCACTGGTCATGGGAGTCGACTCGTCGACGCAGTCCTGCAAGGTCGTGATCGTGGATGCCGCGACCTCCGCCATCGTCCGGCAGGGGCGTGCCTCGCACCCGGACGGCACCTCGGTCGATCCCGAGGCCTGGTGGACCGCGCTGCAGGCCGCGATCGCGGACGCCGGCGGCCTCGAGGACGTCGAGGCCTGGGCCGTCGGCGGCCAGCAGCACGGCATGGTCGCGCTCGACGCCGACGGCCGGGTCGTGCGCGACGCGCTGCTGTGGAACGACACCCGCTCGGCGGGTGCTGCCGCCGACCTCGTCGCCGAGTTCGGCGCCGACGAGCTCGCGCGGCGCACGGGCCTGGTGCCCGTGGCATCCTTCACCATCACCAAGCTCCGCTGGCTGCGCGACGCCGAGCCCTCCAACGCCGCGCGCGTCGCGGCCGTCGCCCTGCCGCATGACTGGCTCACGTGGCGGCTGCGCGGCTTCGGTCCCGCCGGCGCGTCACCCCGGGGCCCTGTGCTCGACGAGCTCATCACGGACCGGTCGGATGCCTCCGGCACCGGCTATTGGAACCCCGCCGACGGCTCGTACGACCGGGAGCTGCTGGTCGCGGCCCTCGGCCATGACGTCGTCCTTCCCCGGGTGCTCGGACCGGACGAGTCGGTTTCGGACGCCGACGGCCGACGCGTCGGCGGCGGTGCCGGCGACAACGCCGGCGCGGCGCTCGGCCTCGGTGCCGGCCCGGGCGACGTCGTGGTGTCGATCGGCACGTCGGGCACCGTCTTCGCGGTGAGCGAGCAGCGCACGATCGACCCCACGGGCACGGTCGCCGGCTTCGCCGACTGCACCGGCCGGTTCCTGCCCCTCGTCGCGACGCTCAACGCCGCGCGCGTGCTCGACGCGATCTCCCGCGTGCTGGGTGTCGACCACGCCGAGCTGTCGCGCCTGGCGCTGGCTGCGGGACCGGGGGCAGCGGGCCTCGCGCTCGTGCCGTACTTCGAAGGCGAGCGGACCCCGAACCTTCCGGATGCGACCGCATCGCTCACCGGCATGACCCTCGCCTCGACGACCCGCGAGAACCTCGCGCGCGCCGCGGTCGAGGGCATGCTGTCGGGGCTCGCCGCGGGACTGGAGGCGCTGCGCGGGCTCGGTGTGCCGCTCGAGCGCGCGCTGCTGATCGGCGGAGGCGCGCAGTCCGAGGCGGTGCGGCAGATCGCATCACTGGTCCTGGGCCTCGCCGTCGAGGTGCCCGAACCCGGAGAGTACGTGGCGCTCGGCGCAGCGCGGCAGGCGGCGTCGGTTCTCGCGGACTGAGGCCCCGCATCCGTCTGCCCGCGAGAAATGGGCAGAACTGCCGATGTATCGGCGGGCTCTGCTGTCGCATCTTCTGTATATGGACGCTGCGATGCTCGCCGGGACGGTCTCGACCGTGCTGTTCGCCGCGGCCAACCTGCCGATGCTGGTGAAGGCGGTGCGGTCGCACGACCTGCGGTCGTACAGCGCGAGCGCCCTGATCATGGGCAACCTCGGCAACCTCGTGTACACGTTCTACGTGGTGAGCCTGCCGTTCGGCCCGATCTGGGTGCTGCACGGGTTCTACCTCGTGACGATGGCGCTCATGCTGGTGCTGTACGCCGTGTCGGCGCGGGCGCGGCGCGTCAGAGATTCAGGAGAATCCTCGCCGTCCGTGCCTGCCGTCCCGCGGGAATCCGGGGGAGTCGGCGCCGGTCGCACGCGGATCTCCTGAGTTCTCGACGAGATCGGGAGAGAATGCGGTCTATGGATGCCGCAGCCGAGGGCGATGGCGAGCTCGACGAGATCGCGGCCGAGCTGTATGCCCTGCCCCCGGCCGAGTTCACGGCGGCCCGCAATGCGCGGGCGGCGGCATCCGATCCCGCGCTCGCCAAGCAGGTGAAGGCGCTGCGCAAGCCGTCGGTCGCGGCGTGGGCGGTCAACCTCCTCGCCCGTGACGGACAGCTCGCCGATGCCGTCGAGCTGTCGGCGGCGCTGCGCGAGGCGCAGGACGACCTCGACGCCGCGGAGCTGTCGCGGCTCGGGGCGCAGCGGCGCCAGCTCGTCGCTGCGCTCGCGAAGCAGGCGGTGGGGCTCGCCTCGAACGCCGGGGTCTCGCTCAGTGCGGCCGCGCGCGACGAGACCGAGAAGACGATCAATGCGGCGGTGATGGATGCCGCAGCCGCCGCTGCCGTGCTCACGGCGCGCCTCGTCACGACGCTCGAGGCGGGCGACATCGACCCCGCCACGCTCGCCGACGCCGTCGGCGGGTCGCTGCCGGGCGCGGTCGAGCCGGCCCCGCGGGACGACCTCGCCGAACGCCGTGCCCGCAAGGCGGCGGAGAAGGCGGCCCGCGAGGCGGAGCGCCTGGCGAACGAAGCCGAGCGCGAGCTCGCGCGCGTCGACGCGCGCCGCGCGAAGGCCCAGGAGCGCGTCGACCATGTGCGCGAGCGCATCGATGACCTGCGCCGCGACCTCGCCACGCTCGAGGCCGACGCCGCGACGGCCGAGCAGAAGCTCGATGCCGTGGCGCGCGAGCATGCCGAGGCCGCGGCGCGCGCCCGGGCGGCCACCCAGGAATCCGACCGCGCCAGACGCGTGCTCGACGACGAGTGATCCACCGCTTCACAGGACTCTCGTAGGCACCCTCCCTACGGTGGAAGGCATGGCGACTCCTGCTCCGCTGGTGCCCGCGACGACGGCAGACGAGGGAGAGATCACGGTCTCGGCGGCCGAGCTGCGCGAGCTCCGCGACGAGCTGCAGCGATTCATGATGGAGTACCGCTTCGGCCTGCAGGAGGTCGAGACGAAGATCGGCATCCTGCGCGACGAGTTCCTGCTGACGCACGACTACAACCCGATCGAGCACGTGTCGAGCCGCGTCAAGTCGCCCGACAGCCTCGTCGAGAAGGTGCAGCGCAAGGGCATCGACGGCGACTTCGACTCGATCCGGCGCAACATCACCGACATCGCCGGCATCCGCGTGACCTGCAGCTTCACGGCCGACGTCTATCGCCTCTTCGACCTGCTGACCGCGCAGGACGATGTGCGCGTCCTGCAGGTGAAGGACTACATCGCCGAGCCCAAGGCCAACGGGTACAAGAGCCTGCACGCGATCCTCGAGGTGCCGGTGTTCCTGTCGACAGGGCGCATCGACGTGCCGGTCGAGGTGCAGTTCCGCACCATCGCGATGGACTTCTGGGCGAGCCTGGAGCACAAGATCTACTACAAGTACGCGACGCGCGTGCCCGACGAGCTGCTCGAGAGCCTCAAGGACGCCGCCGTCACCGCAGCCGAGCTCGACGCCCGCATGGAGCGCCTGCACCGCCAGATCCGCGGTGCCGCCGCGCCCACCGCATCGGCGGTGACGGTCCGCGAGATCACGGCCGCTCCCGAGCCGGATGCCGACGCCCCCGGCCACGGCGACACCGGAGTGCGCGAGGTCTGACGACCCCGAGCGCCCGCGACCGCCCGGTCGCTGACAAGCGTCCCGCTCGCCCCGACCACCCGGTCGCCGACCGCCCGGGAGCTGACGGACGTCCCGCTCGCCCGCGCCCGCGACCACCCGGTCGCCGACCGGCGTCGCGCTCGCCCGACCACCCGGTCGCTGAACGAGCGTCAGCGAGACGAAGCGTGGCGCTCGAACCCGGACCGACTCCTCAGCTCTCCAGCACCGTGATGGCGCTGGCGATGTAGTCGTCGACCTCGCGGGGGCCGAAGACCGCCACGTTCGCGATGTACCCCTGCGCCAAGGCGGCGATGGACCGGGCCGCGGTGGCGGCGAGGGCCGCGGCGTCCTCTTCGCTCGCCGTCTGCGTCGCCGCCCACGGGCCGATCGCGATCTCGAGCGAGCCGCGCAGGCGGCCTGCCGTGGTCAGGAGCTGCTCCTGCAGGGCCGGCTCGACCATCGCCTCGCCCCAGAACTGGAGTACGAGCGAGGCCTTGAGCCCGGCTTCGTCGAACACGCCGAGCATCCCGCGGAGGGCGTCGCGAGGCGGGAGGATGTCGCCCCGTGCTCCTGCCGCTTCGAGCCCGTCGATGCGGGGGAGCAGGAATCGCCCGACGATGTACCGGGCCAGCTCGCCCTTGTTCGTGAAGTGCGAGTAGATCGCGCCGGTGGACAGGCCTGACTCCTCGACGATGTCGGCGATCGACGTGTCGCGCACGCCCTTGCGCTCGAGGCAGCGCAGTGCCGCGCGGGCGATCTCGTCGCGTCGCGCCTCCCGATACTCCTCTGACACCTTCGGCATGGAAACAGAATAGCGATTCTGTTATTCTCCAAAACAGAATCATCATTCTTTTTAGGAGGACGCGATGAGCATTCATCGTGCAAGCGCGGGCGAGCAGGCGCCCGCCCGCCCCACCAAGTGGATCGTCGCCGCGGCGTTCGGCCTGCTCGGATCGCTCATCGTCGCGGTCGTCGTGATGGCGTTCGTGTGGCCCGCCGCCACGTCGCAGGCGCAGAATCTGCCCGCCGGCATCAGCGGACCGGACGAGGCCGTCAGCGCCGTCGAAGACAAGCTGGCCGAGCAGGATCCGGCACCGTTCATCCTGTCGACCGTCGACGATCGAGACGACGCCGTGAACAAGATCGAATCCCGCGAGCTCTACGGCGCGATCCTGCTGGGCGACAAGCCTGAGGTGCTCATCGCGACGGCGGCGAGCCCCGTCGCCGCCCAGGCGCTGCGCGGCGTCGCGACGCAACTGCAGGCGCAGATCGACACCGCCGCGAAGACGGCGCTCACCGACCAGCTGACCGCGATCGTCGGGGCGCTCAAGTCGGGGCAGGTCCCTCAGCTTCCGCCCGGGGCCACCGACGGCGCGGCACCCGAGATCCCGACCGTCACGGTCACCGACCTCGTGCCTCTGGCCGACGGCGACAAGACCGGTGCCGGTCTTGCGGCATCCGTCTTCCCGATGGTGCTCGGCGGCATGCTCGGGGGCATCGTGCTGACGCTGCTGGTACAGGGTGTCGTCCGGCGGCTGGTCGGACTCCTGGTGTTCGGGATCGCCGCCGGCGCGCTGATCGCCCTCGTGATGCAGACGTGGTTCGGCATCCTTGCGGGGGACTGGCTGCTGAACGCCGCCGTGCTCGGGCTGGGGGTGAGCGCGACCTCCGCCCTCATCGTCGGCCTCGCGGCGTTGATGGGACCTCCCGGCATCGCGGTCGGCGCGGTCATCACGATGTTCATCGCCAACCCGATGGCCGGAGCGGCCACGCCGCCGCAGTTCCTGCCTGAGCCGTGGGGTGCGGTCGGTCAGTTCTTCGTGCCGGGCGCGTCCGCGAACCTGCTGCGATCGGTCATGTACTTCCCGGATGCTCCGACCGCACCCCAGTGGATCATCCTGGGATGCTGGTTCGCCGGCGGCGTGATCCTGGCGCTCCTCGGCCACTACCGCAACCGGGCCGAGCTCACGCCGCCCCCGCGGCAGCTGGAGGCCTGACGCCGGAGGGGCGGCGGGTGCCTCGCTAGTCTGTTCGCGTGGAAGAGCTGCACCCGCTGACCCTGCTGTTGATCCCGCTGCTGGCGGTGCTGGCGCCGCTGCTCGCTCGCGGTCTCGGGCGCTGGGTGCGCATCCCGGTGGTCGTGTTCGAGCTCGTCCTGGGCATCCTCGTCGGACCCTCCGTGCTCGGCTGGGCGACAGCGAACGGGTTCGTCGACACGCTCTCGGAGTTCGGACTGGCGATGCTGTTCTTCGTCGCGGGCACCGAGATCCAGTTCTCGTCCTTCCGGGGCCGACTCGGCAAGCGGGCCTCGCTCGGCTGGCTCATCAGCCTCGTCGTGGGTGTCGCGGCCGGCTTCGTGCTCGCTCCCGGCGAAGCGGCGATCGTCATCGGCGTGGCGCTGTGCTCGACCGCGCTCGGCACGCTGCTGCCGATCCTCCGGGATGCCGGCGAGCTGCGCACCCCGTTCGGCCAGGCTGTGGCCGCGATCGGCGCCGTCGGCGAGTTCGGGCCCCTGATCGCCATCTCGCTGTTCCTCGGCGGACGTGACCTGGGGGTGGCCACGATCGTGCTCGTCGCCTTCGCGATCATCGCGGGGTTCGCGATCTGGCTGGCGGCGAAGCTGCCGCAGGGAGCCCTGCACGAGTTCGTCAGCTCCACCCTGCACACCTCGGGGCAGTTCGCGATCCGCGTCGTCCTGCTGATCCTCGCCGCACTCGTGGTGCTGAGCATCGTGTTCGACCTCGACATGCTCCTCGGCGCGTTCACGGCCGGCATCATCTGGCGGCTCCTCATGCGCGACGCGTCCGAACACGACCGCGAAGCCGTCGAGAGCAAGATCGAGGGCGTCGCGTTCGGCTTCCTCGTGCCGATCTTCTTCATCTACACCGGCATCACGTTCGATCTGAAGTCGCTCATCGAGCAGCCCGTCCTGTTCCTCCTCGTGCCCGTCGTGCTGGTGATGCTGTTCCTCGCGCGCGGCCTGCCGTCGATGCTCGCCGCGCCCGAGGGCTCGACGCGTCGTGATCGCCTGTCGATCGCGCTCCTCGGCGCGACCGGGCTGCCGATCATCGTGGCGGTCACCGCGATCGGCGTCGACGAGGGCATCCTCACGACGAGCCAGCAGACCGTGCTCGTGGCGGGCGGAATGCTCTCGGTGCTGCTGTTCCCGCTCATCGGGATGTCGATCCGCGGCGAGAAGCTCCAGGCATCGCCGACCCTGCAGGACGACATGGCGTGAACGCACGCGATCTGATCGACGGCGCCAGGGCACGCCTGGGCGAGGCCGGCGCTCCGCGCGAGGCGCTCGGTGAACTGGTCGTGCCGCGGCGCATCCTCGGACTGGCGCGGGCCCCGCGCATAGAGCGTCGGGGCTCGGCGTGGCACCTGGGTGCGCTGCTGCTCACGGACGATGCGGTCCTCGCGACCGGCGACATCGTCCGCGCACGCCAGGAGGCACGCCGCGGCTACACCGCCGAATCGCAGCGGCAGCGCTCCGAGCTCGCCGCCGCCGCGCACCGGGGCGGATTCGCCGAGGGAGAGACGGTGCACATCGGCTGGCACGCACTGGACCCCTCGATCCCGGAGGCGCCGCTCGCGCTGCACGACGGCATCCCGAGCATCCGCTGGAGCGTCTCCGGCGCCCTCATGCCGCTCGAGGCGTATCTCGCCGAGCGCGTGGCGCTGCTGCTCGACCCGCCCGCCGGGGCGTGAGTCAGCCGGCGAAGTGCGTCGCGAACGCGCGCAGCAGCCGGGCGGGTTCCGTGATGGATGCCGCCAGCACGCGCCCCGCGATGGCGTCGTAGTCGCTCGACTCGAAATAGCCGTCGTCGCGGTACACGGCCATGCGCTCGGTGAACGCCCTCGCGGTCGGCTCAGGGTGGAACTGGGTCGCGTAGAGGCGGTCGCCGACGCGGTACGCCTGGACGGGGCATCCCTGGTTCCGCGCGAGCAGCACGGCACCGGCCGGGAGGGTCTCGGTGCCCTCCTTGTGGGCGGTCAGGGCGGTGAAGCGGTTCGCGAGGCCGCCGAACAGCGGGTCGGAGGCGGCGTCGGGCGTCAGGTCGATCGCGACGGGTCCGGTGTCTTCGGGGAAGGCGCGGCTCACGGTGCCGCCCAGCGTGCGGGTCGCGATGCCGATGCCGTAACAGGTGAACAGGGCCGCCGGGCCGTCGCCGGGGGCGGTGTGCTCGGCGATGCGGGCGAGGTCCGCTTCGAGGCGGCGCTGCGCGTCGGTCTTGGTCGACTCGGGGTCGGCGACGTTGAACGGGCTGCCACCGATGACGAAGCCGGCGTACCGCTCGAACGCGCCGTCGGGGAGGGGCTCGCGCACCAGATCGTGCCGGTCGAGCGCGCCCTCGTCGAGGTGCATGGCGGTGCGGAACGACTCGTACTCGGCGGCGGCCGCGCCCAGCTGCGGGCGCACGCAGACGTAGAGGAACGCGGCGGACGTCATGCCCGAATTCTAGGCGGCGGGGCCGTCGCGCGGCGAGCGCGGCGGCATCCGGAGAAATTCGCTGCATCGATGTATCAAGAACCCTCTATCGCGCTCGGGCATGGTGTGGACAGAATTGGCGCTATGACGCAGCCGGGCGCCGAAGCATCCGTCGACTCCGTGGAGCCGGCGCGATGGGAGCGCGCGGCTGCGCTGTTCGTACGCTGGCGCGAGGGCGACAGCCGTGCGATGGATGAGCTCGTGCGTCTCATGACCCCGCCGCTCTGGCATGTCGTGAGGGCGTACGGGCTCGATCATGCGCTGGCGCAGGACGTCGTGCAGACGACGTGGCTGACGCTCGTGCGCCGTCACGAGACCATCAACGACCCGCTCGCGGTGTCGGGATGGCTCACGATGTGCGCGCGCCGTGAGGCGTGGCGGGTCGGCAAACAGCATCGGCGAGCCGATGCCACGGAGGCCGAGTCGCTCGAACCGCACCTTCCGGTCCACGAATCCGCCGAGCAGACGGCCGCGCACGACGACGAGACCCGTCGTCTGTGGGACGCGGTCGGCACGCTCAACGACCGATGCCAGCGCCTGCTGCGGATCGTCGCGTTCGAGGACCGTCCCGACTATGCCCGCATCGCCGAAGATCTCGCGATGCCGGTCGGGTCCATCGGACCGACTCGCCAGCGCTGCCTCGCTAAGCTCCGCGCCGTACTCGAGGGCGACGGATGGAGAGGTGATCACGATGGAGACTGAGGACTTCGCGGCCGATGCCGCGCTTTTCGCACGCATGCGCCGCATGTGGGAGGACGTCGATCCGGTGCCCGCCGACCTCGTCGACCGGATGGTCGCCGCCGTCGCGGTCGAGGATCTGTCACGCGAGTACGCCCTGCTGACGCTCGTCGAGGGAACGCTGTCCGCCGTGCGGGGCGAGAGCGACACCGCGACCCTGCAGTTCAGCGACGGCACGACGAGCGTGCTCGTGCACGTGACCGCCACCGAGGGCGGCGGTCGTCGCGTGGACGGATGGGTGGATGCCACGGCCCTCGCGATCCGCCTGATCCAGGGCGACCGCGAATGGGCCACGGACCCGGGCGAGCACGGACGGTTCGCCTTCGACGAGGTCACGCCAGGGGTGGCGCGACTACGTCTTGTCGTGCGCGACGCCGACGGTGCGCTGCGCGACTTCCAGACCCCGCAGTTCGAGGTCTGACGCAGTTTCGGTACCGGAACGGATGCCGTGACCTGGGGGTCGCGGCAGCCGCTATGTGTAAGGGGAAAGCATGAGCAATCTCGGCGATGGTGATCCCGGGCGGGGCACTGCGGGTGACGGATCCTGGCGTGATCGGTACCGGGCGGCCCGGGGACGTGGGGTACCCCTGGATCCGACAAGCGAGACGGTCCCGGGGATCGACGCATTTCCCACCGACTACGCCAAGGACCACCTCCTGGTCACGAGCACGGAGGACGTCAGGGAACTGATGAAACGCCTGCGGTTGGCGGCGGCGGACTTCGGATGGGGCGTCGAGTTGCGACTTCTCGACGGTCGGCCGACCGAGGAGGAGCCGGCGATGGACCGTGCCCGGCGGGGCCGGGCCGAGTTCGACCTTCCGACCATCTATCGCGTCGCGATCTTCCCGGCTCCCAGTCCGGATCGCGACGATCAGCCGGTGCCGCCCATCGACGCCTGGCGGTTGCTGCAGCGTGCGCGTGCGCGTGGCCGTGGCGAGCGTCCGCCCGTGCAGATCACCGGCGTCTCGCTCGATCACGTGCTGAGCGTCGATGATGCGGGTGGCGTGATCAATCCGTTCGGCGGTGGCAAGACCAATCCGTTCGGCGGGGGGAAGACCAACCCGTTCGGCGGGGGGAAGACGTACCCGTTCGGCGGCGGCAAGACCTACGGGGTCGAGAGCTACGGGGAGATCGGCAGCGGAGCTCGCCAGGTGGCGGGTTACGTCGGACCTGCGCCCATCCGGACCGCTCCGCTCGCTGCGCGAGGGCGCCGACCCGTGGTCGCCGTGCTCGACACCGGGTGCGGGCAGCATCCCTGGTTGCCCGACGCCATCGTCACGCGCTACCCGGAGCTGGACGACCGTGTGATCGGGCTTGACGACAAGCTGACCGACCCGGAGACCTTCGGCGACCAGGCCGGCGCGTTCGACGGTTGGCTGGACTCGTCGGCCGGCCACGGAACGTTCATCGCGGGCATCATCCGTCAGGTGTGCCCGGAGGCTGATCTGGTCTCGATCCGTGTGGCGGACAGCGAGGGCAACGTCCTCGAGGGCGACTTCCTGCTGGCGCTCCGATCCCTGGTGAAATCGATGCTTCGCCCGATTCGTCGGGGAGGACGGCGGATCGACGTCATCAACCTGTCGATCGGCTTCTATCACGAGACACCCGACACCGGCCTGTTCGACAAGACCCTGGCCGAGCTGCTGCTTCGCGCCCGCCGTGAAGGGTGTGCGGTGGTGTGCTCGGCCGGCAACGACGCGACCAGCCGACCGTCGTTCCCTGCAGCGCTCTGGAGGTGGCCGGACCATGACTTCATCGCGCCCGACTCCGCGAACGTCGCACCGCATCTGGCGGTGGGGGCACTCAACCCGAACGGGACGGTCGCTCTGTTCAGCAACATCGGGGGCTGGGTGTCGACGTACGCGCCGGGCGCTTCGGTCCTCAGCAGCTTCCCTGCGCTCAACGGCGGACTGCAGGCGGATGTCCGGTCGGATCGCGATGGGTTGCGACGGGAGACCATCGACCCGGACGACTTCCGCGCCGCGCGGTCGGCGGGCTACGCCATCTGGAGTGGAACGTCCTTCGCTGCGCCGTACGTCGCCGGGATGATCGCGCGAGAACTCACTCCGAAACTCATGGCGGGGGACCTCGCCGATGTGGACGAGCGCATCGATGCATCACGTCGCGCGGGCACGCGCGTCAAAGCGGAGTTGAAGCGCGCGCGACGGACGCCGGAGGGTGACTGACGAACGAGCGCGCCGGCGCGGCATGATGGGCTGATGGGGCGTTCCGCGCTGCAGCTTCACCAGGAGGGGGTGGAGCTCGCGAATCGAGGCGAGCTGAGGTCTGCTCAGCGCGTGCTCACGCGCGCCTCGGCGCTGACGGACGATCCGGATCTGGCGGCTCGGATCTCTGCCACGCTCGCTGTGACGTACGCCCGGACGGGTGACCTGGTGCGCGCAGAGAGCCTCTGCACGGAGGTGTGGGCGTCACCAGATCTGCGCCCCGCGACCCGCGCCCTCGTGGCGGGGCAGATGGGGACGATCGCCCAACTCGCCGGCCGGCTCGGCGACGCAGAGCGGTGGATCAGTCTGGCCATCTCGAGCGTCGAAGACCCGATCGTCCGGGCAACGCTCCTGCAGAATCGCAGCTACATCGGCATGCAGCGCCGAGATCTCCTCCGCGCGCGGAGCGACACGGCGGAGGCCGCCCGCCTCTACGCGGCGCACAGCGCCGGAGTCGACGCCGCGGAGGCTCGCCACGACCTCGGATACATCGACCTGCTCCGTGGTGATTTGGTCGGCGCCTTGACGCAGATGACCGATGCGCGACCGACCCTCGCAGCAGCGTCCCGGGCTGGGGCGGCGGTGAGTGATGCCGATCGGGCTGAGGTGCTCCGCGATGCCGGACTCATCCGGGAGGCGGAGGAGCTCTTGGTCTCCGCCGCGACGATCTTCGGATCCATCCGGATGAAGCTCGAGCGTGCGCGGGCCGAGTATGCGCTCGCACGATCGCTCCTCAGCCATGACCCGGTGCGGGCGAGCGCAGTGGCCGCGCGCGCAGCGCGCAGGTTCCGTCTCCTCAGCAACGAGGCGTGGACCATGCGTGCGGATGCGCTCGTGCTGCGCGCACGCCTGGCCGCCGGCCAGATCGTCAGCTTCGGGCGCCGAGTGCCCGAAGCGGGCAGGGCGCCCAGAGCTGCTGATGTCGAGACGCTGGCCCGGGCCCTCGAGTCGGGGGGTCTGCGCAACGACGCCGTCGCGCTGCGCCTCTCGTTCGAGCTGTGGACAGCCCGTCATGGTCGCTCCTCCACGTACCCGTCCGCCACCCGCGTTCCCGGGGGTGCCTCGATGGACGTGCGGCTGCTGGCACACGAGGTCCGTGCCGCCCGAGCGCAGCAAAGGGGGCGACAGTCCGAAGTTCGCGCGTATGCCCGGGCGGGCCTCGACGAGTTGTTCGGATGGCAGCGTCAGTTCGGGAGCCTCGACCTCCAGACGTCCGTCGTGTGGCACGGGCACGGGCTGGTCGGTCTCGGGCTTCAGTCCGCGGTGCAGTCAGGACGCCCGGACGTCGTGTTCGAGTGGTCCGAGCGAGCCCGGCACCTGAGCCTTCAGGTCGTGCCTCTTCGCCCCCCGCCGGATCCGGATCTGGCGGCGGAACTGGCGGAACTCCGAATGCTGCGGGCCGATGGTGACGGCTGGCTCTCCAACCCACGAGCGGTCGAGCTGCACAACAGCGCTCGCCGGCGTCAATGGGCGAGCACACGCTCGGCCGCGGTTCGCCACCGCGCGACGCTGGAGGAGGCGCAGCTGGGTCTCGACGACTCGACCGCCGTGGTCGCCTATGTGTATTCCGGCGAGACGCTGAGCGCGCTGATCGTCAAGCGAGACTCCGCTCAGCTCGTGGATCTGGGCGATTGGGGCTCGGTCCGGCAGATGATGTCGGGCCTCAGAGGAGACCTCGACATGGCGGCCGTTGTACAGCGAGGGCCGCTGGCAGCTGTCGTCCGCCGTTCGCTGGACGATCGCCTCTCCGCCCTCTCCAGCGCTCTCGTCGCGCCGGTGCTGCGCGCGGTGGACGACCGTCGCCTTGTCATCACCGCGCCGGGAGTTCTCAGCGGAGTGCCGTGGGCCATGCTGCCGGCGTTGCACGGCCGAGTCTTCACACTCGCGGCGTCGGCATCGCGCTGGCTTTCATTCGCGAGAGATGTGCCGCGCCCCGGTGCGGCGGCCTTCGCCGCGGGCCCTAGGGTGCCTCGGGCGGCAGAGGAGGTGAGCGCGGCCTCCGGCGCCTGGCGCGACCCCGTCGTGCTCGATCCCGCACGCATCGAAGAGGTCACGCGCGCAGCAGCCGCAGCCGACGTTCTGCACATCGCCGCGCATGGGCGGCATTCCGCCGACAACCCGATGTTCTCGGGTCTGGAGCTCGCCGACGGCACCCTCTTCGGCTACGACATCGACCTCATCGAGAACGTCCCCGACACGATCGTGCTCTCCGCCTGCGAGGTCGGCCGCTCCTCGGTGCGCTGGGGCGAGGAGGCCGTCGGCATGACCCGGGTGTGGCTCCACGCGGGTGCCCGCTGCGTCGTCGCGGCGCCCGTGGTCGTCGCCGACGACGACGCGTGCGAGCTGCTCGCGGCCATGCACGAGGGGCTGGCCGCCGGCATCCCTCCGTCCGTCGCGCTCGCCGACGCGTCGGCACGCACCGGGATCGTGGCGCCGTTCCAGGTGCACGGCGCGGGCTTCTGAGAATCTCGGAGAATTCTCGGGCTCGGATGTATCAGGCCGCGTGACGCGTGCTCCTGCTCTTCGGAACCGCTCATGCCGCCCTCCCGGGGGGTCGGGCGCGTGGGCAGAAGACGTCTGGGGCCGCACCTGGGGATGCGGGTCTTCGGTGCCGGTTCCTCGAGGGGCGTCGCATGGGGACCTGGCGGCGCCCCTCGTACCGGTCCCCGGGCGTCAGCCGCGTGACGAGTTCGCGGTGCGCCCGCGCACGATCCCGACGAACGCCTCGATCGCGGGGCTCGTGTTCTCTGCCACCCACGCCAGGGCGACCGTCGAGGTGGGGCCGTCGCGCAGCACCCGGTAGTCGGCGTCTTTTCGACGGTGCAGGCGCGCGAGCGACATCGGCACGATGACGATCCCGACGCCCGCCGCGACGGTCGCGATCGCCTCAGCGGTGTCGGCCGGGGGAGCGAAGCGGGGTTCGACGGTTCCGGGAACGTGGATGCCGAGCACGTCGTCGCGCGGAACCACCAGCACCTCGCCCACGAGGTCGGCGGCGTCGAGCTCGTCGGCCGCCGTCAGGTGGGAGTCTCTCGCCGTCACGACGACGGGCACCTCGTCGTAGAGCGGGATGACATGCAGCCCGTCCTTGTCGATCGGCAGCCGCACGAGTGCCGCGTCGACCTCGCGATCGACGAGCGGGCGACGCTGATCGGCGACGTCGAGGGGGACCAGATCGAGCGAGGTGTGCGGCATCCGATCGTTCCACGTGTCGATCCAGCGACCGGGCGTCGCGCCCGGGATGGCGCCGAGCGCGAATGTCGCCGGCATCGGCGGCTCGACCGGGAGGGGCTTCGGAGCACGCGGCTGCGCGGGCTTCGCCTTGCGGGGCTGCGAGGGCTTCGGCTTGCCCTTGCCGGCCGACGCCGAGCCGCCCGAGGAGCGCCGGGAGGCGGCATCCCGCCCACGTCCTTTGCCCGACCCGCCCTTAGCCATACCGATCAGCGTAGCCGGGGCGATATCGTTCGCTCATGGTGGGGATTCTCGCGACGGTTTTCGCAGCGCTGGCGGCGCTGCTGCACGTGTACATCTTCGTGATGGAGAGCGTGCAGTGGACGCAGCCCAAGATCTGGAAGCGATTCGGCGTCGCCGACCAGGCCGCGGCAGAGATCACGAAGCCCATGGCGTACAACCAGGGGTTCTACAACCTGTTCCTCGCGATCGGCGTGGTGATCGGCATCGTGCTGTTCTACGCCGGCGGCGGCATCGCCCTTGTGCTGTTCGCGCTGGGCTCGATGGTCGCGGCCGCGCTCGTGCTGGTCACGACGGGCCTGAAGTACCTGCGGCCGGCGCTCATCCAGGGCACGCTCCCGCTCATCGCGTTCGTGCTCTTCCCGTTCGCCTGAGGCTCAGCACGCGCCCCAGCGGCCTGCCCGGGATGCCTCGGCCTCCGTCTGTGCCGCGGCGAACAGCTCTGCGTGGGCCGTGTTCGGGGCGATGCGCAGCGCCGCGGCGTCGCCCGCGGCGACGAGCTCGTAGTTGACGAATCGGCCATCGTCGGTCCAGAGGTACCGCAGGGAGCGGTCGTACCGGTCGCGTGGCTCGGCATCGGGCGCGGTCCACACCGTGGCGCCCTCGGGGAGCAGCTCGGCGAGATGGGCACGGGCCTCGTCCGCCCAGCACTCGGGCGTGGGCGTGCCCTCGGGGGTGTCGATGCCGATCAGCCGCACCCGCGTGCGTTCGCCGGTCGACGGATCAGCGCCCTCGATCGTGTCGCCGTCGAACACATACGTGACGGTGAGGGCGACCGCATCATCGGGACGCGAGGGGATGCCGGCGGCCGTGGCCGACGGCACGCCCGGGCCGCCGGGTTCCGGTGACGGGTGCGTCCGCGGGAACCCGGTCAGCCACGCCACGCCGACACCGGTCAGCAGCACGAGGAGCACCGCGAGCATGAGCCCTGTGCGTCGTGACCGGGTGCGCGCCATCGCGTCAGGCTAGCGGCATCCACGGACGCGACAAGACGCGCAGCTGGGTTCAGGCGGCCAGGCGCAGGCCCCGCCTGTCGGTGGCGACGCGCTCGCCGTCGGCGATGGTCACGTCGTCGCCGATGAGGGACCCGCCGGCGACGCGGGCGTCGTGCCCGACCTGCGTGCGGACGCCGATCTTCGCCTTCGGGCCGATCGCGGCGCGCGGGCCGATGTGCGCGTGCGGCTCGATGACGGCGTTGGGTCCGATGACGGCGTCCGTCTCGACCCACACGCCACGGCCGACATGCGCGCCGGCCGCGATCTGCACACCCGGTTCGACATACGCCCCCGCTTCGACGACGGCGCTCGGGTGCACCTTCGCTCCGTGCGCGATGAGGCCACGACCATTGACGTGCTTGCGGTAGCGCAGCGTCTCGCCCTGGTCGTTCTCGATGTCGATGTAGTTCTTGCCCACAGTCCCCTCCTGCGACACCACATGGTGCTGGATATAGAGACAACGTGTGGCGGGGGCCGTGTATTCCCGCGCATCGGAACGATTCGGCGCACACGCCGAAGCCCCGCATCCGTGCGGATGCGGGGCTTCGGAGACGGGTCGGCTCAGCGCGCGACGTACTCGTCGGCCACTGAGAGCGCCCGGTCGATCACGTCGAGGCCGCGCAGCAGCTCCTCCTCCGTGATGACCAGCGGCGGCGCGATGTGCACGCGGTTGAAGTGCGTGAACGGCCAGACGCCGTCGCGCTTGCACGCTGCGGCGACCGCGGCGACGGGTGCGGCATCCGCTCCGCTCGCGTTGAACGGGACGAGCTGCTCGCGCGTCTCGCGATCCTTGACGAGCTCGATGGCCCAGAACAGGCCGCGGCCGCGCACGTCGCCCACGGACGGGTGGCGCTCCGCGATCTCGCGCAGGCGGGGCTCGACGACGCGCTCCCCGAGGTCGCGCACGCGCTCGAGGATGCCGTCGCGCTCGAACACCTCGAACGTCGCGACACCGGCCGCGCACGCCAGCGGGTGGCCGGAGTACGTGAGTCCGCCGGGGAACGACACGGTGTCGAAGTGCGCGGCGATGCGGTCCGAGATCACGACGCCGCCGAGCGGCACATAGCCCGAGTTGACGCCCTTGGCGAAGGTGATGAGGTCGGGCTGCGCGTCGAACGCCTGGAACGCGAACCACTCGCCCACGCGGCCGAAGCCGACCATGACCTCGTCGGCGATGTAGACGATGCCGTACTTGTCGCACAGCTCCCGCACGCCCGCGAGGTATCCGGGCGGGGGGACCAGCACGCCGTTGGTGCCGACGATCGTCTCGAGGAGGATGCCGGCGATCGTGTTCGCACCCTCCAGGACGATCGTCTGCTCGAGGTGCTCGAGGGCGCGCGCGGTCTCCTGCTCGGGGCTGTCGGAGTGGAACGACGAACGGTACGGGTACGGGCCGTGGAAGTGCACGATCGAGCCGTCGGCGGGCTCGTTCGGCCAGCGCCGCGGGTCGCCGGTCAGGCTGATCGCGGTCGACGTGTTGCCGTGGTAACTGCGGTACATCGACAGCACCTTGCGGCGTCCCGTGAACAGGCGCGCCATGCGCACCGCGTTCTCGTTGGCGTCGGCGCCGCCGTTCGTGAAGAACACCTTCTCGAACCCGTCGCCGGCGACCTCGGCGATGCGGCGGGCGAGCTCGCCGCGCACGTCGTTGGCCATCGACGGCTGGATCGTCGCGAGGCGGCCCGCCTGCTGCTGGATCGCGCGGACGAGATCGGGATGCTGGTGGCCCAGGTTCAGGTTCACCAGCTGCGAGCTGAAGTCGAGGTACGCGTTTCCGGCGTAGTCCCAGAACGTCGAGCCCTCGCCGCCCGCGATGGGCAGCGGGTCGATGAGCGCCTGCGCGCTCCACGAGTGGAAAACGTGCCCGCGGTCGTCCGCGCGCACGCGCGCGTCGGCCTCGAGGTCGGCGGTCCCTGCGCTCGTCGAAGGGCCGGTGAGGAGGGTGTCGGTCATGAGGATCCTTGGGGTCCGGTCGCGACTCGGTCCCTGAGCCTGTCGAAGGGGCGCTTCGACAGGCTCAGCGACCGGGTTCGGTCAGTTGTTCTGGGGGAAGCCGAGGTTGATGCCGCCGTGGGTGGCGGGGTCGAGCCAGCGGCTGGTGATGGCCTTCTCGCGGGTGAAGAAGTCGAAGCCGTGCACGCCGTACGCCTTCGCGTCGCCGAACAGCGACTTCTTCCAGCCGCCGAACGAGTGGTACGCGACCGGGACGGGGATCGGCACGTTGATGCCGATCATGCCGACCTGCACCTCGTTCTGGAAGCGGCGGGCGGCGCCGCCGTCGTTCGTGAAGATCGCGGTGCCGTTGCCGAACCGGCCCGAGTTGATGAGCTCCAGGCCCTCGTCGTACGACGCGACGCGAACGATCGAGAGCACCGGTCCGAAGATCTCCTCGGTGTACGCGCGGCTGGTGGTCGGCACGCGGTCGAGCAGCGTCGGGCCGAAGAAGAACCCGCCCTCGTGTCCGTCGACCTGGAACCCGCGCCCGTCGACGACGATGTCGGCGCCGTCGGCCTCGGCGATGTCGACGTACTCCGACACCTTCGCGCGGTGGATGCCGGTGATCAGGGGCCCCATGTCGGGCTCGACGCCGTCCGGCTCGAGTCCGGCCGCGCCGTTGCCGATCCGCAGCCGGGCGATGCGGTCCTGGATCTTGCCGATGAGGTCGTCGGCGACGGGCTCGACGGCCAGCACCACGGAGATGGCCATGCAGCGCTCGCCGGCGGCGCCGTAGCCCGCGTTGACGGCGGAGTCGGCGACGAGGTCGAGGTCGGCGTCGGGCAGCACCAGCATGTGGTTCTTCGCACCGCCGAGGGCCTGCACGCGCTTGCCGTGCCGGGATGCGGTCTCGTAGATGTACTGGGCGATCGGCGTCGACCCGACGAAGCTGATCGACTCGACGACCGGGCTGGTGAGGAGGCCGTCGACGGCGAGCTTGTCGCCCTGCAGTACGGTGAACACGCCGTCCGGGAGGCCCGCTTCCTTCCACAGCGCGGCCAGCCACAGCGCGGCCGACGGGTCCTTCTCGGACGGCTTCAGCACGACGGCGTTGCCGGCGGCGATCGCGATCGGGAAGAACCACATCGGCACCATGGCCGGGAAGTTGAACGGCGAGATGATGCCGACCACGCCGAGAGGCTGCTTGGTCGAGTAGACGTCGATGCCCGTCGACACGTTCTCGGAGTAGGCGCCCTTGATGAGGTGGGGGAACCCGCACGCGAGCTCGACGACCTCCTGACCGCGGAGGATCTCGCCCATCGCGTCGGAGACGACCTTGCCGTGCTCGGACGTGATGATCTCGGCGAGCTCGCGCTTGCGCGAGTTCAGCAGCTCGCGGAACGAGAAGATCACGGCCTGGCGCTTCGCGATCGAGTAGCCCGACCATTCCTGGTAGCCGCGCTCGGCCGACGCGATCGCGGCGTCGATCTCTGCCTGGTCGGCGAGCGCGACGTGCGCGGTGACCTCGCCGGTCGCGGGGTTGTAGACGGGGGCGGTGCGGCCGGACGTCGAGGCGTGCTCCGCACCGTCGATCCAGTGCGGGATCACGCGGACGGCAGTGGCCTCGACAGCGGGCGCTGCAGTGGTTTCGACGGTGGTCATCGGGGCGGTTCCTTCGGCGTCGGACAGATCGTGTGACGATCCCTTAGGCTTGACGGGTCCCAGCCTGTCAGAGAAGAAGAGGCGGCAACGGTGCCCGACCGTCGCGAAGATCGAGCGATCCATACGGATCGTCCGACAGATCGATCCGCACATGAGACCCTCCCGACCGTGCGCGAGGTGATCTCGCTCGACGCTGTCGCCCACGGGGTTCCCGAGGTGCTCGTCGGCGATGACGCGCTGGATGCGCGCGTGCGCTGGCTGCACGTGTCCGACAGCGCCGGCGTCGCCCGCCTGCTCGACGGCGGCGAGCTGCTGCTGTCGACGGGCTCGTCCTGGCCGGCCGAACCCGCCGACCTGCGCCGGTTCATCGACGAGCTCGGAGATGCCGGTCTCGCCGGCCTCGTGCTGGAGCTCGGCACGCATTACCGGTACGTGCCCGCGGTCGTGGTCGAGGCCGCTCGCGAGCGGGGCCTGGCCCTGGTGGTCCTTCACCGCGAGGTGAAGTTCGTGGCCCTCACCGAGGCCGTCCACAGCCGCATCATCTCCGGCCAGACCGACGCCCTGCGTGCCCGGGACGAGGTGCGCGAGCGGTTCACCGCCCTCGTGCTGCGCGGCTCGCCCGCCGACTTCATCGTGCACCAGCTCGCTCAGACCCTCGGCGCCCCGATCGTGCTCGAGAACCTCGGGTTCGAAGTCGTCGCCGCCGAGGTGCCCCTCGCCCTGGAGGAGGAGCTCTTCACCGAATGGGAGCTCCAGTCCCGCTCGGCCCACCGACGCGTCGCCGCCCGTCGTGAGCGCGGCGCGGCCCCGGACGCCGACGACTGGCTCATCGTGCCGGTCGAGGCCCGCGGCGTCCGGTGGGGTAACCTCATCGCCCTCCCCGGCCCCGATCACGCCGCCGGGCGCACCGCCGTCCTGGAGCAGGGCGCGATCGCGCTCGCCGTGGGCCGCCTGGCCGACGGCGACGCCGACGAGTGGGCGCGCATCGGACGCCGCCGCCTGGTCGACGGCCTGCTGGCCGGCCGGTTCGCGGGGATCGGGGGAGCGGCCGCACGCCTGGAGGCTGCCGGGCTCCCACTGCGCGGGTCGCGCCTCTACGGCCTGGTGATCTCGGGTGCCCCCGTCGCGACGGAGCGGGCGGATGCCGCCGCCCGGGCCCTGCGCGGGCGAGCGCTCGCCGGCTCGGCCCCCGCCGGCGGCGTCGGTGCGACGATGCTCATGTCGCTGCCGCCGGACGCCGACTTCGACGACGCGGCGGTGCTGGGCTTCGTGCGTGCGCTCGTGGACCCCGCCGACATCGAGCGGGTGGTGGTGTCGGTAGGCCGGGCCGCCGAGGGGATCGACGCGGCGCTGGCCTCGGTGCACGAGGCCGTCGACCTCGCGGGCGGCCGGCGCCGCCGCTCGGGTCGTGGTCCGTACCTGCGACGCTCCGAGAATCGGCCGCTCGTGCAGCTGGTCACCGCGCTGCGCGACGACCACCGCGTGCTCGAGCACGGCGAACGCATGCTCGCGCCGCTCATCTCGCACGACCTGTCGCGCTCGGGCGACCTGCTCGACGTGCTGGAGGCGATGCTGGCGCATCCGGGCAACCGCACGGCCGCGGCATCCGCGTCGCACCTCTCGCGCTCGGTGTTCTACCAGCGCATCGCGCTGATCGAAGAGCTGCTCGGCTCCGACCTCGACGACGGCGAGACCCAGACGGCCCTGCACCTCGCGCTGCTGGTGCGGAGGTCCGCCGGGCGCTGATCGCGCGTGCCTGCGCGGTCAGGGCAGGCGCGGGTCGATCATCGTCATGCCGGCCGGCGTCGCCTGGTCGAAAGCGGGCAGCAGTGCCGCGGCCTCCGACAGCCCGACGACCCGTTCGACGAGGGACTCGGGGTGCAGCGCGCCGGACGCGATGAGCGCCAGCATCCCGGGGTAGTCCCCCGCGGCCATGCCGTGGCTGCCGAGCAGGTCGAGCTCCCAGCCGATCACGCGCGACATCGGCACCCGGGGGTGGCCTTCGACGGGCGGGAGCAGGCCGATCTGCACGTGGCGTCCGCGTCGGCGGAGGCTGTGGATCGCGTCCGCGCAGGTCTGCTCGCTGCCGACGGCATCCACCGACACGTGCGTCCCGCCGTGACTCAGTTCATGCACGAGGGCGGGCACGTCGCGCCCGTCCGCGAGGACGGTGTGATCGGCGCCGAGAAGGGATGCCGCATCCAGCGCCGCCCGGTGACGGTCGATGATGATCACCCTCGCGCCGAGGGCCTTGGCGATCATGACGGCGCTGAGGCCCACGCCGCCGGCGCCGACGATCGTGACCCACTCGTCCGCGGCGAGGCGGGCGCGTCCGACGAGGCCGCGGTAGGCGGTCGCGAACCGGCACCCGAGGGCCGCGGCGGCCTCGAAGCTCACCGCCTCGGGGATCGCCACGAGGTTCGCGTCGGCCGCGTGCAGCACGACGAACTCGGCGAACGAGCCGTCGTGCGTGAACCCCGGCTGCGTCTGGTCGGGGCACACCTGCGCGTCGCCCTGCAGGCACCACTCGCACCGTCCGCAGCCGCACACGAACGGCACCGTGACGCGATCGCCGACCGCCCACGCCGACACGCCGGGCCCAACTTCGGCGATGACTCCGGCCAGCTCGTGACCCGGTATGTGCGGGAGCGAGATGTCGTCGTCGTGCCCCGCCCACCCGTGCCAGTCGCTGCGGCACAGTCCTGTCGCCCGCACCTCGACGACGACCCCGCCCGCCGGCGCCGCCGGCCTCGCGACATCACGGACCTCCGGCGCGACGCCGAAGGCGTCGTAGACGACTGCACGCATGCCTCCATGGTCGCACCGCCGCGCCCGCCGCCCTGCCGGATCGGGGATGCCGGCGGCCGAGGTCGCTCTCGGACCGGGGCGTTTCGTCTCGCTCGTGCCTCGCTCGCCCAGCGACCGGGGGCCGGGTCGGGTTGCTGGTGCGGCTGGGGCGTTTCGTCTCGCTCGTGCCTCGCTCGCCCAGCGACCGGGAGCCGGGGTCCCGGTCGCTGAGCGAGCGCCAGCGAGACGAAGCGCGGTGCCCGCAATCGGATGGCTCGCGGGTCAGCCGGCGACGTAGACCTTGCGGAGGGTCTCGTGCACGGTCCACACCGTGTGCATGCCCTCGGCGAGCTGCACGACCGAACCTGCGCGCAGGTCGACCGGTGCGAGCGTGGAGTCCGTGAACGACAGCGTCGCGGAGCCCGACAGGACCACGAACACCTCGTCGGCCTCGACGTCGGTCGAGGTGCCGGCGGTGTGCTCCCACACGCCGATCGTGTCGGTCAGCTCGACGAACCCCGTCGACGGCGTGCCGGTGACCACCTGGTCGGCGGGCAGCGGCTGCAGCGGGATCGCGAGGGTCGCGGCATCCACTCCCACTCCCGGGAAGATCACGAGTCGAACCCCAGTCCGAGCGCGTCGAGCGTCTTGAGCAGCACGTTGCGCTTGCCCAGGTTGTGGTCGGCGCGATCGAGCGACCAGCGCACGGTGTTCACCGCGAGTGAGGCTGCCGGCTCAGGCGGGAACGGGATCGGGCGCTTGCGCACCATCTCGAGCTGCGTGCGCTCGTTCGAGACGCCGTCGAGCAGGTCGAGCATGACCTCGCCGGCGAAGCGCGTCGACCCCACGCCGAGACCGGTGAAGCCCGCCGCGTAGGCGATGCGGCGCTCGCGGGCGGTGCCGAAGAAGGCGGTGAACTGCGTCGACGAGTCGATCGCGCCCGCCCACTGGTGCGTGAAGCGCAGGCCCTCCAGCTGGGGGAAGGTCGTGAAGAAGTGGCTCGCGAGCTTCTCCCATGTCTCCGGGCGGTGCTCGTGAGCCGGGTCGACCTTGCGGCCGTATCGGTAGATCGCGTCGTACCCGCCGAAGAGGATCCGGTTGTCCTTGGTGATCCGGTAGTAGTGGAACTGGTTGGCCAGGTCGCCGATGCCCTGCCGGTCGTTCCAGCCGATCGATGCCAGCTGTTCGGCCGACAGCGGCTCGGTCATCAGCACGTAGTCGTACACCGGCAGCGTCATGAGGCGGTTCCGCTTGAGCAGCGACGGGAAGACGTTGGTGCCGAGGGCGGCTCGGGATGCCTCGACCCGGCCCTGCTCGGTGATCACGACGACGCCCGGGCCCGAGGTGTCGAGTCCCGTCACGTGCGAGCGCTCGAAGATCTCGACGCCGCGCTCCTCGCAGACCCGCGCGAGCTCGGCCGCCATGCGGGCCGGGTGCACCATGCCGCACGTGTCCTTCTCCCATACGCCCGCGAGGTAGGTGGGGGAGTCGACCGAGGCGCGCACCTCGTCCTGATCGAGGTAGACGACGCCGTCCTCGCCTTCGGCGGCCCACTCCTTGAGCCACTCGACCTGGTGCGGTTCGGTGGCGGGAGCGAGCTGGCCGGTGCGCTCGAACTGGAAGTCCATGCCGTACGTCGCCTCGGACGCCTCGATCGCGTCGAGGTTCTCGAGCCCGAGCCGGTCGATGAGCGGCATCTCCTTGGGCCAGCGGGCCATGCCGTTCTCGTGACCGTGGGTCAGGCTCGACTCGCAGAAGCCGCCGTTGCGTCCCGACGCCGCCCACCCGACGCGCTGCGCCTCGACGACGACGATCTTGGCGCCGGGCGTGCGCTCGCTCGCGAGCAGCGCTGTCCACAGGCCGGTGTAGCCGCCGCCGACGATGACGAGGTCGGCGCGGTGCGTTCCCACGAGCGGCGGGCGGTCAGGCATGAGGGAATCGGGCAGGTCGTCGCGCCAGAAGACGGAATGTCTGGTGTCGGCGAGCGAGTGCCGGATGACGGATGCCTGCGGCCGCTGTCGTTCGAAGACGGTCGTGCCCACGGTTATCAACTCCGATGCGTTGGTTTCTCCCATCCTCGCCCGTGGGCGGTGCGGACGGGGAGGGCCGGTGTCGGAGATTCCGAAGGCGTCCGGACGGATTGTCGGGCGGCTCAGGCGGCGGTGAGCTCGCCGATCAGCGCGTCGACCGGAGCCACCCGCGCGTATGTGCCGTGCAGGGCCGCGAGGAACGCGGTGTGGACCTGCGCGCCAGGAACGGTGACCTCGCCCAGGGTCAGGTCGGGCGCGGCGCACGCGTCCTGTGCGACGGCGAGCGAGAAGCCGAGATCGGATGCCGCACGCACCGTCGCGTCGACGCACATGCTCGTCATCATGCCGGCGACGACGATCTCGTCCGCCTCGGTCGCGCGCAGCAGCGACTCCAGACCGGTGCCGACGAACGCGTTCGGCTCATGCTTGACGATCACGTGCTCCTCGCCGTCCGGCGCCACCCGCGGGTCGAACTCGACGCCGGGCGTCTCGGACTCGAAGAACGCGGCGTCCGGACCGTCCCAGATGTGCTGCACGTGGACGACCCGCTCACCGGTCGTGCGGAACGCCCCCAGCAGGCGCGCGGCCGCATCGGCGGCGGCATCCGATCCCACGAGCGGGTGACGTCCGCCGGGGAAGTAGTCGCGCTGGATGTCGATGAGGAGGAGCAGTCGGGTCACCGATCCAGCATAGGTCGCGCCCGTCAGGCGCCGAGCGCCCGCCGGCGCGACTCCAGCACCTCGGGCACGTGCTCCTCCGCCCACGACCTCATCGCCGCGATGGGCTCCAGCAGCGAGCGTCCGAGCACGGTGAGCGAGTACTCGACGCGCGGCGGAGAGTCGGGGAACGACCGCCGTTCGACGAGGCCGTCGGCCTCCAGGGCGCGCAGCGTCTCGGTGAGCACCTTCGGCGAGACCGGGCCGAGGCGCTCCTTGAGCTCGGAGAACCTCATGGTGCGCTCCGACAGAGCGAGCACGATGAACATCGTCCACCGGTCGCCGATGCGCGAGAAGATCACCCGGCTCGGGCAGGCCTGGCTGGTCACGTCCCACTCGACGGTCGTCATACGGGGTCACCTCCGGGGAAGTTCCGTTGAAGTAACCGACGGGGTCGGCCCTACCGTGAACGGCATGAAGATCCTACTGACCGGCGCGACCGGCTATATCGGCTCCACCGTCCTCGACACCCTCCTCGACGCCGGGCACGACGTCATCGCCGCTGTGCGCAGCAATCAGGCCGCCGCGACCGTCGCGGCGAAGGGCGCGACGCCCGTCGTCGGGGACCTGCACGACTCGGGCTGGCTCGCTGACGTGCTCGAGGGGACGGATGCCGCGATCCACACCGCCGCGTCGGACGACGCGGAACGGCTGAACCTCGCGGTGGTCGAGGCGGCCGAACGCGCGTACGGCGGCACGGATCGGCGCTTCGTGCTGACCAGCGGGATCTGGGAGTACGGCGCGGGTGGCGGCATCCGCAGCTCCGACGCACCGGCTCCGGTCGACCTCGTGGCGTGGCGGGTGCCGATCGAGGACCGCCTGCTGGCATCGGATGTGGCTGCGACGATCGTCGTGCCGGCGGTCGTCTACGGCCGCGGCAAGGGGCTGCTGTCGGTCATCGTCGACGCCCCGCGCACGGCGGACGGCGCCCTCACCCTCGTCGGCGACGGGTCGCAGCGCTGGACGTGGGTGCACGTCGACGACCTCGCCCGGCTGTACCTGCTGGCGGTGACGCATCCCGTCGCGGTCGGACGGCTGATCGCGAGCGACGGCGCGCCGGTGACCGTGCGCGAGGTCGCCGAGGCCACCGGGGCCGACGCAGCCGCGGAGTCCGTCGAGGCCACGCGCTCGCGCCTCGGCGCGGCCTTCGCCGACGCGCTGCTGCTGGACCAGGCCGCGTTCGGCACCGAGGCGCGCGACCTCGGCTGGGCCCCCGAGCACCCGGGCGTGCTGCAGGAGCTCGCAAGGGTCTGAGCGTCCGGTCGCTGAGCCCACGCGCGGTCGCTGAGCCTGTCGAAGTGCCCTTCGACAGGCTCAGGGGCCGATGGGTCTCAGGAGCCGGATGCCGCGTACACGCGCTCGCCCTCGACGAACGTCTGCAGCACGCGGGTGGCACCGATCTGGTCGGCGGGCCCGGCGAACGGATCGCGGTCGAGCACGACGAGGTCGGCGTACTTGCCGACCTCGACCGTACCGGTGACGTGGTCGAAGTGGTTCACCCAGGCGGAGCCGGCCGTGTAGGCGGTGAGCGACGTCGCGAGGTCGATCGCCTGTTCGGGGTAGAACGCGTCGTACTCGCCCTCCTCGTAGCCCGGCGCGGCCGTGCGGTTGACCGCGGTGTGGATCGCAGCCATCGGGTCGGGCGTCGAGACCGACCAGTCGCTCCCGGCGGCCAGCACCGCGCCCGCGCGCAGCAGATCGCCGAAGGGGTACTGCCACGCCGACCGCTCCGGGCCGAAGAACGGCAGCGTGAGCTCCACCATCTGCGGCTCGTACGTCGCCCAGAGCGACTGCATGTTCGCCGCGACGTCGAGCTCGCGGAAGCGCGAGAGGTCCTCCGGATGCACGACCTGGATGTGCGCGATGTGGTGGCGGTTGTCACCGCGGCCGTTGCGGGCGATCGCGTGCTCGACGGCATCCAGGCACTCCCGCACGGCGCGGTCGCCGATCGCGTGGAAGTGCACCTGGAATCCCGCGGCGTCCAGCAGGGGCACCGCCTCGTTGAGGATCGCGGGCGGCACGAAAGAGATGCCCGAGTTGTCGGTGGGGTGGCCGTGACCGTCGAAGTAGGGCTCGAGCATCGAGCCCGTGAAGTTCTCGGCCACGCCGTCCTGCATGACCTTGATGCTGGTCGCCGCGAAACGGCCGCCGCGGTACTGCTCGCGGCGCTCGATCAGGAACGGGATCTGTTCCAGGCCCGCGGTGCGGTCCCACCACAGCGCACCGACGACGCGGCCCGTCAGCCGCCCGTCGGCGGCGGCCGCGAGATACGCGGGACCCGGGTCGCCGGCATCCCCGTACGAGCCGACGATCGCGTCCTGCCAGGCCGTCACGCCGAACGAGTGCAGGTAGCGCTGGCCCGTCAGCAGCGCCTCGACCATGCGCTCGGCCGGCTCGGGCGGCAGCAGACGGTTCACGAGCGTCATCGCGCCCTCGTGCAGCGTGCCGGACGGACTGCCGTCGGCATCGCGCTCGATGCGGCCGTCGGCAGGATCTGGAGTGGCACGGTCGATGCCCGCGAGGCGCAGCGCGGCCGAGTTCACCCAGGCGCCGTGGCCGTCGCGGTTGGGCAGGAACGCCGGGCGGTCGCCCGTGACGGTGTCGAGGAGGGATGCCGTCGGCGTGCCTCCCGGGAACGCCGACATGCTCCAGCCGCCGCCGAGGATCCACTCGTCGTCCGGGTGATCCTGCGCGTACCGCCCGATGGCGTCGACATACGCGGCTGCCGACTCATGGGCGGACAGGTCGCAGCGGAGCATGTCGAGCCCGCCCCACACCGGGTGGACGTGCGCGTCCTGGAACCCGGGCAGCAGCAGCCGCCCTGCGAGGTCGACGACCTCGGTGGAAGGGCCGACGAGCTCGCGCACGTCGTCACCGCCGACCGCGACGATGCGGCCACCGGAGACGGCCACGGCGTCCGCGCGCGAGCGCACGGTGTTCGCGGTGAACACGGGACCGCCCGTGAACACGAGGTCGGCGTACGGCATGGGACTCCCTGAGCAATCCGGTCGTTGAGCGAGCGAGGACGAGCGAGACCAAACGCGCCGGCGGACGGTCCGCCTAGGCGTGCGGCATCCCGATCAGCCGCCCGCCATGGTGCGGGCGATGTCTGCGGCCGAGTCGCCGGCGCGCTTGAGCACGAGAGCCACGACGGCCAGGGCGATGAGGGTCAGCAGGAGCATGATCGTCGACACCGCGGCGATCTCAGGGCGCAGGCCCGTGCGCACCGCGCCCAGGATGTACACCGGCCACGGTGTGGAGCCCGCGACCGAGACGAACGCCGCGATGACGGTGTTGTCGAGGCTCAGCGTGAACGACAGCAGGAAGCCGGCGAGCACGGCGGGCATCGCGAGCGGCAGCGTGACGCGACGGAACGTCGTGAGCGGCGGCGCGTACAGGTCGGCGGACGCCTCTTCGAGCTGCGCGTCGAGGCCGATGAGCCTGGCGCGCACGAGGTACGACACGACCGCGATCGAGAACAGCGAGTGACCGATCACGAGACGGAAGATGCCGTCGTTGAAGAAGCCGATGCCCCAGTCCTGCCCGAGCGTCACGAGCCACGGCAGCAGCGCGACCGCATCGACGATCTCGGGCGTCACCGAGACGAGCAGGAGCAGCACCAGGAACCACCACACCCACTTGCCGGGGTGACGAGCCATCGCGATGCCGGCGAGCGTGCCGAGCACCGACGCGAGCAGCGCCGCGAGGAAGCCGGTCTGCACCGAGATCAGCACCGCGCTGCGGATGACCTCGTTCGAGACGATCGCGGCGAACGAGTCGAAGCCGAACTGCGTGAACGACGTCAGCAGGCGCCCCACGTTGAACGAGTAGACGACCACCACCGCGATCGGCAGGAACAGGAACACCAGGACCGCGATGCCCCAGATCGTGAAGCCGAGATCGCCGCGGTTGCGCTTGGCGCGCGGGGTCACCGCGCTCTGGGCCGACAGGATCGTGCGTGTGTCGGTGGCGGTCATGCGGCACCTCCGGCCGAGGGGGCGGGCGCCGCCATCGTCGCGGCGGCGGGCGTCGGGTCGAGCACCACACGGTTGCGCAGGCGCATCGGCACGCCGACGAGCCACACGAGCCCGAGGCCCACCGCGGTCGTCAGCAGCACGATGAGGATCAGCATGATCGCCATCGCCGAGCCCAGCGCCCAGTTCTGCGCCGTCTGGAACTGCGTCGCGACCATCTGGCCGATCATGTTGCCCTTCGCTCCGCCGAGGATCGTCGCGGTGATGTAGTCGCCCATCAGGGGGATGAACACGAGCAGCACGCCCGCCAGGACGCCGGGGCGTGAGATCGGGAGCGTGACCCGCAGGAACGTGGTCCAGCGGCCCGCGCCGAGGTCCTTCGATGCCTCGCGCAGCGCCGGGCCCACCCGGTCGAAGGCGACGAACAGCGGCAGGATCATGAGCGGCAGGTAGTTGTAGATGACGCCGAGCAGCACGGCCTGGCGCGTGTACAGGATGTCGAGCGGACCGAGGCCGAGCGTCTGCATGACGCCCGACACCCAGCCGTTGGGGGCGAGGATGATCTGCCAGCCGATCGTGCGCACCAGGAAGTTGGTCCAGAACGGCACCATCACCAGGGCCACCAGCAGCCCGCGCTTGGACGGCGGCGCCTTGACGGCCATCCAGTACGCCACCGGAGCCCCGATGGCCAGGCACGCCAGGGTGCCCAGGATGCCGATCCACAGCGTGTTCTGGAACGTGGCGAAGAACGTCGGCGTGAGCACCTCGACGTAGCGGTCGAACGACAGCACGTCGTTCGCGTGGGTGCCGAAGATGCCCGGCTTGTAGCCGAAGCTGAACCAGACGACGTAGCCGACCGGGATGACGAAGAAGAAGAGCAGCCAGGCCCAGGCGGGGAACGCGAGGGCGATGCCCGCCTTCTTACGCACCCGCTGCCGCCTTCACCTTGTTGTAGATGTCGACGACGCGCGCGAGCGAGTCGTTGACCTCGCCCTCCTCCATCGTGGCCAGCTGCTCGGGCGTGAAGAACACCATGTCCAGCAGTTCCAGGCCCGCGTCCGCGGCCGCCTGCTCGATGTTCGCCACGCCCGTGTGGTAGCCGATGTAGTCGAGCTCCTGCAGCGACGCCGCCGGGTCGAGCACGTAGTTGATGAAGGCGTGCGCGGCCTCAGGATGCGGCGCGCCGGTCGGGATCGACCAGTTGTCCATCCAGATCTCGGTCTTGGGGCCGGCCAGCACCCAGTGCCAGCGGTCGGGCTCGCTGGTCTCCATGAGTGCGAGGCGGACATCGCCGTTGTACGCCTGCATCAGCACGTGAGAAGCCTGCTGGATGGCTCCGCCACCGGGGTAGGAGTCGAACGCCTCGAGGTGCGGTGCGAGCGTGTTCACCAGGAAGTCCTCGGCAGCGTCCAGGTCGCCCTCGTCGGTCGTCGTCCACGGGATGCCGTTGGCCCAGAAGTAGGCGCCCGTGAGCTCGCTCGCGTCGTCGAGCATCGAGGTCTTGCCGCTGGCCTCGTTCTGGGCGGCGTCGAGGAAGTCGCTCCAGGTCGAGAGCTCGCGGGTGATGACGGTCTTGTCGTACACGAACCCGGTCGTGCCCCAGTCCTTGCAGATCGAGTACTCGTTGTCGGGGTCCCAGGCGCGGCCGACGAACGCCGCGTCGAGGTTCTTGAAGTTGGGGATGAGCTCCAGGTTGAGCTTCTGCAGCAGGCCGTTCTGCACCATCTGCTGGATGTAGACGCCCGTCGGCACCACGATGTCGTAGCCGCCAGTGCCCTTGGCGGCGGTGAGCTTCGCGATCATCTCCTCGTTGGAGTTGAACGAGCTGAGCTCGACCGTCGGCCCCTGCTCCTTCGTGAACGCGTCGATCACGTCGGGGCTGTCGTAGTCGCCCCACGTGTAGATCGACAGCTTGCTCTCCAGCGCGCCGCCCGTCGCCTTGGGTGCGGCGGACGTGCCGCCGCCGGGCGAGCAGGCGGTGAGGATCGCGGCGGCGCCCGCCGCAGCGGCGATGCCGAGGAACCCGCGACGGCTCAGCTCACGGCGGATCGTGGGCACGGCGTCGCTGCTGGCGAGGATGCGGATCGGGGACTCGGGCATCGGTGTCTCCTGGTGTTCGGGTGCGGAAGGCGGGGGTCAGGTCAGGCGGCCGGCGGGGCGACGTAGCCGCTGTCGGCCGCGGCATCGTCGGCGGGGAAGAGCAGCACGTTCGCGGCATCCCACGAGCACACGACCGCGTCGCCGACGGCCAGCGACGGCGCGTCGGGCGTGGGACGACGGGCGATGATGCTCTTGTCGTCCGAGACCTGCACCAGGTACTGCATCGTCTCGCCCAGGTGCGCGACCCCCAGCAGCGTGCCGCGGACGGAGTTGACGTCGGATGCGGTCACGCCGCCGTCTGCGCTCTGCTCGGCCGCGATGCGCACGAACTCGGGACGCACCGCTGCCTGGCCGCGCGAGCCGCCGGCGAGCTCGGCGGACGCGGCGCGGACCACGCCCTCGGGCGCCTCGACCGCCGCACCGTCGGCGG
Source organism: Microbacterium sp. NPDC058389 (assembly GCF_042722305.1). Classification (NCBI taxonomy): domain Bacteria; kingdom Bacillati; phylum Actinomycetota; class Actinomycetes; order Micrococcales; family Microbacteriaceae; genus Microbacterium; species Microbacterium sp. NPDC058389. Next base: position 82,942 of record NZ_JBHXJQ010000016.1, read on the forward strand.
TGACCTGTCCGGTGAAGAAGTTCTGCTGGCCGACGAAGGCCGCCACGTAGGCCGACGCCGGGCGCGCGTAGACGGTGTCGGCGTCGGCGATCTGCTCGATGCGGCCGTGGCGCATGATCGCGATCCGGTCGCTCATCGAGAGCGCCTCGCCCTGATCGTGGGTCACGAACACGAACGTGATGCCCAGACGCGACTGGAGGAGCTTGAGCTCGAGCTGCATCTCTTCGCGCAGCTGTCGGTCGAGCGCGCCGAGCGGCTCGTCCAACAGCAGCACCGCGGGACGGTTCACGAGTGCGCGCGACAGCGCGATGCGCTGCTGCTGGCCGCCAGAGAGCTGCGTGGGCTTGCGGTCGGCGAACTGACGCATCTGCACGAGGTCGAGCGCCTCCGACACGCGGGTGCGGATCTCGGCCTTCGGGATCTTGCGCTGCTGCAGGCCGTACGCCACGTTCTCGGCCACCGTCATGTGCGGGAACAGCGCGTACGCCTGGAACACCGTGTTGACGTTGCGGCGGTACGGCGGCTGGCCCAGCACGGACTGGCCGGAGATGCGGATGTCGCCGGCATCCGGCTGCTCGAATCCCGCGATCATGCGCAGTGTCGTCGTCTTGCCGCAGCCCGACGGACCCAGCAGCGAGATGAACTCGCCCGGCTGGATGGTCAGCGAGAGGTCGTCGACGGCGAGCTGATCGCCGTAGCGCTTGGTGATGCCCGAGAGCAGCACCGCCCCGCGCGACGCATCGCCATCGGTGGGGACCTGGTCTGCCGGGATGGCCGCCGAGGCGGGCGCCGTGCCTGTGGACGTCGTCACTCGTGAGGTCCTTCGTGTCGCGGGCCGTGCGGCGGTGCGCGGCCTATCGGGTGTGGGGGTATTCAATATCGCGGCGTGCGTGGGTGCAATCCGTCGACGCGCGAAACAGGACGATCCGAGCCACCGGGCGGTACCGGCGCGACAGATCGTCCGGGCGTGCGTGAACCCGCGGAATCCGCGATGTTTCAACGAGAAGTCGTGTCGTGGATGCCGTCGGCGGGGGATCCGGACGACAGATCGTCCGTTGCACCATCGTGACCTGAGCCGGTCACTGTTGACAGTTGGGGCACCAGAACACGATGCGCTCGCGCGTCGGGTCCGCGCCCAGCGCGGTGCGTCGGACGAGCGTGCCGCAGCGCCGGCACGGGCGTCCTTCCCTCCCGTAGACCCATGTGGTGAGGCCGCGGCGCGTGTCGCCCGTGAAGGTCCGGTCGACGCGGTCGCGGTTGGCGCGGATCATGCGGGCGCCGAGGTCGACGACGGCCGCGGCATCCACCTCGTCGGCCGGAGTCGTGGGGAGGATGCCGCGCACGAACAGGATCTCGTTCGCGTACTCGTTCCCGAAGCCGGCGATGCTGCGCTGGTCCTGGATCGCGACGTGGACCGCGCGGGTGTCGGCGTGGAGGCGACGGGCCGCCTCGGCGGGGTCCCAGTCGTCGGCCAGCGGGTCGGGGCCGAGGTAGCCGACGAGGTCGTCCTCGTCGGCCGTCGGCACGACCTTGATGTCGGCGAGGTCGAAGCCGACCGTCTCCCACTCGGTGCCGTCGGGCGCCGTCGCGCCGATCACCGCCCGCGCCCGGAATCCGGGTGCCCGCCACCGCTCACCGCGCCGGTACACGTGCCATTCGCCCTCCATCTTGAGGTGCGAATGCAGCGTCCACGTTCCGATGCGGTGCAGCAGGTGCTTGCCGCGGCTCGCCACGCCGTGCACGACCTCGCCCCGCAGGTCGGCCGTCGCCGCCTGCGGCACGCGCAGCTCGAACCGTGTCACGGTGGCGCCCGCGAGCGCCTGATCGAGCCGTCGCGCGGCCTGGTAGACGGTGTCGCCCTCAGGCACGCGCACCCCGCACGGCATCGCCGGCGGTCACGCGGCGCAGGGTGAGGCCCCGGGGAGACTCGACGAAACCGGCCTCTCGCAGCGTGCGCCCGATCCCCGTGCCGTGGACGAACGCACCGTTGACCTGCTCGATCGTGAGCGTGTCGAGGCGGCGTGCCTGCGCGGTGCCGGCCAGGTCGCGCGTCGCCGCGGCGAGCACGGCCTCGTCGCCCGTGAAGGCGAGCGCGGACTTGCCGCCGCGCTCCAGGTACAGGGCGAGGGCGCCGTCGACGAGCACCACCAGTGCGCCCGCTTTGCGCCCGGGACGATGGCCGACGCCCTCGAGCGCGGGCCACGCCAGCGCCGCGCCGTACGGGTTGGCGGGGTCCGTCGCCGCGAGAGTCACCGCCCGCAGCGGCGGCGGGTCGCTGAGCCCCGCGAACTCGCGCAGCCGGTCGACGGTCGCCGACGCGGCGAACTGGGCCGCGCCGAGCTTCTCGATCACGTAGCCGCGGCGGCAGTGCCCGGCCTCTTCGAACCCGGCGAGCACGCGATACGTCTGGGCGAATCCTCCCGGCACGCCCTCAGACTGCACCGCGCCGCGCGTGACCACGCCGTAGCGGTCGAGCAGCAGGCTCGCGGTCGCCGTGGCCCGCAGCGCCGGGTCGGCCTCGGGCGCCGGCAGCAGCGACCACCGCCCGCCCGCCGACGGCGACCGCGCCGGAAGGGATGCCGACACCGACCGCATCGCCACGCTCATGCTGCCCGGCGTGCCGCGGTACAGCCGGGCACGCGGCGTCCGCCTGCTGACACGGTGTGCCTGAGACCCACCCGACACCAAGGATCGCACCGGCGCGAACGTGTCGTTCGTGACGAGTCCCGCCCACGCCAGTCGCCACAGCGCCTCGTTCACGGACTGCTCGTTCTCGGCGCCGGTGGCCTGTCGCAGCTGTGCGGCGAAGTACGCGCCGCCGCCGTCGAGCGCCGCGAGCAGCTGTGCGTCGAGCGAGCCCGGTGCGATCGCCTCGGCGTCGTCGGGCACGGCGAGCGTCAGGGGCAGCGCGTCGGACGGGTGCAGCGCGATCCAGCCGTCGCGCCCCGGCAGCCCGCCGTGCCCCGACCACACCACCTCGCCCGTCGAGGTCAGCTCGTCGAGCATCGCCGGCGTGTAGTCCGACACCCGGGCAGGGAGGATGAGCGACTCCCACGCGCTCGCGGGGATCGGCACGCCGGCGAGCTGCTCGACCACTGCGGCCACGCCGTCGATGCCCTCCAGCGGGCGCGTCACGTGCTGCCACACCGGCAGGAACCGTCCGTACGCGTGCTGCGGCACCGGCTCGACGCTGCCGCGGATCGCCGCGAGCGACCGCATCCTCAGACGCCGCAGCACCTCGCTGTCGCACCACTCCGCCTCGTCGGCGGCTGCCGTCGTCGAGGTTTCGGGCAGGAAGTACCCCGAGGCGACGCGCCCCTGCGCCTCCAGCCGCTGCAGGGTCAGGCGCGCCACGGCGATGCCGACGCCGAAGCGGTCGGCCGCGGCATCCGCCGGGAAGGGTCCGTGCGTGCGGGCGTAGCGCGCGATCACGTCGCCGAGCGGGTCGGCCACAGGTTCGAGGAAGGCGGTCGGGATGCCGACCGGCAGCGCCACCCCGAGCGCATCGCGCAGGCGCCCGGCGTCCTCGATCGCGGCGACGCGGGACACCCCGGCGATCGTCACCGGGATCGCCCGGCGCGACGCGATGAGCGCCTCGAGATGAATGCCGGCCGCGTCCGCGGTCGCGGCGTCGGCATCGGCATCGGCATCGGCATCGGCGTCGGCACCGGCGGCGGGCTCCAGGCGGGCAGCGACCTCGGCGGCGTCCAGCGGGCCGAGCTGCCGCAGCAGGTCGGCCACGCCCTCGACGCCGCCGGCGCGACGCTCCGGGTCGAGGCGCTGCACCTCGCGCTCGAACTGGGCGATGACGTCGGGGTCGAGCAGCTCGCGCATCTCGACCTTGCCGAGCAGCTCCGACAGCAGCGCGGGGTCGACCGACAGCGCGGCGGCCCGGCGCTCGGCCAGCGGCGAATCGCCCTCGTACATGAACGCGCCGACGTAGCCGAACAGCAGGTCGCGGGCGAACGGCGAGGGCTGCGCCGGCTCGGTCTCGATGAGGCGGATCCGTCGCTCGCCGATGCCGCGCATGAGGCGCAGCAGCGACGGCACGTCGTAGACGTCCTGCAGCACCTCGCGCAGCGTCTCGAGGATGATCGGGAACGTCGGGTAGCGTCGCGCGACTTCGAGCAGCTGCGCCGACCGCTGGCGCTGCTGCCACAGCGGCGTCCGCTTGCCGGGGTTGCGACGGGGCATGAGGAGGGCGCGCGCGGCGCACTCGCGGAACCTCGACGCGAACAGCGCCGATCCGCCGACCTCTTCCGTGACGATCTGGTCGAGCTCGTCTGGGTCGAAGACGAACAGGTCCGCCCCCGGAGGCTCTGCCGTGGCATCCGGGATGCGCGCGATGATGCCGTCGTCGCTCGCGACCGCCGACCCCTCGACACCGAGCCGCTCGCGGATGCGCGCGTTGACGGCCAGCGCCCACGGCGCATGCACCTGCATGCCGTAGGGGGAGTGCAGGATGACGCGCCAGTCGCCGACCTCGTCGCGCCCGCGCTCGACGGTCAGCTGGCGATCGGTGGGCAGTGTTCCGGTGGCCTCGCGCTGCTCTGCGAGGTAGGCGAGCAGGTTGTCCTGCGCGAACTCGTCGAGCCCCGCCTCGCGCAGCCGGGCCTCGGCCTTGTCGGGCTTGGCGGTCGAGACCTCGCGCGAGAACTTGCCGAGCGCCTCGCCCAGCTCGGCGGGGCGGCCGATGCCGTCGCCGTGCCAGAACGGCACCTTGCCCGGCTGGCCGAACGCGGGCAGCACGTTGACGCGATCGTGGGTGATCTCGACGATGCGCCAGCTCGTCGTGCCGAGGGTGAACACGTCGTTGACGCGCGACTCGTAGACCATCTCCTCGTCGAGCTCGCCCACGCGCGCGTTCTGCGACTCGCCCGCCACGAACACCCCGAACAGGCCGCGGTCAGGGATCGTGCCGCCGCTGGTCACCGCGATGTGCTGCGCGCCCGGACGCCCGGTGAGCACGCCGAGGTCGCGGTCCCACACGACGCGCGGCCGCAGCTCGGCGAACTCGTCGGACGGGAACTTGCCGGCGATGAGGTCGAGCGTCGCCTCATATGCCGAGCGGGGGAGCGAGCGGAACGGCGCACTCCGTTTGAGCGTCTCGTACCAGCCCTCGACATCGACCGGACCGACCGCGGCGGCGGCCACCGTGTGCTGGGCCAGGATGTCGAGCGGGTTCTGGGGGATCGCGATGGCCTCGATCTGCCCGGCCAGCATGCGCTCGGTCACGATCGCGGTGTGCAGCACGTCGCTGCGGTGCTTGGGGAACAGCGCCGCCCGGCTCACCTCGCCGACCTGGTGGCCGGCGCGCCCGATGCGCTGCAGGCCCGACGCCGCGCTCGGCGGAGCCTCGACCTGGATCACCAGATCGACGGCGCCCATGTCGATGCCGAGCTCGAGGCTCGAGGTCGCGACGACGCAGCGCAGGACGCCCGACTTCAGCTCCTCCTCGACCTGCGCGCGCTGCTCTTTCGACACTGAGCCGTGGTGCGCCTTGGCCAGCACGGGGTCCGCACCCGCCGTCGCACCGGCCTGCGCCATCATCGCGGCCGGGGGCCGGATCGGTTCCTGAGCCTGCCGAAGGACGAGCCCGAGGCGCTCGGAGTAGATCTCGTTGAGCCGCCCCGTCAGCCGCTCGGCGAGGCGCCGCGAGTTGCAGAACACGATGGTCGACCGGTGCTGCAGGATGCGGTCGACGATCGCCTCTTCGACGTGCGGCCACACCGAGCCGGTCATCTCGGTCTCGCCCGCGCCGGAGGCGCGGCGGCCCGACGATCCGTCGGCGAACCAGTCCTCGTCGATCGGCTCGTCGTCGGCCGCCGAGGCGGCATCCCCGTCGTCCGACGTGTACGCGCTCGGCGGAGGCGGCGGGTTGAGCATGTCGCCGATCGGCACGACGACCTTCATGTCGAACGCCTTGGTCGCGCGCGGAGCGACGATCTCGACCGGCTCGGCACCACCCAGGAACCGCGCCACCTCGTCGATCGGCCGCACCGTGGCCGACAGCCCGATGCGCTGCGCCGGCGGCGCCTCGGGCGTGAACGACCGCCGCAGCGCGTCGAGTCTCTCCAGGCTCACCGCCAGGTGCGCGCCGCGCTTGGTCGCCGCGACGGCGTGCACCTCGTCGACGATCACCGTGTGCACGTCGCGCAGCGTCTCGCCGGCGCGGCTGGTGAGCATGAGGTACAGCGACTCGGGCGTCGTGATCAGGATGTCGGGCGGCGCCTGCACGAGCTTGCGGCGGTCGCCCGCCGGGGTGTCGCCCGAGCGCACGCCGACCGTGACGTCGGGGACGGTGAGGCCGAGGCGTCGCGCGGACTGGCCGATCCCCACCAGCGGCGACCGCAGGTTGCGCTCGACGTCGACGCCGAGCGCCTTGAGCGGAGAGATGTAGAGGATCCGGGTGGCCGGCGGTGCGGCATCCCGCTTCTTCTTGCGCGAGGGATCGGTGGATGCCGTCGTCGCCGCCTTGTCGTGGAACACCCTGTCGATGGCCCAGAGGAAGGCCGACAGCGTCTTGCCCGACCCGGTCGGTGCGACGACGAGGGCGTGCTTGCCCGCCGAGATCGCCTGCCAGGCACCCTTCTGCGCCTCCGTGGGGGCGTGGAAGGCGCCGCGGAACCAGTCCTGCGTGGCAGGACCGAATCGCTCGAGGACGTCGCCCATCCCTCCATCTTCGTCGCCTGCGCCGACATCCGGCCAGGGCGTCGCGGAGGCTCGTCGCGTAAACTCCCCGTGCGTGTCCCCCGCACGCGTTCACCGCCGAGGAGCGTGATGGAGCCGACGCCTTCGAGCGGGTCGGAGCCGGTCGCGCCGCCCACCCGCCGTGCCGCCGCCGTGCACACCGTGCGCGAGCTGTCGCGCTCGCGCCGCGTCCAGACGTTCGGCCTGGGCGCGCTGTGCGGCGCACTCGCGCTGTCGCTGATCGTCGTCGTGACGACGATCTTCGCCGTGTCGCAGCGCCCCGAGATGCTGCCCGACGACCCGGCGCCCGTCTCTGAGGAGCGTGTCGCGACGCCCACGCCCACGCCCACGCGCTCCACGCCCGCGCCGACGCCGACGACCGATCCGGCGGTCGAGCCGGTGGACGAAGCGGATGCCGCACCCGGCGCCGACGCCGAGCCGGCGCCGCCGGAGACCCAGGTGCCCGCCCCCACTCCCGACCCCGAACCCGAACCCACACCGACGCCGACGGCGCCCGGCAACAGCGGGAACGCCCCGGGTCACAACAAGAAGCCCTGACGTGTCCGAATCGTTGTGAGCCGGGGATGAGGCGGCGAACGACGCGGACGCGATCCTCAGGAGCTCGCCGCGATCTTCGCGGACGTCTTCGTCAGCCCGTGACCCGCTCCGCTCAGCCCTCGTTCGGGATGAGGATCCAGAGGATGATGTAGGCCCACAGCGACAGGCCGAAGAAGATCACGGCGATCGCGGTGAGGATGCGCACCAGGGTCACATTCCAGCCGAAGCGGTTCGCGACGGCGGCGCAGACGCCGGCGATCAGTCGTCCCTGGCGGGGTCTCATGAGTGCGTTCATGTCTTCCATCCTGGCCGCCCGGGGCCGTCCGCACATGGGGGAGAACCCCCAGATCCTCCGGGGCGCAGGCCGCGGCATCCATCCGTTCAGCGAATGGATGCCGCGACCCGTGTCACCGCTCGGTGAGGTGGCCTTCGCGGTCGAGCTCCAGCGTCAGGGTGACGCCGATGCGCTCGAGGAACGCGTCGTCGTGGCTGACGACGAGCACCGCGCCGCGGTAGGCGGCGATGGCGTCGACGAGCTGGTCGACCGTGTCGAGGTCGAGGTTGTTCGTCGGCTCGTCGAACACGAGCAGCTGGGGAGGCGGATCGGCGAGCATGAGCCGCGCCAGCGCCACGCGGAACCGCTCGCCGCCCGACAGTGTCGCCACCGGCCGTTCGACCGCGGCACCTCGGATGAGGAACCGGGCCAGCCGGTTGCGCAGCTCGACCATCCCGACCTGCGGCGCCGCCGGCGCCACGTTGTCGAGGACGGACTCCTCGTCGATGAGCCCGTCGACCCGCTGCGGCAGGTAGCCGACGCGGTCGGTGTGCAGGGCGCCCCGTGCCGAATTCAGGAGATCCGGGCCATCGCCGCGGCGCTCGGGCGTGCCACCCGGCGTGTCTCCTGAATCCTTCACCGCAGCGTCGAGCAGACGTTCCAGCAGCGTCGTCTTGCCCGCGCCGTTCGGGCCGATCAGCGCGACCCGCTCGGGGCCCTGGACCACCCACGAGCGCTCGCCGTCGCCGAGGGTGGCGATGCGGCGGCCCGCGGGCACACCGGGGTCGGGCAGGTCGATCTTCATCGACGCGTCGTCGCGGACCCGACGCCCGGCAGCGTCGAGCGCTTCGCGGGCGGATGCCTCGCGGTCGGCCTTCTCGCCGCGCAGCTTGCCCGCCGAGACCTCGGCGGCCATCCGCCGGCCGTTGGCCACGATCTTCGGCACGCGCTTCTCCACGAACGCCTTGTCGCCCATGGCCTTACGGCGCGAGATCGTCGTCTCGGCCTCGATGCGCTGGCGCTTCTCGCGCTTGAGGGACTGCTTCGCGGCGCGCTCGGCGTCACGGGCGGCATCCTGCTCGGCATCCAGCCAGGCACGCCATTCCGAGTACGGGCCGCCGAAGACCGACAGCTCGTTCGCGTACAGCTCGGCGGTGTCGTCCATGAGCTCCAGCAGCGCGGTGTCGTGGCTCACGACGACCAGCGCCCCGCGCCAGGAACGGACCATGTCGTGCAGGCGCGCCCGCGCCTCGCGGTCGAGGTTGTTCGTCGGCTCGTCCAGCAGAGCGATGGGTGCGCCTCGCAGGCGGATGCCGGCGATCGCGGTCAGCACGGCCTCGCCGCCCGACAGCTGACCGACGCGGCGGTCGAGCATGTCGGGGGACAGGCCCGCCTCGGCGAGCGCCACGTGGGCGCGCGCCTCGACGTCCCAGTCCGAGCCGACCGCGTCGAAGTGGCGCGGGTCGACGTCGCCGGACTCGATGGCCCGGAGGGAGCGCAGCGTCTCACCCACCCCGAGCAGATCGGCCACGGGCCGGTCGACGTCGAGGGTCAGTCGCTGGGGCAGGTAGGCGGCATCCGCGGTCCGTGTGATGTGCCCTGCAGACGACGTGAGGTCGCCGGCGATGAGGCGCAGCAGCGTGGACTTTCCGGAGCCGTTGCGTCCGACGAGGCCGGTGCGGCCGGTGCCGAACGAGCCCGAGACATCCGAGAGCGCGGCGGTGCCGTCCGCCCAGGTGAAGGAGACGCGGTCGAGGACGACCGCGGGAGTGAGGGTGTTGGCGGGCATGAAGCCTCCTGTGTCAGTCGTGCGCTGACACCGGGGACCGCGGAATCCTCGTTCGTCACCGGGCATGCCGGAGCGGGAGGTGAAGCGGCCGATCGACGGGCCAGCGCGAAATCTTCAAGCGCTGGTGCGTCGAGCAACGACGGATCAGCGCGATTACAGCGCGGTCGCGTCGAAGTACTTCAATGGATTTCCTCACCGAGGGAACAAGGCCTCCGCCACCATAGCGGACGGTGCTGGATGCCGCCAGTGAGTCTTCGCGGCCGTGTCACATCTCCTCGCGCCCTTGACGGCGGACCGTCCTCACGAGCAGGATTGTATCGATTCAAGTCGGGAAGCGTTTTCCCACCTCTCGACCCCGGATCGTCGAGCCCCACCGACGTCGTCGTCGAACAGATCGAAGGAGATCCCGTGCGTTCCCGATCACCCATTCCCCCTGGCGTCGCCGCGTCGCCGCCCTCACCGGCGGCGCGCTCGTCGTCGGCCTCCTCGCCGCTGCCGCACCGGCGGCGGCCGCCACCTCGTCGCCGGTCGATCTGTCGTTCGACTTCGGCGGGCCGTCCACGCCCGTCGTGAGCGGCTGGATCGGCATCAACCCTGGCAGCGCGTACTCCGCCGCGACCGGCTACGGCTTCACGACGGCGCCCGCGTCGAACGGGTTCCGCGATCGCGGCGGCGACAACGTCGTCGCCCGCGACTTCACCATCGGCAACACGCAGGCATTCGCCGTCGACGTGCCCGACGGCACCTATGAGGTGACCACGTGGGCGGGCGACCTCATCGCGAGCAACAACACGGTGTGGGACGTCGAGGGCACCGCGTACGCGGGTCCGCGGACCACGACCGGCGTGATCGACGAGCACTACTTCCCGGCGGTCACGGTCGCCGACGGCCAGCTGAACATCCGGGTGACCGGGGGCGACGGGCGCATCAACGGCATCCGGGTCCAGTCCCAGCTCGCCGCGCCGGCGGGACTTGCGGTGACCGGCGTCCATGCGACCGGCGACCTCTCGGTCTCGCTCGCCTGGAACGCCGTCGATGACGCGACCGGCTACGTCGTGTCTCGCGCGACGCCGGGCGGCGACCTCGCCGAGATCGGACGCACGACCGGCGACACCGCCTTCACCGACACGGGCGTCGCGCTCGGCGAGTCGTACGAGTACGCCGTCGCGACGGTCAAGGACGCCCGCACGTCGCGGCAATCCGGCCGGGTCGCCGCCGCAGTCGTCGACGAGTCCGTCGCCGAGCCCGCGACGCCGAGCGGCGTGGCGACGGCCGCGATCGAGCGGAACTCGCTCACCCTCGCGTGGACCGACCCGGGCGACGCCGAGCTGTGGAAGGTGTACCGCTCGACGCGTGCCGACCTGCCGTTCCAGCTCGTCGCGACCGTCGACCGGCCGACCTACACCGACGGCGACGTGCTCACCACCCGCCCGTACCTGTACAAGCTCGTCGCGCTCAACGCCGGTGGGGCGTCGGCCGAGTCCGCCGTGTACAGCACGGCCGTCGCGACCACGCTCGTCCGCCAGGTCGAATACCTCGACCGTGCACCGGTGGCCGTGAAGGTCGACCAGGGGGTCTACCTCGGCTGGCGCCTGCTCGGCCTGGACGACCGCGACCTCGGGTTCCAGGTGTACCGCGACGGCGTGCGCATCACCGACCAGCCCATCACCGGCTCGACCAACTTCGTCGACGCCGACGGCACGGCCGCCTCGACGTACTTCGTGACCGCCCTCGTCGGCGACCGCGAGGTCACCGTCACCGACGAGTTCGGCGTTCGGGCCGACCAGTTCTTCGACATCCCGCTCGACAAGCCGGCGCCGGTCACGCTGCCGGACGGGCAGACCGTCGCGTACGCCCCCGGCGACGCGAGCGTCGGCGACCTCGACGGCGACGGGCAGTACGAGGTCGTCTTCCTGTGGGCGCCCTCGATCTCCAAGGACAACTCGCAGTCCGGCTACACGGGCCGCGTGTACATGGACGCGGTCGAGCTCGACGGCACGCGCCTGTGGCGCATGGACCTCGGGGTGAACATCCGTGCCGGCGCGCACTACACGCAGTTCATCGTGTTCGACCTCGACGGCGACGGACGCGCCGAGGTGTCGTTCAAGACGGCCGACGGCACGACCGACGGCACCGGCAAGGTCATCGGCGACGCGAACGCGGACTACCGCAACTCGTCCGGCTACATCCTCAGCGGACCCGAGTACCTCAGCGTGTTCGACGGCCGCACCGGCGGCGTCATCGACACCGTGTCGTACGACCCGCCGCGCGGCAGCGTCAGCGCGTGGGGCGACGCCTACGGCAACCGCGTCGACCGGTTCCTCGCCGGTGTGGGCTACTTCGACGGCGAGCACCCGAGCCTCGTGTTCAGCCGCGGCTACTACACCCGCACCGTCATCACGACATGGGACCTGAAGGACGGCGAACTCGTCGAACGGTGGAAGTTCGACTCCGACGTAGCCGGCAAGCAGTACGAGGGCCAGGGCAACCACCAGCTCGTGACGGCCGATGTCGACCGCGACGGCCTCGACGAGATCGTGTTCGGGTCGATGACCATCGACGACGACGGCACGGTTCTCTACAACACGCGTCTCGGTCACGGCGATGCGCTGCACGTCGGCGACTTCGTCACCGATCGCCCGGGGCTGGAGGTCTTCGCGGTGCACGAGGACGTCTCGGGCAACGGCGGCATCGGTGCGACGATGCGGGATGCCGAGACCGGCGAGGTCATCTGGAAGACGGCGGCCACGACCGACACCGGCCGCGGCGCGGCCGGCGACATCGATCCCACGAGCCCGGGTGCCGAGGCGTGGAACATCGGCAGCAACGTGTGGAACTCGCCGACGGGTTCGCTCAAGTCCGAGCACGGCGACCTGCTGTCGGCCGACATCCCGGCGGCGAACTTCGTCATCAACTGGGACGGCGATCTGTCGCAGGAGATCTTCGACCACGACTACACCGATGCGACGGCGACGGGTGTGCCGACGATCTCGAAGTGGAACCCCGCCACCAAGCAGGAGGAGCTGCTCGCGCGTCTCGACGGCACGCTGACCAACAACACGACGAAGGGCAACCCGTCGCTGCAGGCCGACATCCTGGGCGACTGGCGCGAGGAGCTGATCGTGCGCACCGACGCGGGTGACGCCCTGCGTGTCTTCACGACGACCGACGTGACCGAGGAGCGCATCCCGACGCTGATGCACGACTCGCAGTACCGCCAGTCGATCGCATCGCAGAACAGCGCCTACAACCAGCCGCCGCACACCAGCTACTACCTGGGCGCCGGCATGGGCGAGGTGCCGCAGGCGAGCATCGCATACACGGCGGCGCCGGCGGGCGACGAGACGGCTCCGGTCGTCTCGGGCCTGCCGCAGGGCACCGTGGTGGCCGACAAGCCGCTGCAGCTCGCCATCACGGCCGACGACCCCGAGAGCGGCATCCGCTCGCTCGAGGTCACGGTCGCCGGCACGTCGGTGGAGCCCGACGCGGCGGTCGACCTCTCCGGCCTCGCCGGCGACGTCGTGGTGGCCGTGAAGGCGACCAGCCACGCGGGCCTGGTGACTGAGGCGTCGTCGACGATCCTCGTCGTGCCGGCCGACTCCGCCAAGGCGAAGCCGGGCGCGGGCACCCTGTCGAACACGAGCGGCTGGGAGTACGGCCTGCACGACGGGAACTACGACGTCGTGATGAACCTGTGGTGGGGCATCCCGGGCAGCATCTTCCGTCTCTACGAGAACGGGACGCTGGTCGCGACCAAGGTGCTCACCGCGACGGGCACGTCGCAGACGACGGGGCTGTCGTTCACCGGCAAGCCGAACGGCACGTACGTCTACACGGCCGAGCTGATCAACGCGAAGGGCGTGACGCAGACCTCGTCGACCAGCGTCATCGTCACGGCCGCGGCCCCGGGCAAGCCGGTGGTCAGCCACGACAACCACGACGGCGACGGCACGTTCACGGCGACCGCGAACCTGTGGTGGGGCACCAACGCCACCGCCTACCGGTTCGAGCTCGACGGCGCGGTCGTCGGCAGCGGATCGCTCGCGGCGGCCACACCGAGCGCGCAGAAGGCGTCCGTCGCACTCACCGGCGTGCCGGTCGGCACGCACACGCTGGTCGCGGTGTTCACCAACGCCAACGGCGAGACGGCGTCGGCGCCGGTGACGGTCAAGGTCACCAAGTAGGCGCGGGCGGAGGGCCCGGGCGATCGCCCGGGCCCTCCGTGATCTCCGTCCTGCGGGGGATACGGCCGCGGCCGCCCGTTCCTAGGCTGAGGACATGACCGCTCCCACGCCCCCGGATGCTCCTCACCCCGCCGCACGCGCGTACGCCACCGGCCTGGCGGGTGGCATCGGCGTCGGTGTCGCCGTCGGCACCTCGCTGGGCGTCGCGCTCGGCAACATCGGCGTGGGCATCGCGCTCGGTGTCGGGCTGGGCGCGGCGTTCGCCGCGGTGTTCGGGGCGGCTGCCGCGAAGCGACGCTCCGCCCCGACGGGCGCGGACGACCAGCGTCCAGCCGACGACTAGTCCCCGGCGTCCTTCGCGAGGTCGTCGAGACGCTTGTCCAGGAACGTGCGCACGTCGGCGAGCTCCGCCTCCGACACGCTGTGCGTGAGGCCCTGGTAGACGCGGCCGCTGAGGTCGACGCGCTCGGGCAGCCACTGGGTCGTGTGCTCCACCAGGAACCCGGGGATCACGTCGTCGTTCGTCCCGCGCCCCCAGAACACCGGGGGACGCAGCTCGGCGAGCTCGGCATCCCGGGGCAGTCCGCCCGGCGTGACGTACCCCGAGAGGTTGACCGCGAACGCGAACCGCGACGGCTCGAGCCGCATCGCCTGCAGCGAGACCGCGCCGCCCTGCGAGAACCCGAGGAGACCGATGGATGCCGCACCCGCCGCGTGCGCGTCGGCCCACGCGATGACGGCCTCGGCCGCACGGGTGACGTGTGAGGGGTCGCGGCCGTCGAGCCCGTCGATCGGGTACCACGAGCGCCCCGGCGCCGGCCACGGCGGCACGAGCGGGGCCGCCAGGCTCGCGACGGCGAACTCCTCGGGCAGGTACGCGCGCAGCGGGTAGAGGTCGTGCTCGTCGGCGCCGTAGCCGTGGAGCAGGAGCAGAAGGTGCCGCCCCGCGAGGGCCTCACGATCGGCCGACCACAGGACGGCGTCGGCATCGAGCACGAGCGCTTCCGTCATGCCGACATCCTCCCATCCGCGCGCACACGGCGGTGGGGTCGGCACGGGAGCGCTCCGCGGGGTATACAGGAGGCATGTCCGTGCGCACTCCCGACCCCGAACCTGCGGGCGACGAGCCGTTCGGCCCGCCCGCCGGCAACATCTCCAACCCTGCCTGGCTGAGCGACATCGAGCTCGAAGAGGCTCGTCGCCGCCTGCCGATGCTGTACGTCGAGGGCGTGCCGGTGCGCACCGACGGCATGGGGCAGGTGACCTCCGTGGGCCTACTGCTGCGGGCTTCGCCGCTCGGCGAGATCAGCCGCACGATCGTGTCGGGCCGCGTTCGCTACGGCGAGACGGTGCGCGACGCGCTGTTCCGGCACCTCGAGAACGACCTCGGACCGATGGCGTTCCCGCTGCTGCCGCCGCAGCCCACGCCCTTCACGGTGGCCGAGTACTTCCCGCTGCCCGGTGTGAGCGCCTACCACGACGACCGTCAGCACGCCGTGTCGCTCGCGTTCGTCGTGCCGGTGACGGGCACGTGCGAGCCGCGCCAGGACGCGCTCGAGGTGACGTGGCTGACCCCCGAGGAGGCGTCGTCCGATGCCCTCGCCGCCGAGATGGAGGGCGGCCGCGGCACGCTCGTCCGGCTCGCGCTCGCCAGCGTGGGCGCCCTGCGCTGAGCATCCGCCCCGATCCCTCGCGCATCGTCGGGGCGGCGCCCTAGGCTCGCAGGGTGACCCCCGAACCCCTTCCCTTCCCCGCCGACGCCGACGGGTGGACGGCCTTCGCCACCGAGCGCCCCGCCGCCAGGATCGCCCTCGTCCACGAGGTCGACCAGCGCCTGCGCTCCGAGGCCGATCTGACCGCCGCCGAGCGCCTCGATCTGTGGAACGACGCCGACATCGCGCTGAGCGAGGCCATGAACGAGGCGTACATCGTGAGCGAGGCGCACCCCGATGCCGGCGTGCGCGATGTCGCCGAGCAGCAGGTGCAGGCGGTCGAGTCGCTGTCGTCGGCGCGCCTGCTCGACCGGGAGCTCTGGCGCGGGTTCGCGGATGCCGCAGGGCAGCGCCTCGACGACGACCAGGCGCGGCTGCTCCATCATGTGCTGCGCGACTTCCGCCGCGGTGGCGTGGAGCTGGCGGATGCCGAGCGCGAGCGCGTGCGGCAGCTCGCCGACCGCGACACCGAGCTGTCGCTGACGTTCTCGCGCAACATCCGCGACGGACGTCGGCAGATCCGGGTGCCCGCGGCGGGCCTGACGGGCCTGCCGCAGGACTTCGTCGACGCTCATCCGGTCGACGACGACGGGATGGTCACGCTGTCGACCGACTACCCCGACCTCATGCCCGTGCGCGAGTACGCCACCGACCGGTCCACCCGGCTCGCGCTCGTGGGCGCCTACAACGACCTCGCGTGGCCCGAGAACGACGCCGTGCTCGCGGAGCTGCTCGAGGTGCGTGCCGAGCGCGCCCGCCTGCTCGGCTACGCGGACTGGGCCGACTACGAGACCGAGACGCGCATGATCGGCTCGGGCTCGGCGATCCCGGAGTTCCTGGATCGGCTGGATGCGGCATCCCTCCCCGCCGCCGAGGCGGAGTACCCGGTGCTGCTGGAGCGCCTGCGACGCGACGTGCCCGACGCCGGCGAGGTCACCATCGCCGATTTCTGGCACGTGCTCGGGGCCATCAAGCACGAGCAGTACGACGTGGACGCGCAGCTGGTGCGCTCGTACCTGCCGTTCGAGCGCGTCGCCGCCGGCGTGCTCGACGTGACCGGGCGCCTCTTCGACGTCGAGTACGTGCCCGTCGAGGCACCGGCGTGGCACGACGACGTGCGCACCTACGACGTCGTGCGCGGCGGCGACCGCCTCGGCCGCATCCACCTCGACCTGCACCCGCGCGAGGGCAAGTTCAGCCACGCGGCGTGCTTCCCGATCGCCCCCGGGGTCACCGACCGGGTGCTTCCCGAGGCGGCGCTGCTCTGCAACTTCTCGCGCGGCCTGCTGGAGCACGACGAGGTCGTCACGTTCTTCCACGAGTTCGGTCACCTGGTGCACGACATCCTGGGCGGTCGTCACCGCTTCGCCCGGTTCAGCGGCGTCGCCACCGAGTGGGACTTCGTCGAAGCCCCCAGCCAGCTGCTCGAGGAGTGGGCCTGGGATGCCGGCGTCCTGGCCTCCTTCGCGGTGAACGCCGAGGGCGAGCCGATCCCGGCCGAGCTCGTGGCCCGCATGCGGACGGCCGACGCGTTCGGTCGCGGCCTCGAGGTGCGACGCCAGCTCGGGCACGCGAACGTGTCGTACCGCCTGCACGTGGACCGTCCGGCGGATCTGCAGGCCGAGACCGAGCGACTGTACGCGTCGACGAGTCCCGTGCAGCCGCTGCGCGGCCTGCACCCGTACGCCGGGTTCGGCCACCTCACCGGCTACGGCGCGTGCTACTACACCTACCAGTGGAGCCTCGTGATCGCGCGGGATCTGCTGAGCGGATTCGGCGCCGGGCTCATGGATCCCGAAGCGGCGCTGCGATACCGCACGGAGGTGCTGGAACGCGGTGGAGAGCGCGATGCGAACGACCTCGTCGAGGCGTTCCTGGGGCGTCCGTCGACGTTCGACGCGTACCGCGACTGGCTCGCCGGCGACTGACCGGAGCGCCCGTTTCGCGGACACAGCCGCGCGGGGTAAGGTTCAGCTACCCGATGCGCAGTCACCCTGCCGACACAACCCCCCGGTGTCGTCGAGGGCGAGGCGGTCTTCGCTGCTCGCGCGCCGGCGACGAGGTCGCCGGCGCGCCGAGTGGGCGGTGACCGCGTCGCTTCCGCCGAACGCTCGCCGACGCCGCGAAAAACCCCTCACAGCGATCAGCAAAGAAGCGGAAGACACAAGATGTCCGACAACGCAGCAGGCGTCCAGAGCTCCGGCTCCGAAGACCCGTCCCCCTTCGACAGCCTCATCACTGAACCCGCGACGACGGCGTTCGGCTCCGGCTTCACCACCACCTTCCGCGGCTACGACAAAGAAGAGGTGGATGCCGCGATCGCCGGCCTCGATGCGCGCGTGCGCGCCGCCTCCGACGAGGTCGCGCAGCTGAAGCAGCACCAGCGTCGCGCAGGCGCGGCGGTCGCGCAGAGCCGCGCCAAGGCCGAGCGGCTGGAGGCGGAGCTGCAGGCGGCCGCCGAGCGACGGCAGGCCGAAGTCGACGCGGCGATCGCCGAGCGTCAGGCCGAGCTCGACGCGAAGATCGCCGCGCGCGAGGCGGAGATCGAGCGTCTCGAGGCCGAGCTCGACGAAGTCGACGCCCGCCACCGCGACGAGCTGCAGCAGGCGGCCGACAAGGCCGCCGCGGCGCGTGCCGAAGAAGGAGGCGAGGCCGAGCGTCTGGCCGGAGAGCTCGAGGTGGTCACCACCCGCCTGAACGACGCGGAGCAGCGCATCCAGGCCCTCACCGACGAGCTCGTCGGTGCTACCACCGAATCGCCCAACCGCCAGAAGTTCGAAGAGGTGCTGCGCGTCGCGGAAGACCAGGCGAGCCTGCTCATCCGCAACGCGAGCGTGCAGGGCGACCGTCTGCTCGAAGCCGCCCGCGAAGAGAACGCCAGCCGCCGCGCGTCGGCCGTCGCCGAGGCCGAGGCGATCGTGTCGCAGGCGCAGCACGACGCGCAGCAGGTGCGGCTGAAGATCGACACCGAGTCGACCGCCCACGAGGCGCGGATCGAGCGCGAGACCGCGCACGCCGCCGAGAAGGTGTCGCAGGCCGAGCGCGAGGCGGCCGCCATCCGCTCCGAGGCCGAGAAGGGCGCCGCGATCCTGCGTTCGACCGTCGCCCGCGAGACGGCCCGCGACCGCTCCGAGGCCGAGGAGGCGGTGCGCGAGCTGCGTCTGCGCGCGCTCGAGTTCGAGGCATCCCTCACCCGTCGCCAGGACGACGCACACCAGGAGTTCCTGGTGCTGCACAACCAGGCCGTCGCGCACGCCGAGCGCATCACCCAGGACGCCAACGAGCAGGTCGCCGCATCGCTCGACCACGCGCAGCGCGTGTCGGTGAAGGCGGAGGACTTCGAGCGCCTCATGCGCGCCCAGTCGCAGCAGATCGAGGCCGACGCGCAGCTGCGCGCCCGCGAGCACCTCGAGCAGGCGCACGTGAAGGCCGAGCGCATCATGTCGCTCGTGACGACGCATTCCGACTCGGTGCTGCGCGACGCCGAGGACCGCACGCGCCAGCTGCGCTGGCAGCAGCACCAGCTCATGAGCTTCATGGCCGAGGTCAAGGAGCTCATCCGTCCCGAGGGCGTGCTGGCGGCCGCCTCGGCGAGCGAGTCCGCCGAGGGAGCCGCAGACGTCGAGTCCCCGGTGGATGCCGCCGACGAGACCGTCGAAGCCGTCGAGTCCGCCGCGGTCGGCGCCGACGCAGCCGCGTCGGACGAGCCCGAGGCTGAGGCCGAGACCGGCGGTGAGGCCGAGGCATCCGACGCCTCCGAGGCCGACGAGGACTGACCCGGTCGTTGAGCGAAGGGGGCTCCGGCGCCCGCAGACGAAACGCCTGGACCTTGCGAAAGGTCCAGGCGTTTCTCGTCGGAAGTCGTGCAGGGTGTGAGGCGACGAAAGCGCCGCCTCACCCTGCACAACCGACCGATCGTGCAGGGGTCCGGGTCAGCCCGCGGAGGTCTCGCGGGCGATCGCGGCGAGGAAGGCGTCGATATCGTTCTCGGACGTGTCGAACGAGCACATCCAGCGCACCTCGTTCTTCGCGGCATCCCAGTCGTAGAAGCGGAACGACGTCCGCAGCCGGTCGGCGACGCCGTCGGGCAGCGTGGCGAACACGCCGTTCGCCTGGGTCGGCTGCGTGAACGCGACGCCCTGGATCGAGCCGTCGGCCAGCCCCTTCTCGATGCCCGAGCGCAGGCGCTGCGCCATGGCGTTGGAGTGCGAAGCGTTGCGGTGCCACAGGTCGCCCTCCAGGAGCGCGAGCAGCTGGGCCGACACGAAGCGCATCTTCGAGGCGAGCTGCATGTCGAGCTTGCGCAGGAACTTCAGGCCCGTCGACGCCTCGGGGTTGAGCACCACGACGGCCTCGCCGAGCATCGCGCCGTTCTTGGTGCCGCCGAAGCTCAGCACGTCGACGCCGGCGTCGCGCGTGAACGCGCGGAACGGCACGCCGAGCGACGCGGCCGCGTTCGAGATGCGCGAGCCGTCCATGTGGACGTGCATGCCGAGGCTGTGCGCGTGGTCGGCGATCGTGGTGATCTCGTCCGGCGTGTACAGCGTGCCGAGCTCGGTCGACTGCGTGATCGACACGACCAGCGGCTGGGCACGGTGCTCGTCGCCCCAGCCCCATGCCTCGCGGTCGATGAGCTCGGGGGTGAGCTTGCCGTCGTCGGTGGGCACGGTGAGCAGCTTGATGCCGGCGACCCGCTCGGGCGCCCCGCCCTCGTCGACGTTGATGTGCGCGGTGCCTGCCGCGACCACGGCGCCCCAGCGGGGGAGCATCGACTGCAGGCCGACGACGTTGGCGCCGGTGCCGTTGAACACCGGGTACGCTTCGACGCCCTCGCCGAAGTGGCGGGCCATCACCTCCTGCAGGCGCTCGGTGTACACGTCGTCGCCGTAGGCGACCTGGTGGCCGTCGTTGGCGGCGGCGATCGCCGCGAGCACCTCGGGGTGGATGCCGGAGTAGTTGTCGGAGGCGAAGCCGCGCAGGTTCGGGTCGTGGATCGTGGTCACGAAGGTCCAATCTAGTTCGGTCCGGCCGGCACGAACTCCTCAGGAAGGCGCTCTCGGCCGAGGTCTGTCCCGTGGCGACGAGGTCGCCGCCGGGATCTGAGGAGTTAGCGCGCCGTCAGGTCGATGACGGTGTCGTTGACGGATGCGGCATCCGCATCCCACAGGCCGACGTAGGCGCGGGCGAGCGCGTCCTCCAGGCCGGCGAGGGACTTGACGCGGAAGACGGTGGATGCCGCCGACAGCGGTCGTCCGGCATCCCGGGCGTCTTTGGCGAAGCCCTGCGCGACCGCGCGCGTCCACGCCTCGGTCGCGGCCTTGACGGCGGCGTAGTTCGCGCCGCCGGCGAGCGGACGGGCGACCGCGGTCGACGACACGACCGCGAGTCGCGCGGCCTCGGAGGTGCGCAGGTCGGCATCGAAGGCGCGGCTCACGTGGCGCAGGGCGGTGAGCGACCCCTCGAGGAAGCGGTAGTCGGCGTCGGTCTGGCCGGGGAGGCCGCCACCGCCGCGCCAGCCGCCGACGAGGTGCAGCACGCCGTCGACGGCGCCCTCGGTGGCGTGCACGCGCTCGGCGAGGGCCGTGACGGCGCCTTCGTCGGTCAGGTCGCACACCTCGGTGTGAAGAC
>NZ_JBHXJQ010000017.1:0-99472 GCF_042722305.1 Microbacterium sp. NPDC058389
GGTGCGCTCACGGGGCTCCGTGCGGTGCGGCTTACGGCGCGAGGCGTGTCGGGCCGCGGAACAGGTACGTGACCTCGCGGATCGAGTCCTGGCCGAGCAGCAGCATCATCACGCGCGCGAGGCCCATGCCGAACCCGCCGTGGGGCGGGGCGCCGTAGCGGAAGAAGTCGAAGTAGAAGTCGAGGTGCTCGGCACCGAGGCCCTTCTCCTTCGCCTGCTCGATCAGCACGTCGACGCGGTGCTCGCGCTGCGCGCCGGTCGTGATCTCGACGCCCTTGAAGAGCAGGTCGTACGACTTGGTGAGCCCGGTCTGCTCGTCGCGCATGTGGTAGAACGCGCGGATCTCGGGGTGGTAGTCCGTGATGAACACGAACTGGTGGCCGTAGGCCTCCTCGACATACGCCGAGATCTGGCGCTCGCCCTCGGGGTCGAGGTCGCCGTCGGTGCGCGGGATCTCGTAGCCGCGGCTCTTCACGATCTCGCGCGCCTCAGCCAGCGGGATGCGCGGGAACGGGATGCTGGGCACCTGTACCTCGAGGCCGAACAGCTCCTCGATCTCTGCGCCGTGCTTGTCCTTGACGGCCTGGAAGCCGGCCTGCAGCAGCTCCTCCTGCATCGAGGCGACGTCCTCGTGCGAGTCGATCCAGCTGATCTCGGCGTCGACCGACGTGAACTCGGTCGCGTGACGCGACGTGAACGACGGGTCGGCGCGGAACGCGGGGGCGATCTCGAAGATCTTGCCGAAGCCGGCGACCTGCGCCATCTGCTTGAAGAACTGCGGCGACTGCGCGAGGTACGCGGTCTGGTCGCCGAAGTACTCGAGCGAGAACAGCTCGGCGTTGGACTCGGATGCGGACGCCATGAGCTTCGGCGAGTGCACCTCGATGTAGTCGCGCTCGATCCAGTACGAGCGGAACGCGTGCTCGAGCGTCGTCTGCACGCGGAAGATGAGGTTGTTGCGACGCTGACGCAGGTCGAGGAAGCGCCAGTCCATGCGCTTGTCGAGTCCCGAATCGGCCGCGATCGGCGTCTCGGGCAGTGCCGCGGCAGCGATGTCGAGGGCGCCGATCTTGATCTCGACGCCGCCGAGCTTGACGCGCTCGTCGTGCTTGAGCTCGCCCCGCACCGTCAGGAACGTGCCCGTGGCGAGGTTCGAGATGAGGTCGGTGAGGGCGAGGGCTGCGGCATCCTGGACTTCGGCAGGCTCAGTCGCCGCGGAGGGGTCGGCCGGGCGCGTGGCGGGATTGACCAGCTGCACGGCGCCTGTCTCGTCCCGCAGGATGACGAACTGGACCTTCTTCTGATCGCGGACGGTCTCCACCCAGCCCGACACCGAGACGGGGCCGTCGGGGAGACCCTTCAACTGTCCAACGAGAACGCGTTCACTCACGAGCGTCAAGTGTACGTGGCTGCCTGTCCCGCTCATCGCCAGGCCTTTTCTCTCGCGCGCGATAACGCCTCGCCGCTACCATGCGGGGATGACGACGCCAGAGTCCGAGCCCGTCGCCCCGGGTGCGCCCGCGCCGGTGCCGCCCGGCGCAGCAGGCTACGACGACGCGGAGCCCGCGAAGCGGCCGCTGCGGGTATGGGACATCGTCTTGACGATCGTGCTGCTGGTGGCGGATGTCGCCCTCGCCGCCATCGCGTCGTTCATGGGGGTGTTCCTCGCGATGGCGTCCGACCCGTGCGGTGTGCGCGACTGCAACTTCGACCTCATCACGGCGGGGTTCTTCGTCGGCACCATCGGGCCATGGGTGGCGCTCACGCTCACCCTCGCCGCCGCCATCGTGCTGCTGGTGCTGCGACGCATCGCGTTCTGGGTGCCGTTGGCCGGCGCCGCGCTCATCGTGCTGGTCATGGTGGCGGCGTTCGGGCTGGCCGGCGCCGGAGTCCCGTAGGGCGAACGCTCAGCCGGCCCACAGAAGACGCCCACATAGACTGGTGCGGTGCCCGCCGCTCGCCTCCATCTCGTGCGCCACGGGGAGGTCCACAACCCCTCCCGCGTGCTCTACGGGCGACTCCCCGGATACCGCCTGAGCGCCGACGGCCGGGTCATGGCGCGGCAGGCGGCCGAGTATGTGAAGTCGCTCGAGCGGCCCGTCTCGGTCCTGGTCAGCTCGCCGCTGCAGCGCACGCGCGAGTCGGCCGAGCCGTTCACCGAGCTCTTCGGCATCGAACCGGTCATCGACGACCGCGTGATCGAGCCCACCAACGTGTTCGAGGGCAAGCGCATGAAGAAGGCGCTCGCCAACCCGCTCAACTGGCGCCACCTGCGCGCCCCCGGCGTCCCCAGCTGGGGCGAGCCGTACGCCCGGGTGGTAGCGCGCATGCGCGCAGCGATGAAGGATGCCTGGTTCGCGGCCCCGTCGGGCGACGTCGTCGTCGTCTCGCACCAGCTGCCGATCTGGGTGACGCATCTCGCCGTCGCAGGCGAGCCGTTCAAGCACGACCCGCGGCGCCGGCGCTGCGCGCTGTCGAGCGTCACGAGCTTCGAACTGGTGAACGGGACATGGACCGAGGTCGGCTACGCCGAGCCGGCGACGACGGCCGGTGCCGTGGATGTGGGGGCGGTATGAGTCGGGGCTTCGGGAAGATCCGGGCGGCGGCATCCCTCGTCCTCAGCGCGGTGCTGATCGCGGGGCTCGCGGCGTGCGCCAGCGACCCGCTCGCCGATCAGTACCGCGAGGGCGACAACAAGGGCTTCGTCGCGTCGGACGGGTTCAAGGTCGTCGAGATCAAGCCCGCCGACCGCGAGGACCCTGTCGCGTTCGAGGGCGTGCTCGACAACGGCGAGAAGACCACGAGCGCCGACTACGCGGGGGACGTGACGGTCGTGAACTTCTGGTACGCCGCGTGCGCGCCATGCCGTGTCGAGGCGCCCGAGCTCGTCAAGGTGTACGACTCGTTCGACGGCCAGGACGTGAAGTTCCTCGGCGTCAACCTCTATGACGGCGCCGAGACCTCGCAGGCCTTCGCCAAGAAGTTCGGTGTCGAGTACCCGAGCGCGCTGACCACCGTCGACGGGTCGATCAAGCTCGCGTTCGCCGGCTCGACGCCCCTCAACGCCGTGCCCGTCACGCTCGTGCTCGACAAGGAGGGGCGCGTCGCGGCCCGCCTCATCGGGCAGATCGAGGAGTCGACGATCCTCGAGACCCTCGTGCGCGAGACGCTGGAGGAGTCGTGAACCTCGGCGAACTCGTCGCAGACGGCTCGCTGCTCGTCGCGATCCCGATCGCCGTCCTGGCCGGTGCGATCTCGTTCCTCTCGCCGTGCGTGCTGCCGCTCGTGCCCGGCTACCTGGGGTTCATCGGCGGGGCCGTCGCGCCGCGTCCGGCCGGTGCGACGGCTCCGTCGTCGAAGCGACGGGACGCATCGGCGATCCCGGCTGCGTACGGCGCCGATCCAGCGATCGAGCCCGGTGCTGTGACACAGGCGACCGGATTCGCGGCCCCGGCGGCGGCGCCCTCGGGCGCCATCGACGCCCCGGCCCGTGGCCGCCTGCTGCTCGGCGTGCTGCTGTTCATCGCGGGCTTCACGGTCGTGTTCGTCAGCATGGCGATGCTCGGCGGCACCGTCGGACGCTTCTTCCTCGAGTACGCCGACATCATCACGCGCGTGCTCGGGGTGCTCATCATCGCGATGGGGCTCGTGTTCATCGGCTGGTTCGGGCTCGCGCAGCGCATCGCGCGCCCGCAGGTGCGCGGCAACCTCGGGCTGATCGGCGCGCCGCTCCTCGGCATCGCGCTCGCGATCGGGTGGGCCCCGTGCATCGGCCCGACGCTCGCCGTGATCCTCACGATGTCGTTCGACTCGGGCTCGGTCGGCCGTGCGGCGCTCCTGGGCGTCGCGTACTCGCTGGGGCTCGGCATCCCGTTCCTTCTCATCACGCTCGGATTCGGCTGGGCGACGCGCTCGGTCACCTTCGTGCGTCGCCACATCCGCGTCGTCAACCTCATCGGCGGCGGTCTGCTCATCATGCTGGGTCTCCTCATGGTGACCGGCGTGTGGACCGCCGTGATGGCACAGCTCCAGGGGGTGTTCTCCGGTGTCCCGGCCCCGCTCTGACTCCGAGACCTCGGCGGATCCGCTCCGCCCCGCCGACCACGCCGACGGCACAGGCGCGGCGGCCGAGGCATCCGACGACATCACGCAGCCCGCGCTGGGCGTCGTCGGCTGGCTGCGCTGGGGGTGGCGTCAGCTCACCTCGATGCGCACCGCCCTCGTGCTGCTGCTGCTGCTCGCGATCGCCGCGGTGCCGGGCTCGCTCGTGCCGCAGCGCAGCGCCGACCCCAACGGCGTGCGCCAGTACTTCGTCGACAACCCCGACCTCGCGCCGGTGCTCGACAAGCTGAGCCTGTTCGACGTGTACACGTCGCCGTGGTTCTCGGCGATCTACATCCTGCTGTTCATCTCGCTCGTGGGCTGCGTGATCCCGCGCACGAAGCACCACTTCAAGGCCATGCGCGCGAAGCCGCCGCGCACGCCCGCGCGCCTGTCGCGCCTGGACGCCCACCGCTCCGAGATCCTCGAGTACGCCGACGACGTGGATGCCGAGGCCGCCGCAGCCGCGGCGGTGGACGCTGCGCAGCAGCAGCTGCGCAAGTCCGGGTACCGCGTCGAGCGCTACGACTCCGCCCAGGCGCTGTCGGTGTCGGCCGAGCGCGGATACCTGCGCGAGACCGGCAACCTGGTCTTCCACGGGGCGCTCGTGGGCGTGCTGCTCGCGGTCGGCATCGGCGGCGGGTTCACGTACACCGGCCAGACGGTGATCATCGAGGGCCGCACGTGGGTCAACACGATGCTGGACTACACGTCGTTCAACCCAGGCCGCTTCGTCGACGAGGATGCCTTGACGCCCTACGCGCTGACACTCGACCGGTTCGACGTAACGTACCAGCCGAGCGGATCGCAGGGCGCCGGCATGGCGGGCGACTTCGTCGCCAACCTCACCACGCAGTACGCGGGTGAGAAGACGGCGAAGGGCGAGGTGCGCGTCAACCACCCGCTCGATATGGCCGGCGACCGCGTCTACCTCATGGGCAACGGGTACGCCCCGACCCTCACCATCCGCGACGCGGACGGCGAGATCGTCTTCTCCGAGGCCGTGCCCTTCCTGCCGCAGGACACGAACATGACCTCGCTCGGCGTCATCAAGGTGCCCGACGGCCTCAGCGACCAGGTGGGCCTCGTCGGCTTCTTCTACCCGACGCAGGTGAAGCTCGACAGCGGCGCCTACACCTCCAGCTACCCGGCGCTCATCAACCCGGTCGTGACGCTCGACGTGTACGTCGGCGACCTCGGCATCGACGGCGGCGTGCCGAAGTCGGTGTACACGCTCGACACGAGCGACATGGACAAGCTCACCGGCGTCGGGACCGACGTGAAGTCGCTCGAGCTCGCCCCCGGCGAGACCGCGGACCTGCCCGGCGGGCGCGGCACCGTCACCTTCGAGAACGAGGCGCCCGCGGGCGCAGAGGGCTACGACGGATCGGTCAAGCGGTACGTCTCGCTGTCGATCCACCGTGATGCCGCCGCCACGTGGGTGCTCGTCTTCGCGGTGCTCGCGCTCGCCGGCCTGCTCGCCGCGCTGTTCGTGCCGCGACGGCGCATGTGGGTCAAGGCCGTCGTCCAGGGGCACACGGTGCACCTCGAGTACGCCGGACTCGCCCGTGGCGAGGACCCGACGCTCGCGGCGGCCGTCGACCAGTTCGCCGTGAAGCACCTCGCCTCGCTGGCGGGAGCCGCCCCGACCGGCGGTGCCGGCAGGGCCGCGGCATCCACTCTGTCCGAAACCACCCCCGACGTAGACTGAGGATCATGCCCGACGCCACCCCCTTCTCACTCGACTCGGTCTCGGTGCTCCTGGTCTGGACGGCCATCGCGATCTACGCCCTCGCGTTCATCGCGTACACGGTCGACCTGTCGCGCCGGGGCGCGGTCGCGGCCGACGCGAAGGACGCCGCGGCGAAGGTCGCACGCGAGCGCGAGCTCGTCACCGCGGGGGGCTATGCCGGTGCAAGCTCGGTCGACGCGCTGCGCGCGCAGGAGACGGCGTCCGAGGCGGCGCTGAACGCTCCCGTCGGCCGTCGTGAGCGTCTCGTGTGGGCGCGCATCGGCACGGCGCTGACGGTGCTCGGCTTCCTGTTCCACGTCGGCGGCGACGTGACCCGCGGCATCGCCGCCGGGCGGGTGCCGTGGTCCAACATGTACGAATTCGCCCTCACCGGGACGATGCTCATCGTCGCGGTGTACCTCGGTGTGCTCTTCCGCTATGACCTGCGGTTCCTCGGGACATTCATCACGGGTCTCGTGGTGGTGCTGCTGGGTGGCACGGCCATCTGGTTCTACACCGACATCGTGCCCCTGATGGACCCGCTGAAGTCGGTCTGGCTCGTCATCCACGTGTTCGTCGCATCCCTGTCGACGGCCATCTTCGCGCTCGCGTTCGGGTTGTCTGTGCTGCAGCTCATGCAGGCCAGACGCGAGCGGAAGGTCGCCGTCGCGGCGACGGCCGAGGCGTCCGCCAGTGCCGTCAAGACCGGCCCCGGATTCCTCCGCACGCTCCCCAGCGCCGATGCGCTCGAGTCCCTCGCGTACCGCTTCGCGATCATCGGCTTCATCTTCTGGACGTTCACGCTCATCGCCGGATCGATCTGGGCCAACGACGCGTGGGGCCGCTACTGGGGCTTCGACACCAAGGAAGTCTGGACGTTCGTCATCTGGGTGCTCTACGCCGGGTACATCCATGCGCGGGCGACGCGCGGCTGGCGCGGGTCGCGATCGGCCTGGCTGTCGATCATCGGCTTCACGGCGGTGCTGTTCAACTTCACGATCGTGAACATGTTCTTCAAGGGCCTGCACGCGTACTCCGGCCTGAACTGACGCGTCCTTCCGCAGCAGTCCGTCCGCGGAGGCGAGCGAGGCCGTCCCGCAGACCCCGGTGAGCTCGCGGTCGGCGTCCCCCGACCGTCCCGACCCGGCCCGCACTCTCCTCGTCAGCGTGCGGGCGAGAGCACCACGACCGGGGTCTCGCGGCTGCGGAGCGCCGCGTGCGCGTCGAGGTCCTCGCCGCCGTCCAGAGTCCGGTAGACCGCCCACAGGCGTTCGCGCTCGGCGCCTTCCGCCGCATGCGCGACGATGTCGCGCGAGCCGTCCGGCAGGTCGACCGATGCCGTCGGTGTCGCCTGGAGATTCAGCCACCACGCCGGCGGCGGGTCGCCCCATCCGTTCATCGCGAGGGTCACCAGGTCGTCGCCGTCCTCGAAGTACGCGAGGATCGCGACGCGCGCCTTGCCGGACCGGCGCCCGATCGTGTGCAGCCGCATCATGCCCCACACGGCGGGGGTCGGATGCCGCAGCCCCAGCCGGCCACCCGTCACGCGATACAGCCCCCGGTGCACGACCCACGCCGTCCGGATGAACCAGCGCGGCGGAAGCTTCGCGTCGCCCTGCGGCGTTCCGGCTCGTTCGGGGGAGCTCACGCCTCGATCCTGGCCCGCGCCATCGGCCTCGGCAAGCGCCGGCCTCCGTGCACGACGGGACGGGATGTCGCCGGGGGACGATCAGCGGCCGGGGTTCGGTCCTCCGTCGCGGCATCCCCTCCGCACACGACAGCATCGGGAGCGAGGGGATGCCGCACACGACGCCGCCCCGGCCGCGAAGACGACCGGGGCGGCGTGGAGGCCTGCAGATCAGGCGGTGACGGGCGTCGTCTTCAGGAGGGCGCGCGCCGACGTGGTGCGACGGCGGGCGACGGCCAGCATGGTCGCGGCGAGGGCCAGGAGGGTCCAGATCACGAGTCCGGCGAACGCCGCGCCGAGTCCCGATGCTGACGTGAGCGCCGCGACCATGCCCTGGTAGGCGGCCGAGGTCGGCAGGAGGCCGGCGATGCTCGAGAGCACATTCGGCACGGTCGAGACGATGCCGGTGGCGACGGTGAGCACGCCCACGAGGGCCGCGATCCAGCGCCCGGCTCCGCCGAAGACCGCGACCAGTGCCTGGTTGACGGCCGCGAAGGCGATGCCCGCGACGACGCACACCGCGGCGAACGCCCACCATTCACCCCACGAGTACGACGCGGCCAGCTGCACGACGCCCGCGACGAGCAGGCCCTGCAGCGCGCCGAGTCCGGCCGCGGGGGCGTAGGCGCGCAGCGCCAGCAGCGCCGACGGCTTGCGCGAGGTGAGCGCGCGGCGCGACACCGCCTGGAGGGCGATGAAGGTGCCGAGGCCGCCGAACCACAGTGCGAGCGTCGCCAGCAGGGGGATCGCGGACGCGCCGAAGAGCGACGTGCCGACGCCGTCGGTCTCGACCGGGTCGGCGACGACGGTCGCGAGGTCGGTCGCCTGCTGGTCGGTGTACGAGGGGATCGACGTCGACGCCGTGTGGAGTCCGTCGGCCAGGGTGGCGGTGCCGTCGGCGAGCTGAGCCACGCCGTCGGCGAGGCTCGTGGCACCGGACGCGGCCTGGGTCGCACCGTCGGCGAGCTGTGCCGAACCGCTGGCGAGACCGTTCGCGCCGTTCTGGATGCCGGTCGCCCCGGTCGCGAGTCCGCCCGCGCCCGCGGCGGACTGGTCGATGCCGCCCGCGATCTGCGTCAGACCACCGCTCAGCGTCGCCACGCTCGAGCCGATCGTGCGGAATTGGCCGACGAACTCGGCGGTCGCGGCGGTGTTGAACTGGGCGAGGCCGTCCGAGACGCCGGTGGCTGCGGCATCCGCGCCGGTAGCCGCTTCGAGCAGGGTGTCGCAATACGCCTGTGCTGCGCCGCTCGCGGCGCACTGCTGTGCGATCTGGAGCACGCCCGCCGACGCCTGCGCCGAGAGGCCGGCGCCCTCGGTCAGCTGCTCCGGCACGATCCCCGTCTGCTCCAGCTGGTCGGCGCCGGCGTTGACGCCGTCGGCGAGCTGCTGCGCACCAGAGGCCGCTTCGCGGGTCTTGCCGGCGATCGTCGTCAGGCCCGACTGCAGCTGCGTGGCGCCGCCCGAGAGCTGGGCCGCGCCGTCGGCGAGCTGCGTCGCTCCGCTCGCGAGCTGCGTGTTCCCGTCGGCGATCTGCGTGATGCCCGACGGCAGCTGAGCCGCACCGTCGGCGGCCTGGGTGGCGCCGTCGGCGAGCTGCGTGGCGCCGTCGGCAGCCGTGCCGAGCTGGTCGCCCAGCGTCGTGAAGCCGAGGAACACGTTCTCGAGGTACACCTCGGAGAGCTGCGTGCCCATGCTGGATGCCGCCACCGACGCGACCTGGGCCGTGATGGCGTCGTCGACGATGAGGCTGTCGGGCGGCGTCGTGACCTGGATGGTCGCCTTCTCGGGGGTCTCGCCCGGCTGGGTCGAGGTCGCCGCCGCCGAGAAGTTCTCGGGGATGGTGATGACCGCCGCGTACGTGCCGTCGGCGAGGCCCGCGGCCGCGTCGTCCGCGTTCGAGATCGTCCAGGTGAGGTTGCTGTCGACGTCGTCGGAGCCCTCGACCAGTCCGGCGGTCAGCTGGCGGCCGAGCGGCACCAGCTGGTCGTTGATCGTGACGGGCTCGTCCTCGTTCACGACTGCAGCCGTGAGGCTGTCGAGCCGTTCGGTCGGGTTGTAGAGGGCGGCCACGAGGATGCCGCCGATGACGACGGGCAGCAGCAGGACGCCGATGAGCGTCAGCCACGTCACCGGGCGGCGGGAGCGCGAGCGCTCGATGGCCGTGGTGATCCAGTTGGGGGTCATGCGTTCACCTCTGCGGTGGTGGGGGTGTGGGGGACGCCGGACTGCAGCGTCAGCGTGGACAGGTCCGGGCGGTGGACGTCGGCGAGGAGCGCCAGGGCGGCGCTGTCGGTACGCGAGGTCACGACGAGGGTGAGTGCCGGCGCGCGGTCGGCGGTCGCCCGGGCAGCGAGCGCGGCGGTGGCGTCGCGCAGCAGCGCGGCGGCCTGGTCGCGCTCGGCGGCGTCGAGGGCGTCGGCCCCGTCGATGACGACCAGTTCGGCGCGTCCCGCGAGGGCTCGGCGCAGCTCCTGCACACGATCCTCGGCGTCGCCGAGCAGCGCGAGGCCGACGTGTCCGCGCACCCAGGCCGCGCGCTCGGGCAGCAGGTGCCCGGCCACGCGCAGGCGGCCGTCGTCGGGGGCGAGTCGTCCGGCGGCGACGAGGGCGAAGGCCCGCGTCGCGCGGGGGTCGCCGGTCGCGACGAGGGTCCCGCCCGGCTCGACGCGGAAGGTCGCGCCTTCGAACAGCGAGACCTCGCCGAGCGAGCGCCCGCCGTCGGCGTGCACGCCGACGGCGTCGCCGACGACGACCGCGGTCGTGCCGGGCTCGGGCCAGTCGGCCAGCGAGAGCTCGCGCTCGACGGCCTCGCCCTCGATGTCGAAGTGGGGGAGGATGCGGTCGAGCCAGCGCGGCATCCACCACGCCTTGGCGCCGAGGAGCGCCATCACGGCCGGGACCAGGGTCATGCGCACGAGGAACGCATCGATCGCGATGCCGGCGGCGAGACCCAGCGCGATGGGCTTGATGGACGAGTCGCCCTCGGGCACGAACGCGGCGAACACGGCGAACATGATGACGGCGGCCGCGGTCACGACGCGCGCCGATGCGGTGAAGCCCGAGCGCACCGCGCCGATCGCGATGTCGCGGTCGCTGCGCGTGGCGTGCGCGGCGGCGCTCGCGTTCGAACCGCGGCGCGCGTGGACGTAGTCCTCACGCATGCGGCTGACGAGGAACACCTGGTAGTCCATCGCGAGGCCGAACAGCACGCCCATGAGGATGATCGGCATGAAGCTGATGACCGGGCCGGTCTTGTCGACGTGCAGCAGGTCGGCGCCCCAGCCCCACTCGAACACCGCGGCGACGACGCCGAACGCGGCGAGCACCGACAGCAGGTAGCCGAGCGCCGCCGTCAGCGGCACCCAGATCGAGCGGAACACGATCATGAGCAGGATCAGCGACAGCCCGACGACGAAGATCCCGAACGGCAGCAGCGCGGCGCCCAGCAGGTCGGAGATGTCGATGCCGACGGCCGTGAAGCCCGTGACGAGCAGGTCGACGCCGTACTCGTCCTGCAGGTCGGGCGC
Organism: Microbacterium sp. NPDC058389; assembly: GCF_042722305.1. Taxonomy (NCBI): domain Bacteria; kingdom Bacillati; phylum Actinomycetota; class Actinomycetes; order Micrococcales; family Microbacteriaceae; genus Microbacterium; species Microbacterium sp. NPDC058389. The sequence goes on from NZ_JBHXJQ010000017.1 coordinate 11,051, forward strand.
GAGGTCGCGCAGCGCGCGCACGAGGTCGGCCGTGGCGGGGTCGTCGGGCGCCGTCTCGGGGATGATCTGGATGAGCCCGGTGTCGGCGGTCTCGTTGGGGGTTGCGAGCGCGACCTCCTTGACGCCCGGCACCTTCTCGATCTCGGCCTTGAGGTCGGCCATGAGCCCGAGCGGGTCGGTCGAGGTGACGATCGTGCCCGTCATGATGAGGGGGCCGTTCGCGCCCGGGCCGAAGTGCTCGGCGGTCAGGTCGTATGCCTGGCGGGCCTGGCTCGACTCGGGCTGCTGGCCCGCGTTGGGCAGCGCCAGCGCGAGGCTGCCGGCGGGGATCGCGACGACGCCGAGCGTGATGACGACGGCGAGCGTGGTGACGAGCGGATGCTTCGTCACGAGCATGACCCAGCGGTTCGGCTTCTTGGCTGCCGGTGTCGCGACGGCCTGCGCGCGGGTCGCGGGGCGGGTGCCGGCCGGCGCCTCGTCGCGCGCCTCGGCGTCGTCAGCCTGGGCGGCGTCGGCCTGGGTGGCGTCGGCGGCGGCTTCCCGTCGGGCGCCGGGGAGCGGCATCCCTCGGCGCTTCCTGCCGTGGCCCCACCCGGCGACGCGCTCCTTCGCGAACCCGAGCAGCGCGGGGGTGAGGGTGATCGCGACCACGACGGCGATCGCGACGGCGACGGCCGCGGCGATGCCCATCGTGGTGAGGAAGGGGATGCCCGCGAAGCCGAGGCCGACGAGTGCGATGAGCACCGTCACTCCGGCGAAGACGACGGCCGAGCCGGCGGTGCCGGTGGCGCGCGCGGCCGACTCCTCGGGGTCTTCTCCGGCGCGCACCTGGTCCTGATGTCGGGCGACGATGAAGAGGGCGTAGTCGATGCCGACCGCCAGTCCCAGCATGATCGCGAGCATCGGCGTGGTCGACGAGATCGAGGCGAACGCGGTCGAGACGTAGATGAGTGCGATCGCGAGGCCGACGCCGATCAGTGCCGAGACGAGCGGGAACCAAGCCACGGCGAACGAGCGGAACGTCACGATGAGGACGAACAACGCGATCAGCACGCCGACTGCTTCGATGAGCGAGAGCGCGGGCACCGACATCGAGAACAGGTCGCCCCCCATCGCGACCTGGGAGCCGGCGGGCAGCTCGTCGCGGAGGTCGGCGGCGACGTCCTCGAGCTGCGCCTTGGTCTCGTCCGAGACGTCGGTGGACTGCCCGTCGAACTGCAGTCGCACGATGGCGGCCGACTCGTCGTCGGCGACCATGCCGCTGACCATCTCGTCGTACGGGTCGGTCACGGCGATCACGCCGTCGATGTCTTCGAACTGCGACACGGCGTCGCCGATGTCGCTCTTGTAGGGGTCGGCGGTGACGTCGTCACCGTCCGCGACGACCACCACCATCTGCGCGCTGGTGCCGCTGGCCTGCGGGAAGCTGCGGTCCAGCAGCTCGATGCCCTCCTGGGCCTCGGTGCCGGGGATCGTGAACGAGTTGTCGGTGCCCTTCATGAACACCGCGGCGCCGGCGCCGGCCAGTGCGAGCAGCAGCAGCCACGAGACGAGCACGCGCCATGGGTGGCGGTACGACCAGCGGCCGAGCGCATACAGGACAGTCGACACAGCGCATCCTCCGGGATCACGGGTGAGAGGTTCGGGAACTGTCGATACAGCGCTGTATCGGATACATGAGTGTATCGTAAGGCGGGTTCGCCGCCCGAACCTGAGTAGTCCGTGTGAGACTGGCGGAGAGGAGAACCATGACCGACACCCAGACGGCAGACAGTGCCGTCACGTCCCCCCGTCGCGAGGCGACACGGCAGAAGCTGCTGGATGCCGCGGCCCTCGTCTTCGCCGAGGTCGGCGTCGACGCCGCCGCCGTCGAGGCGATCTGCGAGCGCGCGGGTTTCACGCGCGGGGCGTTCTACTCCAACTTCGAGACGAAGGACGAGCTGATGCTCGCGCTCACCGAGCGCGTCGCCGGCGAGAAGATCGACGAGGTCGCCGAGCGCGTTGCGGTGCTGCAGGCCCGAGGCGAGGACCTCGAGCCCGGCGCGCTGGTGCGTCAGCTGCTCGACGCGGCGTTCGACAAGAAGCAGGGCATCCTGCTCACGAGCGAGATCCGCACGCGCGCCATGCGGGACCCGCGCCTGGCGCAGACCTACATCGCCTGGCAGACCGGGCTCGTCGAGCGAGTGGGCTCGTTCATCGAGAGCCTCGCGCAGACCTACGGGTTCCGGCTGCGCGTGCCCGCGACCGAGTTCGCAGGCCTCATCATCCAGACGTGGGAAGACACGTCGGCGTTCGCCGTCATGACCGGACTCGCCGCCGAGGAGGCACACACCCTCGTCAACGAGCGCACCGCCCGGCTCGCGACCGCCCTCGTCGACCCGGTCTGACCGACGCGTTTCGTCTGCGCGCGCCAGCGCGCCCTCCGCTCAACGACCGGCACGGTCGTTGAGCGAGCGAGGAACGAGCGAGACGAAACGCCCCGGCCGGACGGTCAGCCTCGGTCCCGCACGGCGAGCACGTCGTAGCAGCGAGCCACGCGGTCGAGCCACCACTGTCGACGCTCGACGGGCGCGGCGTGCTCTGCCAGCAGTGACTCATCGGGGGTCACGCGGCCGACCGCCAGCATCCCCTCCTGCGGCGCCAGCGGAGGTTCCGCGACGTCGGCGGTGAACAGCGACGCCGTGCCGAGGCCGCAGTCGTAGTCGAGGCGGGGGAGGGCTGCGGCCAGCGCGACGCCCATCGACAGCCCGACGGAGGTGTCGAGGGCGCTCGACACGATCGCCGGCAGTCCCGCCTCGGCCACGATCGCCAGCGCGCGGCGAACTCCTCCGAGCGGCTGCACCTTGATGACGAGCAGGTCGGCGGCACCGGCGCGCGCGACCGCGAGGGGGTCGTCCGCCTTGCGGACGCTCTCGTCGGCCGCGATGGGGATGTCCATGTACTTCACCCGTCCCCGCAGCTCGGCGAGCTCGTCGACGCTCGCGCACGGCTGCTCGGCGTACTCGAGGTCGAACTCGGCCAGTGCGTGCAGGGCGCGTTCGGCCTCGTCGACGTTCCAGCCGCCGTTGGCGTCTATGCGCACGCGGCCCTCGGGTCCCATGCTCTCGCGCACGGCGCGCACACGGGCGATGTCGTCGGCCAGACGCTGTCCGGGTTCGGCGACCTTCACCTTGGCCGTCCGGCATCCGTCGAATCTCGCGAGCACGCCCGGCACCGCGGCGGCGGGCACGGCCGGCACGGTCGCGTTGACCCCGACCGTGTCGCGGAGCGGTTCGGGGCGCGGCATCCACGCGTCCTCGATCGAGGCCGACAGCCACGCGGCGGACTCGGCGTCGTCGTACTCGGCGAAGGGGGAGAACTCGGACCAGCCCTCGGGGCCTTCGAACAGCAGGGCCTCGCGGACGTCGATGCCGCGGAAGCGGGTCGCGAGCGGCAGTGCCACCACCCGTGCGGTGCGGAGGATCTCGTCGAGCGGAGGGAGGGCGGCGTCGGGGCTCACGCGTCCATCCTGCAACCTGCGCGAGAAAACATTGATGTGCTGTTGACTATAGTGTGTGACACACAGTACAGTGTGAGACATGAGCGAATCCGAGATCCTCGAGACGCACCTGCAGGAGCTGCGGCGCGGCACGGTCGTGCTGGCCTGCCTGCGCCTCCTCGAGACGCCCGGCTACGGCTACGGGCTGCTCGAAGAGCTCGGGGACCGCGGCTTCCCCACCGATGCGAACACGCTGTACCCGCTGCTGCGCCGCCTCGAGAAGCAGGGGTTCCTGACGAGCGAGTGGAACACCGACGAGGCGCGACCCCGCAAGTTCTACCGCACCAGTGCCGCCGGCACACGCCTCGCCGGCGCGCTGACCGACGACTTCCACGCGATCGCGACCGCGATCGACGGCCTCGACACCGACGACCTGTGAACACCAGGGAGAACGCCATGACCACCGACACCCTCACCGACCGCTACGTCGATGCCGCGATGCGGACCGTCCGCGAGGACCAGCGCGCCGATCTCGCCACCGAGCTGCGCGGCTCCATCGACGACCAGATCGAGGCGCGCATCGCCGAAGGCGCCGACCCCGAGTCCGCCGAACGCGCCGTCCTCACCAACCTCGGCGACCCCGACCTGCTGGCCGCCGGCTACACCGGCCGCCAGCTGCACCTGATCGGACCCCGCTACTACCTCGACTGGTGGCGCCTGCTCAAGCTGCTGCTGTGGATCGTCCTGCCGTGCGCGGCGTTCGGCGTCGCCCTCGGCCAGGTCCTCAGCGGCGCGACGGTGGGCGAGACGATCGGCAGCGCCGTCGTGGCCGTGCTGACCGCCGCCCTCCACGTCACGTTCTGGACGACGCTCGTCTTCGTCGTCCTGGAGCGCACGGGCCACGAGTCGATGGAAACCGGTCCCTGGACCCCCGACCGGCTGCCCGAGCCGCGCCAGCGCGGTGCCGGGCTCGGCGACATGATCGCCTCGATCGCGTTCCTGCTGATCATGGCCGGCGTCGTGCTGTGGGACCACTTCATCGGCCTCGTCCCCACCGAGCCCGGGCTGTCCTTCCTCGACGACGGGCTGTGGCCGTGGTGGATCACCGCGCTGTTCGCCGTGATGGCGCTGGAGGCGGTGCTGGCGATCGCGGTGTACGGCGTCGGACGCTGGACCGTGCCGCTGGCCGTGGCCAACGGCATCCTGAACCTCCTCATCGCGGTGCCGGCACTGTGGCTGCTCGGGACCGGCCGGCTCCTCAACCCCGACTTCTTCCCGACGATCATCGAGGGCTCCGACGGCGCCGAGGTGCAGACCATCATCGCCGCGATCATCGGGTTCGCGATCGTCGCGGTCGCGATCTGGGACACGACGGACGCCGCCCTCAAGGCGGCCAGGGCGCGGCGCGCCTCGGCGGTCCTCGACTGAGGACCACTGCCCGGATGCGGACCCGATCGTGCGATCGGGTCCGCATGTCGGCAGATCTCCTCAAACGAGGAGGCACCCCTCCGGCCGGCCCTAGTCTTTCCCCATGCCCCTCCTCGACATTCCCGTGCGCTTCGGCGTGCAGATCCAGCCTCAGCACACCCCGTACGACGGGATCCGCGACGCCGTCCGCCGGCTCGAGGACCTCGGCGTCGACATCCTCTTCAACTGGGATCACTTCTTCCCCCTGTCGGGGGACCCCGACGGCCTGCACTTCGAGTCGTGGACGATGCTCGGCGCCTGGGCGGAGCAGACCGAGCGCGTCGAGTTCGGCGCCCTGGTCAACTGCAACAGCTACCGCAACGCCGACCTGCAGGCCGACATGGCCCGCACGATCGACCACATCTCGGCCAAGGGCGGCGACACCGGCCGCTTCATCTTCGGCACGGGCGCCGGGTGGTTCGAGCGCGACTACGAGGAGTACGGCTACGAGTTCGGCACCCCGGGTTCGCGTCTGAACGACCTCGCCGCCGGCCTGGAGCGCGTCGAGGCCCGCTGGGCGAAGCTCAACCCGCAGCCCACGCGCAGGATCCCGGTCATGATCGGCGGCAAGGGCGAGCAGAAGACGCTGCGGCTGGTCGCGCGTCACGCCGACATCTGGCACAGCTTCGTGCGGCCGGAGGAGATCGCGCACAAGGTCGAGGTCATCGAGCGCTGGGGGGAGCGCGAGGAGCGCGACACCGCGAACCTCGTGATCTCGAACGAGGTCTACGGTCACGGCGTCGAGCACGCCGACGCGCTCTACGACGCCGGTGCGCGCCTCATCACCTTCGGCTTCCGCGGCCCCGACTTCGACTTCGACCTCGTCGAGTCCTGGCTGCGCTGGCGCGACGGCAAGAACGCCTGACGCCCGCACCCGCGCTGCGCGCTCGCGTCGGCACTCTGGCGTCGAGTGCGCAGGTTCCCGCCGAGACTGCACGTCGTTGACGTCGGAGTCATGCTGATTCGGCGATACCGCACGTACTCGACGGGAGAGAAGAGGGGCGGGATGCTGTGCGCCCGGGTGCGGCGGGGCCAGAGGTGTCCGTCACGGACGGGGCCCGGAGGTCGCCGCGCGACTAAAATCGCGGGGTGACCGCCGTTTCGCTCGCCCCACGCTTCGCCCTCGACATCGACGGTGTGCCCCGCCCCGAGCGCGCGGAGCGCTTGCTCGACGCGGTGCGCAACCGTGTCGTGATCGCGGACGGCGCCATGGGCACGATGCTGCAGCGCCACGATCTCACCATCGAGGGCGACTTCCAGGGGCTCGAAGGCTGCAACGAGATCCTCAACGTGTCGCGCCCCGACGTCGTCGGCGCGATCCACGACGCGTACCTCGAGGTCGGCGTCGATGCGGTCGAGACGAACACGTTCGGTGCGAACTGGTCGAACCTCGACGACTACGGCATCGTCGACCGCATCGCCGAGCTCGCCGAGAAGGGCGCCCGCATCGCGCGCGAGCGCGTCGAGGCGGCCGAAGCGGCCGACGGCCGCGAGCGGTGGGTGCTCGGCTCGATGGGGCCGGGCACGAAGCTCCCGAGCCTCGGCCACACCACGTACGACAACCTGAAGCAGACGTTCGCGCTGCAGGCCGAGGGCCTGATCGACGGCGGCGCCGACGCGTTCCTGGTCGAGACCAGCCAGGACCTGCTGCAGACCAAGGCCGCCATCAACGGCTGCCGCCAGGCGATCGTGAGCCGCGGCATCCGTCTTCCGATCTTCGTCGAGGTGACGGTCGAGACCACCGGCACCATGCTGATGGGGTCCGAGATCGGCGCTGCCCTCACCGCGATCGAGCCGCTCGGCGTCGACGCCATCGGCCTCAACTGCGCCACCGGCCCGACCGAGATGAGTGAGCACCTGCGGCACCTGTCGAAGCACGCCACGGTGCCGATCGCGTGCATGCCCAACGCGGGCCTTCCTGTGCTCGGCGCGAACGGCGCCCACTATCCGCTGTCGCCCGCGGAGCTCGCGACGGCGCACGAGCAGTTCGTGCGCGAGTTCGGCCTCGGGCTGATCGGCGGATGCTGCGGCACGACGCCCGAGCACCTCGCCGCCGTCGTCGAGCGGCTGCGTCCGGTCGGCGGCCCCGCCGCCCGCGTCGTGCACGGACCGGAGCTCGACCCGGGCGTGGCATCGCTGTACCAGCACGTGTCGTTCCAGCAGGACGCGTCGTACCTCGCGATCGGCGAGCGCACCAACGCCAACGGGTCGAAGGCGTTCCGCGAGGCGATGCTCGAGGGCCGCTGGGACGACTGCGTCGAGATCGCCCGCGACCAGATCCGCGTGGGCGCGCACCTGCTCGACGTCTGCACCGACTATGTCGGCCGCGACGGCGCCGCCGACATGCGCGAGGTCGTGTCGCGCCTCGCGAGCGCCTCGACGCTGCCGCTCGTCGTCGACTCGACCGAGCCGCGCGTGATCCAGGCAGGCCTGGAGCTGATCGGCGGGCGCCCGGTCGTGAACTCCGTGAACTACGAGGACGGCGACGGTGCGGCATCCCGATTCGGGCGCATCATGCCGCTGGTCAAGGAGCACGGCACCGCCGTCATCGCGCTGACGATCGACGAGCAGGGCCAGGCGCGCACGGCCGACGACAAGGTCCGCATCGCGTCGCGGCTCGTCGACGAGCTGGTGGGCGACTGGGGCATGCGGGTGAGCGACATCATCGTCGACTGCCTGACCTTCCCGATCGCCACCGGGCAGGAGGAGACCCGCCGCGACGCCATCGAGACGATCGAGGCGATCCGCCGCATCTCCGCCCTGTACCCGGGCATCAACACCACCCTCGGTGTCTCGAACGTGTCGTTCGGCCTCAACCCGGCGGCGCGCAGCGTGCTGAACTCGGCCTTCCTGCACGAAGCGGTCGAGGCCGGGCTCACCAGCGGCATCATCGATGCCGCCAAGATCGTGCCGCTCGCGTCGATCTCGGACGAGCAGCGCCAGGTCGCGCTCGACCTGGTGTGGGACCGGCGCGAGTACGATGCCGACGGCAACGTCACGTACGACCCGCTGGCACGCATGCTCGACCTGTTCGCGGGCGTCGACACCGCCGCTCTGCGCAACCAGCGAGCCGCCGAGCTCGCCGCGCTGCCGACGGGCGAGCGCCTCCAGCGGCGCATCATCGACGGCGAGGGCAAGGGCCTGGAGGCCGACCTCGACCTCGCGCGCGCCGAAGGCATGGCGCCGCTCGCCATCATCAACGACCACCTGCTGGAGGGCATGAAGATCGTCGGCGAGCGGTTCGGCGCCGGTGAGATGCAGCTGCCGTTCGTGCTGCAGTCGGCCGAGGTCATGAAGAACGCCGTCGCGCTGCTCGAGCCCCACATGGAGAAGTCCGATGCCTCGGGCAAGGGGCGCATCGTGCTGGCGACCGTCCGCGGCGACGTGCACGACATCGGCAAGAACCTCGTCGACATCATCCTCACCAACAACGGCTACGAGGTGATCAACCTCGGGATCAAGCAGCCGATCGCCGACATCATCGCCGCGGCCGAGGAGCACGACGCCGACGTCATCGGCATGTCGGGTCTGCTCGTGAAGTCGACGGTCGTCATGAAGGAGAACCTCGAGGAGCTCACGGCCCGCGGTCTCGGCACGAAGTGGCCGGTGATCCTCGGCGGCGCGGCGCTCACCCGCGCGTACGTCGAGGACGACCTCGCGGGCCTGTTCGACGGCGAGGTGCGCTACGCCCGCGACGCGTTCGAGGGGCTCGCGCTCATGGAACCGCTCGTCAAGATCGCCCGCGGGGCCTCACCCGACTCGGTCGGCCTGCCCGAGCTCAAGAAGCGCCGGCACGCCGCCGGCTCCAAGCTCACGCTGACCGAGCCCGAGGCCATGCCCGCGCGCTCGGATGTGGCCGCCGACAACCCGGTCCCGACGCCGCCGTTCTGGGGCACCCGCATCGTGCGCGGCATCGCGCTGCAGGACTACGCCGCGTTCCTCGACGAGCGCGCGACGTTCATGGGCCAGTGGGGCCTGAAGCCCGGCCGCGGCGAGGACGGTCTCTCGTACGAGCAGCTCGTCGAGACCGAGGGGCGGCCGAGGCTGCGCTACTGGCTCGACCGCATCCTCGCGGAGGGCATGCTCGACGCGTCGGTGGCGTACGGGTTCTTCCCGGTCGTGTCGGAGGGTGACGACCTGGTCGTGCTGCATCACGCCGACGACCCGACCGGCGTGCTGGGGGTGCCCGGCCTGCTCGCGCCCGATGGCGGCTCGGGCGGCCCGATCGGCACCGACCGGCTGCGCTTCCACTTCCCGCGCCAGCGACGCGACCGCCACCTGTGCCTGTCGGACTTCGTGCGCGCGCGCGAGTCGGGCCAGGTCGATGTGCTGCCGGTGCAGCTCGTGACCGCGGGCGCGGCGATCGACAAGGTCACCGCGAAGCTCTTCGCCGAGGACAGATACCGCGACTACTACGAACTCAACGGTCTCGTGATGCAGCTGACCGAGGCGCTCGCCGAGTTCTGGCACGCCCGCATCCGCTCCGAGCTCGGCTTCTCGGCGGAGGACCCGACCGACACGGCCGGCCTGTTCAAGCTCGAGTACCGCGGCGCCCGCTTCTCGCTCGGCTACCCGGCGTGCCCCGACATGGAGGACCGCCGCAAGGTCGTCGATCTGCTGCGCCCCGAGCGCATGGGCGTCGAGCTCAGCGAGGAGCTGCAGCTGCACCCCGAGCAGTCGACCGACGCGTTCGTCTTCCATCACCCCGAGGCGAAGTACTTCTCGGTCTGACTCGCTGACATCGGGGGAGGGGATGCCGACGGCCGCGGCATCCCCCTCTCCTGAGGTCAGCGGCGAGCGGGCTCGCGAGCCGGGAGGGTGTGTGCCGTCGCGGGCTGCAGCGGCTTCGTGCGCCGCAGGGCGGCGAGCACCGGACGGCCGATGACGACCAGGCCCGCCACGGTCGTGACGGCGCGGAGGGTGTCCCAGCTGAGGGTCGAGGTGACCAGCGAGTACAGCAGGAAGCTCGAGAGGTTGACGCCGAGCGGCGCCGAGCCGTCGTACGAGATGCCCGTGCCATAGCCGACGGCGAAGGGCCAGTACCAGAGGTTCATGATGAGCCCGAAGACGTACGACGCGACGACGCCGTAGACCGACAGCAGCGCGATCTCGCCCGCGCGCGAGCGCAGCCGGGGGAGCAGGCCGGCGCCTGCGCCCACCCAGGCGCACGCGAACATCTGGAACGGCGTCCACGGGCCGAACGTGCCGGTGACGAGTGTCGACAGGGCGATCGAGGCCATGCCGAGCAGCATTCCGAAGCGGGCGCCGAATGCGCGTCCGGCGAGGATCAGCAGCACGAACACGGCCTCGACGCCGCCGACGCCGGTGCTCGCGATGCGCACCGCCGCGCCGATCGCGGCGAGGGTCCCGAGCAGCGCTAGCATGTGCGCCGACCGGACGGTGCCGTCGAGCGTCGCGATCACCACGAGCACCGCCAGCGGCGCGAGGGCGAGTGCCGCGACGGGCACGGCGGAGTGAGCCTGCGCGGGCACCGCCGTCGCCACGAGGGGCCAGCAGAACGCGCCGAGCGCCACCAGGTTCGCCGCGACGAGCGCCGCGACCGGAAGCAGCGGGGGACGGGAGGCCGGCGGCCGGGCCGGTCGCGTGCGGAATTCAGGAGATCCGGTGGTCGGGGCCGGGGCCCCCGCGGGATTCCGCGCCTCGCGCGGCGGCGGCGTGCGATTCTCCTGAATTCCCTGCACGCGCGGGGGCGCAGGAACGGGAGCGGCAGCCGTCAGCACCCCGTCGCGCATCACCAGGACGCTGTCGGCGTGTGCGGCGACCTCCGGCTCGTGCGAGGCGACGAGCACCGCCGTGCCGTCGTCGGCGAGCGACATGAGCGCCGCCCACACGACGGCGCGGGCGGCGGGGTCGAGGCCGCGCGTCGGCTCGTCCACGAGCATCACGCGCGGGTGGGTCGCGAGCTGGACGGCGAGCGCCAGGCAGCGCCGCTCCCCGGCCGAGAGATCGAGGGGATGCCGCGCCAGTCGTTCCGCGACCTCGGGGCCGTCCGGATCCAGGCCGAGGAACCCGGCGAAGCGCGCGGCGGTGCCGAGGTGCTCTCCCGTGCCCTGGTTGCGCTTCGTCTCGCTCGTGCCTCGCTCGCTCAGCGTCCGGGAGTCCGGGCCTTGGGCGCTGAGTGAAAGCCGGCCTCGCTCGCTCAGCGTCCGGGAGTCCGGCTCTCGGGCGCTGGGCGCGTGCGCTCCTCGCTCGCTCAGCGTCCGGGGCTCCGGCTCTCGGGCGCTGAGCGAGCGCCAGCGAGACGAAGCGTGGCGCGTCGACCCATGCCGGTCCGCACGGGCGCACTCCGCGGCGACCGTGTCGTACACGAACAGGTCGTCCGAGGCGTCCGGGACGAGGGCCACCCGCCCGGCGGCCAGGACGTCCGAGCCACGGGCGGGCAGGGCGAGCGCCGCGAGCAGGCTCGACTTGCCGGCGCCGTTCGGCCCGGTCAGCGCGACGACCTCGCCGGGCCGCAGGTCGACGTCGGCACCGGCCACCGCCACCGTGCCGCGGTGCGTCACGGTGATGCCGCGAGCCCGGAGCACGGGCTCCCCGGGCAGGTCGCGGGGGGCCTGCGGAGCAACCGCCGTCGCAGGGACCGCGACCTGCCGGGCGACCTCCGCCGCAGGCACCGGGTGCACGGTGCCGTCCTCGATCCGCAGCACGTCGTCCGCGACCGCCGCCAGGGCGGCGACGCGATGCTCGGCGACGACGACGCACATGCCGGCCTCGTGCGCGAGCGAGCCCAGCAGCCCGGCGACGCGCACCCGGGCGTCGGCGTCGAGGTCGGCGAGCGGCTCGTCGACGAGCAGCAGAATGGGGTGCTCGACGATCGCCGCGGCGATCGCGACGAGCGTCGCCTCGCCGGCAGACAGACCGCGCGTCGGACGGTCGAGCAGACGAGTGATGCCGATGCGCTGGGCGACGTCGGCGACCCGGGCCTCGACGATCACGCGGGCGACGCCACGCAGCTCGAGCGCCAGGCCGACCTCGTCGCGCACGCGCTCGGTCGCGAACGCTTCGCGCGGGTGCTGCAGCACCACCCCGACCCGCTGCGCCAGGTCCCGCGGGGGCACCGCCGCGCGGTCGTGCCCGACGACCCGCAGCGTCCCGGCGAGCCACCCGCCGTCGGTGTGCGTGTGCAGTCCCGCGATCGCCCGCAGCAGGGTCGATTTGCCCGAACCGGTCGCCCCCGACACGAGGGTGAGGGTGCCGGCTTCGAGCGTCAGAGCGGAGGGGAGACGGATGCCGGCGGCCGCGGCATCCCCTCCGGCGAAACCGGCGGCCACGTCGTGCGCCTCGACGGGCGCGAGGCAGTCGCCGTCGAGCCCGCGCCCGGCGAAACCGCGCAGCTCGAGGGCGGCAGCGACGTGTCCGGCGCGCTCGAGCGTGCGCTGCAGCAGGGGGAGGAGCAGGCGCACGCCGCCGCGCTCGCCGCGCAGACGCTGCGCGAACCGCACGGCGCGGGCGCCGTCGGCGAGCGAGGGGAGCGTCGCCCACGCGATCGCGAGCGCGCGGGCGACGCCGCGCAGGGGTCCTCGCCGCGACGCGCGGGCGAACACGCGGTGCAGGTCGACGAGGGAGTTCAGCACGCCGAAGGCGAGGATCGCGAGGGCGATCGGGAGCGCACTGGCCGCGGCATCCACGAGCCCGTCCGTCGTGACGGGGCCGAGCAGCACGACGTGCGCGAACGGCCGCGCGAGGCGCACCGCGGGCAGCGGCAGCAGCACGGTCCCTGCGCCATCGGCCCCGTGGAACAGGATGCGGTAGACGACCCGGGCCGCCACGAAGCCGGCGGCGAGGACCGCCGCCGCCCGCAGGGGCCCGGGCCGGAGGATCATGACGCGGGAGCGGCCGGCTCGCCGTTGAGGGTGAAGAGCAGCTCGACGGCGTCGCCGGGCTCGAGCGGCTGGGTCGCCAGACCCTCTTCCGCGTAGTTCCACTCGCCGCCGGCGGGCTTGACCCACAGGGACCAGTACGCGAACGCGGCGGGCATGGTCTCGCACTTCTCGAAGTACTCCGAGCCGTCGTCGGCGGTCAGCGCCTCGTCCTCGGCGGGCAGGCCGTTGACGCGGCACACCACCTGGTCGCCGTACTGGTCGGTGCCCTCGGTGGTGATGTCGGTGGCGGCGAAGGCTTCGGCGGCGACGATCGTGTCGTCGGCGCTCACGCACCACGTGTTCGACACGTCGTCAGCGTCGCCGAGTGCGCTCGCGTCGACGACGACCGTGACGCCCTCGTCGCCGTCGCACGCGTGCTCCACCGCGAGCGAGGCCGCCGTCGACGCCTCCGGCGAAGCGGACGTCGTCGGGTCGGGCGACGGGGACGAACAGGCGGCGAGGGTGATCAGCAGAGCGGCGGACGCCGCGGCCACGGCCAGGGTGCGAAGAGTCGAGGTCACCGATCAAGGGTAGTCGGCGGCATCCCCTGTCCGGTTCCGGATGACGCCCGTATGACGCGCGCCGCCGCCCCGCCGTAGGCTGGGCGGGTGAGCGTTTCGGAACTGTTCGACGAGACCGAATGGTCGCCGGCCCCCGGCGCCCCCGACGGCGGTTACACCGACATCACCTCGCATGTATCGAAGGACGGACGCATCGCGCGCATCGCGTTCGACCGGCCCGAGGTGCGCAACGCGTTCCGGCCGCACACGGTCGACGAGCTGTACCGCGCGCTCGACATCGCCCGCCAGGACCCGCGCATCGGGGTCGTGCTGCTCACCGGCAACGGCCCGAGCCCGAAGGACGGCGGCTGGGCGTTCTGCTCCGGCGGCGACCAGCGGATCCGCGGTCGTGACGGGTACAAGTACTCCGAGTCGGAGGAGTCGGTCGGTGCCGAGGCCCAGGCACGCGCCGGGCGCCTGCACATCCTCGAGGTGCAGCGGCTGATCCGCTTCATGCCGAAGGTCGTGATCGCCGTGGTCCCCGGGTGGGCGGCCGGCGGCGGGCACTCGCTGCACGTCGTGTGCGACCTGTCGATCGCTTCCGCCGAGCATGGCCGCTTCAAGCAGACCGACGCCGACGTGGGCTCCTTCGACGCCGGCTACGGCTCGGCGTACTTCGCCCGGCAGATCGGGCAGAAGTTCGCCCGCGAGGTGTTCTTCCTCGCCGAGGAGTACTCGGCCGAGCGCGCGTACGAGATGGGCGCCGTCAACCGGGTCGTGCCGCACGCGGAGCTCGAGCGGGAAGCCGTGGCGATGGCCCGGACGATCCTCACCAAGTCGCCGACGGCCATCCGCATGCTGAAGTTCGCGTTCAACGCCGTCGACGACGGCATGGTCGGGCAGCAGGTGTTCGCCGGCGAGGCGACGCGCCTCGCGTACGGCACCGACGAGGCGGTCGAGGGCCGCGACTCGTTCCTGGAGAAGCGCGACCCCGACTGGTCGCCCTACCCGTGGCACTACTGACGCGATGAAGCTCGAACCCGTCGTCGGCGACGACCCGCGCGAGATCCTGCGGGCGCTGCGCGGTGCGCTGCACGGCGCCGGACCCGCGCTCGGACTGGGCATGGTCGATCGCGTGCCGTCCGAGGTGCGGCCGGGCACTGCCGTGGTCGTGACGACGTCGGGCTCCACCGGTGTGCCCAAGAGCGTCGTGCTGACGCGCGACTGCCTCACCGCGAGCGCCCTGGCGACCGCGGACCGCATCGGCGACGGTGCGTGGCTGCTGGCGCTGCCGGCGAGCTACGTCGCCGGGCTGCAGGTGCTGGTGCGCTCGCTGGTCGCCGACCGCGAGCCCGCGATCCTGTCAGGCTCGTTCACTCCGCAGGCCTTCGCCGCCGCCGCGCTCACGATGACGTCGTCGGTGGGCGGCGAACGCGTGCCCACCTACACGTCTCTGGTGCCGGCGCAGCTGTCGAAGCTGCTCGACGCCGCCGACCACGACCCCCACATCCTTGCCGCACTGCGCTCGTTCGAGCGCATCCTCATCGGCGGCCAGGCGCTGCCTGCCGCCACCCTGGAGCGTGCCGAGGCGGCGGGTGCCCGCATCGCGCGCACGTACGGGTCCACCGAGACCAGCGGCGGCTGCGTGTACGACGGCGTGCCGCTGCGGGGCGTGCAGGTGCGCATCGCCCGCGGCGAGGTGCAGGTGGCGGGGCCGACCCTCGCCGACGGCTACCTGGGCGACCAGGAACTCACGGCCGCCTCGTTCGTGCGCGAGTCCGACGGGACCCGCTGGTACCGCACCGGCGACGCGGGCCTCTTCGAGGACGGGGTGCTGCGCATCCGCGGCCGCATCGACAACGTGATCGTCTCGGGCGGCGTCAACATCTCGCTCGACCGCGTCGAGCGCATCGTGCGGTCGGTGCCCGGCCTCGACACCGCCGTGGTCGTCGGGGTCCCCGACGCCCGCTGGGGCGAGGCATCCGTCATCGTCGCCTCCCGCGGCGAGGCGCTGCGCCGGAGCGAGTCCGTCCAGCTCGACGAGGCGCGCGCTGCCGTGCAGGCCGAGATCGGCCCGCACGCGCGGCCCGCGCGGCTCGTGATCGTCGACGAGCTGGCGACGCTGCCCTCGGGCAAACCCGACCGCGAGGCGATCCGGCGCGCCGTCGCCGCGCTGCACTGACGGGCTAGGACTGCGGGTACGGCCCCGTCTCGACGACGCAGAAGCGGTTGCCCTCGGTGTCTTCGAGCACGACCCAGTCCGCCCCTTCGGGGTAGCGGTCCCAGTCCACCTCGCGGGCGCCGAGTGCGAGCAGCCGCTGCACCTCGGCGGTCTGATCCTCCGCGTACAGGTCGAGGTGGATGCGCGGCGGGTAGTGCTGCGGGTAGCCGGTGACCGACAGCGCGAGGCTGGCCCCGGACGCCGCCCAGTGCGCCTTGCCCGGTGGATCGAGGATCACCCAGTCCTCGCTCGGCTCGCGCCGGTTCACGTAGCCCAGGGCCGCCCGCCAGAAGTCGCCGGCGCGCCCGATGTCTTCCACGGTCAGGACGGTGGATCCGATGCTCAGCATGCCGCCCATCCTCCGCGCCGCCGCCGACATCCGCCACGGGGGTCGACACGCACTCCGCCACAAACGGACGTCCTATGATGTGCTCTCGTGGCAGGAACCCCCAGCAAGAAGCGCAAGACCGCGGGCCCGAAGAAGCAGCAGTCGCGCGGCAACCCGCAGAAGGCGCACGTCTCCCGCGACCCCGCACACGTCGAGAAGGCGACGGTTCGCGACTGGATCGGCGCGGCGCGCCTGCGCACGTTGCCGCTCGCGATCACGCCGATCCTGATCGGCACGGGCGCCGCGATCATCGTGACCGACGTGCTCCACTGGGTGATCGCGCTGTTCTGCCTCATCGTGTCGGTGTCGCTCCAGATCGGCGTCAACTACGCGAACGACTACAGCGACGGCATCCGCGGCACCGACGACTTCCGCGTCGGCCCGTCGCGCCTGACCGCCAGCCGCCGCGCCAAGCCGCGCACCGTGCTCCTCGTGGCGCTGGCGTTCTTCGCGATCGCCGCGCTCGCCGGGCTTGCGATCACGATCCGCACGCAACAGTGGTGGCTCATCGCGGTGGGCGCCGTGTGCATCATCGCCGCCTGGTTCTACACCGGCGGCAAACGCCCGTACGGGTACTACGGCCTCGGCGAGCTTTTCGTGTTCGTGTTCTTCGGCCTCGTCGCGACGCTCGGCACGACGTGGGTGCAGGCGCTGGCCCTCCCGCAGGAGGCGTGGTTCGGCGCCGTCGGTGCCGGTCTCATCGCGTGCGCCGTGCTGCTGGCCAACAACCTGCGCGACATCGACCAGGACCGCACGGCCGGCAAGAAGACCCTCACGGTGCTGATCGGCCGCCGCGCGACGCAGGTGCTGTTCACCGTGTTCCTGGTGGTCGCGTTCCTCATCGCCGCGTTCCTCGCATGGATCGGCTACCCGATCGCGTGGCTGACGCTCCTCGCGCTGCTCGCGGGGATCCCCGCGATGATCATCGTCTGGATGTACCGCGACCCTCGCGAGCTGGTCGTCGCCCTCGGCCTCACGTCGCTGACGTCGGTCGCCTACGGCGCGTTCCTCATGTGGGCCTTCATCGGCTGAGGCCCGCGTGATCGGGATGCCGCGGCCCGCGGCATCCCGTCCGCCCGAGGGCGGGGCGTCAGGCCTGGGGGGTCTCGGGGCTCTCCGTGCCGGGCTCGGCCGCGGCGGCGTCGGCCGCGGCGTCCTCGGCCTCTTCGTCGGTCGCGGCGCTGCGCGCCTTCGCGCGGCGGTCGGCGAGACCGGTCGTGACGTCTTCGAGCGGCTTGCGCAGGAACAGCACCGACAGGCTCAGCCCGATGAGGGCGGCGAAGATGGCGGCGAGCCAGTAGTACTCACGCATGATCGGGAACAGCATCATGATGCCGAACGGCACGAGGAACGCCAGCAGTCGCAGAACCGAGTAGACGATGGCGGAGCGTGCTTTCACCCGTCCATCCTACGTTTCCGTCACGGAGGGCCCCCTCGCCGCCCGGACGGGCCCGGTCCCGCCTAGGATGGTGGCATGGCTCGTGGGCTGCTCATTCTGGCCCTGGTGGCGACAGTGTTCTGGGTCTTCACCATCGTCGACTGCGCCATCCAGCCTCCGATCCGCCATCGCGGCGTGAGCAAGCCGGTCTGGGTGCTGATCGTGGTCCTGCTGCCGGTGCTGGGCGGCATCCTGTGGCTCGCCGTGGGTCGCGCCCGCGGCTCGGTCGCCGTGCTGCGCCGTGCGCCCGATGACGACCCGGAGTTCCTCGGCACGCTCGGCTCGATCAGCGACCAGGACGAGCGCATCCGCCGCCTGGAGGAGGAGCTCGCGGCCCTCGACTCCGAGGACGACGACCCGAAGTGGAACCCGCCGGCCCGGCCGGCGGCATCCGAGGACCCCGCAGCCGGCACGACGCCCGGTGCCGCCGCGACGGGCGGAACACCGCCCGCCACGCCGCCGGCCCGCCCCGCAGAGGGCGACGACGACGCCCGCGGCCAGCGCGGAGCCCTCGGCTGACGTGACCGACCCGCACAGCGCCGAGCGCGCGATCGACGCCGCGCCCGCGACCGACGCCGCGTCCGCCCTGCTGTTCCGCCTCGTCGAGCTCGGCGTGCGGCACGTCGTGGTCAGCCCCGGGTCGCGCTCGCAGGCGCTCGCCCTCGTCGCGGCGGAGTTCGAGCACCGCGGCGCCGTCCGCCTCCATGTGCGCCTGGATGAGCGCGTCGCCGGCTTCACGGCACTCGGCATCGGACGCGAGACCGGGATGCCGGCGGTCGTCGTGTGCACGTCGGGCACCGCCGTCGCCAACCTGCTGCCCGCCGCACTGGAGGCCCATCACGCCGGTGTGCCGCTGCTGCTGCTGACCGCCGACCGACCGCCTGAGCTGCGCGGCGTCGGCGCCAATCAGACCACCCGCCAGCCCGGCATGTTCGCCCCCACCGTGCGGTTCGAGGCCGATCTGCCCGTGCCCGAGGCGGTCGACGCCGACGGCACGCACGAGCAGAGCGTCATGCTGCGCGCCGTGGCCGAGTCGGCCGTCGCCGCGGCGCTCGGCGAGGGCACATGGTCGCCGGGGCCCGTGCACCTGAATCTCCCGTACCGCGAGCCGCTCGCCGGTGTCCTGCCGTCGTGGCTCGGCGTGCCGGCGGCCGAGCTGCGGACGGCGGCCGACCCCGACCCGGACGGGCCCCCGGTCGACGCGGAGCCCGAGGAGGAGGCATCCGGAGCCCTCTATCAAGGCGGGGGAGGGATCGGCGAGTCCGATGTCCCCACCGAGCCCGAGGACGCCCCGTACGTGCTGGAGCGCGGTCCGCGCACCATCGTGCTCGCGGGCGCCGATGCCGGCACCGACGCGGAGGAGCTGGCGCACGTCGGCGGCTGGCCGCTCATCGCCGAGATCGTCAGCGGTGCCCGCTTCGGCCGCCAGCTCGTGCACGGCTACCGCGCCCTCCTGCGCGACCCCGAGCTCGGCGGACGCATCGAACGCGCCATCGTGCTCGGGCACCCGACGCTCAGTCGCGAGGCTGCGCGCCTGCTGTCGGACCCCGACATCGAGGTGATCGCCGTGCGGGGTCCGGGCGAGCCGCTCAACCTCAACGGCACGTCGATCGCCGTCGACCGCATCGCCGTCGCGACGGGCGACCCCGACCGTGCGTGGCTCGGAGAGTGGATGCTGGCATCCCGCGCCGCGGCCGTCGACCTCACGCCCCCGGCACCCGACGCCGACGGTCTGTCGTCGGCCGAGCCGGCGGAGCGGCTCGGCGCGATCGCCGCCGAGCTGCAGGTGATCCGCGCCCCGCTGGACCGGACCGCGCTCGTCGACGCCGTATGGCGCGCGACGTGGCCGCACGACCGGCTCGTGTTCGGTTCGTCGCGCCTGGTGCGCGTGGCGGACGAGGTGCTGCCGGGCAAGAAGGTGCCGGTGCACTCCAACCGGGGTCTCGCGGGCATCGACGGCACGATCGCCACGGCCACCGGCATCGCCCTCGCCAGCCAGGCGGGATCCGGAGCGGGCGTCACCCGTGTGCTCCTCGGCGACCTCGCGGTGCTGCACGACGTCGGAGCGCTCCTGCTGCCGCCGCACGAGGACGAACCGCGCATCCAGCTCATCGTCGGCAACGACGGCGGGGGCACGATCTTCGACGGCCTCGAGGTCGCGGGGGTCGCCGGCGCCGAGGCGATGGACCGGGTGCTCTACACGCCGCACACGGTGCGACTGGAGCAGCTCGCCCTCGCCTACGGCTGGGAGTACCGCCGTGTCACGACCCGCTCGGCGCTCGACCAGGCGCTCACGTCGCCGGTCGGCGGGCGCCAGCTCATCGAGGTCCCGCTGGAGCGCTGAGCGCCGGTCGCCGGTCGCCGGGCGGCCCTTCGTCCCGGTCGTCGGCGCTCCCTCGCTCCAGAACCGAGCGAAGCGAGACGAAGCACGCCATGATGGGCGGATGATCGCCTCGAGTCAGAAGCATTGGAGCGGCGACGTCGCCGACCTCCTGCGCGTCGGCGACGGATTCGTCCTCGCCGACGTCGACCCCCGTTCCACTCCGGGATACGAACGCGACAAGCGTGCCGCCGCGGAGGACCTGAAGTCGGGCGCGCAGCAGCTCGACGAGTACCAGGAGCGCCTGTTCGCGCAGAGCCGCGTGGATGCGACGGACGCGTCGGTGCTGCTCGTGCTGCAGGCGATGGACTCCGCGGGCAAGGGCGGCATCATCCGGCACGTCGTGGGGTCGACCGACCCGCAGGGCATCGCGCTCGCCGCGTTCAAGAAGCCGACGCCCGAAGAGCTCGAGCACGACTTCCTCTGGCGCGTCGAGAAGCGGCTGCCCGAGCCGGGGCTCATCGGGGTGTTCGACCGCTCGCACTACGAGGACGTGCTCATCGGGCGCGTACGCTCGCTGGCGCCGGCCGAGGAGATCGAGCGTCGCTACGGGGCGATCAACGAGTTCGAGAAGCGGGTGGTCGACGGCGGCACGCGCATCGTGAAGGTCATGCTGCACATCTCGCCGGACGAGCAGAAGGAACGGCTCATGGAACGGCTCGACCGCTCCGACAAGCACTGGAAGTACAACCCGGGCGACGTCGACGAGCGCGAGCTGTGGCCCTCGTACATGGCGGCCTACCAGACCGTGTTCGAGCGCACCTCGACCGATCACGCCCCGTGGCACGTCGTGCCCGCCGACCGCAAATGGTACGCCCGGCTGGCGGTGCAGCACCTCCTCCTGGAGGCGCTGGAGGGCATCGACCCGCACTGGCCGGCCGCGACGTTCGACGTCGAGACCGAGAAGGCCCGCCTCGCCGCCAGCTGAGCGCTTCGTCTCGCTGGCGCTCGCTCAGCGACCGGGTGCTGGGGTTGCGGGGTGACGTGCTTCGTCTCGCGGCGCTCGCTCGGCGGCCGGGTGTCGGGGTTGCGGGGTGACGTGCTTCGTCTCGCGGCGCTCGCTCAGCGACCGGGTGTCGGGGTTGCGGGGTGACGTGCTTCGTCTCGCTGGCGCTCGCTCAGCGACCGGGCGCTGGGGTTGCGGGGTGACGTGCTTCGTCTCGCCGGCGCTCGCTCAGCGACCGGGTGTCGGGGTTGCGGGGTGATGTGCTTCGTCTCGCTGGCGCTCGCTCAGCGGCCGGGTGTCGAGGTTTGCCGGCGCTCGCTCGGCGACCGGGTGTCGAGGTTTGCCGGCGCTCCCTCAGCGACCGGGTGTCGAGGTTGCGGGGCTCGCCCGGGGGACCGGGCCCCGGACGCTGAGCGAGCGAGGAACGAGCGAGACGAAGCGCCACCCGGGCCCACGAACGGAGCCAGGTCAATCCGGGTCAGCCCGGGAGCAGCGCTGCGAGCTCGGCGAAGCCGCGGCGCTCGGCCTCCTCGCGGGCGGTGAGGCCGGCGGCATCGCGGATGCCCGGGTCGGCGCCGGCGGCGAGCAGCAGGCGGACGATCTCCTGCTGGCCGGGGCCGCCGTCGCCGAAGACGACGGCCTCCAGCAGCGCCGTCCAGCCGTTGAGGTTGACCCGGTCGAGGTCGAGGCCAGGTACCTGCACGACGCGCCGGATGTACTCGACGTGGCCGCGCTCGGCCGCGGGGTGCGCGGGGGTGCCACCACGGCGGTTCGGGATCGACAGGTCGGGCCGTCCGGGCAGCAGCGCCTCGAGCATCGCGACGCTGCCGGTCACCCCGGTCATGACCCACGGAGTGTCCCGGCGGTAGTCGAATGCGTCGGGGTCGGCGCCCATCGCCACGAGCAGCTGCGCCACCTCGACGTGGTCCGCCATCACCGCGTGCATGAGGGGCGTGCGCTGCAGCTCGGGGTCGCGCACCTCCAGGTCTGCTCCGGCGCGGATCGCGAGGGCCGCGGCATCCGCGTCCCCGCTCTGCGCGGCGGCGAGCAGGGCCGGGTCCGGGTCGGCGGGCGCGGGAGCTGACAGAGCTGTCCTCAAAGTCTGCGTCGCCGTCGGGAACCCGCGTTCCTCGGCCATCTGCAGCGGTGTGAGCCGCTCGGACCCGGAGGGGCGGTCGAGCTCGACGCCGCCCGCGACGAGCACCCGCACGGTCGTGGCGTACCGGGGGGTGTCCTCGCCCAGCCAGATCGACTCGTGGATCGCCTGGTAGCCGATGCGGTTGACGTGGTCGCGGTCGATGCCGGCCTGCAGCAGCGCGCCGACCACGTAGGCGTGGCCGCGCTCGGCCGCGCGGATGAGCCCCGTGCCGTTCCAGCTGTCCTTGTCGTCGATGCTCGCGCCGTGCTCGAGCGTCAGGCGCAGCAGGTCGAGGTAGCCCTCGCTCGTCGCGACGAGGTAGGCCGACTGCTGGGTGCGGTCCTGCGCGTTGACGTCGGCGCCGGCCGCGATGAGCTCGGTGGCACGGGGCACGTCGTCCGCCCAGGCCGCGTCGATGAGGTCGCTGTCGAGCGGGGCGAGTTCTGGCTCGGGTGCCGGAGCACTCGCCCCGCCGGTCGGGGTCGGGCGGCCGGCATCCGGACCCTGCGCCGTGCACGCGGCCAGCGCGACGGTGAGGCCGGCGGCGAGGGCGAACAGGAGCGGGGAGCGGCGCATGGCGGGGACCTCTCGATTCGGAGCTCCTTCGATTCTGCGTCCCGCGGACGCCGCCCGCATCGCCCGCCCGGATCGACGTCGGCAGCCGTACGGATGACATCGGTCAGGCATAGTACTTGATGCACACGAGTACTTGACGTGATACAGTACTTGACATGACACAAGACGACGCGTTCGCAGCCGACCTGCTGCGTGGCCACACCGACACGATCGTGCTCGGTGTGCTCCGGCGCGGCGACGCCTACGGCTTCGAGATCTACAAGGCGATCCGCGACGCGACCGGCGGCGACTACGAGATCAAAGAGGCGACGCTGTACGCGACGTACCGCCGGCTCGAGAAGGACGGCCTCGTCGAGTCGTACTGGGGCGACGAGTCCCAGGGCGGCCGCCGCAAGTACTACCGCATCACCGACGCCGGCCGCGCGGTCTTCCGCGGCAACGTCGCGGCCTGGACCGCGACGCGGCGCATCATCGACTCACTGCTCGACGTGAAGGAGAGCCAGCAATGAACACCGACATCCACCGTCTGCTCGACGAAGCCTTCCAGGGCGTCGAGATGACTCCTGACGCGCAGGACCTGAAGGAAGAGGTCCGCGCCAACCTGATGGCCCGCGCCGACGAGCTGGTGGCCGCGGGGGCGACGCCCTCCGATGCGGCACACCAGGCGGTCGCCGAGCTGGGCGACGTGCGCGACCTGCTGGAAGAGACGTCGGATGCCGCGCCCCGGCGCACGACCGACGAGTACACCGCACTGGTACAGCGCCACCATGTCCGCCCGAAGCCCGGTTTCGTCGTGCGGACCGTCGCGTACTCGATCGCGGCCGTCGTCGGGATCACGCTGGCGATCCTGGGTGCGAGCGGCGTGCTGCCGCTGCCGATCGGCCCGCAGATCGGCCTGTTCGGCATGGCATCGACCGCGCTCGCCCTGATCGTGGGCGACTCGCTGTCCCAGGAGACGACGACCAACCACCCGATGCCGCAGAACCGCGCCGCAGGCTACTTCCTCGCGACGCTGCTCGGTGCGTTCGGCCTCGGCTTCGTGGCCCTCGTGGCGTTCGGGTCGATGCCGGTGTGGGGCATCGTGTTCGCCGCGCTCGGTGTGATCGCGTCGATCATCCTGTTCTCGTTCCTGGGGGCGACGCAGACCAACCGTCACAAGGCGTGGACGCGGCAGCTCGCCGCGGCGACGCCGCCCAACCGGTTCGAGCGCGAGCCCGAGACCGCCGCACGATTCGGCGTCTACACCGCCGCCATCTGGCTCGTCACCTTCGCCGTGATCGCGGTGCTGGTGTTCACGGTCGGCTGGTGGTGGGCGCCGATCGCCTTCGTGGGCGGGTTCGCGCTCATGATGCTGCTCCTCGCCCGCATGCTGTTCGCGCCCGAGAAGACCGACAAGTCCTGACCCGAGGGGGCCGCGCTGCGGCCCCCTCGGCCATTGATCGACCCATCCGAAGGAAGGGATGCTCCGCCATGCCCGAAAACAACGCCATCGTCGCCCGCGACCTCGTGAAGGCCTACCCGGGCCGTGGTCGGCGGCCCGCCGTGCGGGCGCTGGACGGCCTCGGCTTCTCGGTCCCTGCAGGGCGCGTGTTCGGCCTGCTCGGCCCGAACGGCGCCGGAAAGTCCACCACCACCAAGATCCTGACGACCCTGTCGCGCCCCACGAGCGGCACGGCGACCGTCGCGGGCCATGACGTCGCCACCGACCCGGCGGCCGTGCGCGCCGCGATCGGCTACGTGTCGCAGGGCGCGAGCACCGATCCGCTGCTCACCGCGCGCGAGAACCTCGAGATCGCCGCGCGCCTGCGCGGAGTGAGCGCCGGGGATGCCCGCGGCCGCACCGCGCGCCTGCTCGACGAGTTCGGGCTGGCCGAGGCAACCACGCGCCCCGTCGGTTCGTTCTCGGGAGGCATGCGCCGCCGGCTCGACGTGGCGGCAGCGCTCGTCCACCGCCCGCGCGTGCTGTTCCTCGACGAGCCGACCACGGGGCTCGACCCGGAGGCGCGCGCGACGATGTGGGCTGAGATCCGGCGGTTGTCGGGCGAGGAGGCGCTCACCGTCGTCCTCACCACCCACTACATGGAGGAGGCCGACCGTCTCGCCGACGAGCTGCTGCTCGTCAACAGGGGCCGCGCCGTCGTGCAGGGCACGCCGGACGAGCTCAAGTCCGCCCTCCACGGCGACTCCCTGCGGGTCTCGCTCATCGAGCCCGACGCGGCCGCCGTCCGCACCGCGATCGCCCGCGTGCCGGGTCTGCGGGACGTGGTGGTCGAGGCCTCCGGCGTCGACGGCGTGCTCGCCGCCCGCACCGACGACGCGTCCGCCGCGGTCGGCGCCCTCATCGGGGCGCTGGATGCCGCCGGCATCCGCTTCGGCCAGGTCGCGGCATCCCACCCCACCCTCGACGACGTGTACCTGCACTTCGTCGGCCACACCTTCGGCGACCCCTCGACAGGTGCAGGGACCGGAGAACTCACGACAGGAGTCGCCGCATGAGCGCCGTCGCATTCTCGACCACCGTCTCCGCACCCCGTGCGGGATGGTTCACGCAGGCCGGCCAGGTGCTGCGCCGCTGGCTCATCGCGACCCTGCGCCAGGTGTGGGGACCGGTGATGTCGCTCATCCAGCCCGTCATCTGGATCGTCCTGTTCGGGCAGGTGTTCCACTCGCTCGGCGCACTGCCGCAGTTCGGCCCTTCGTCAGGCTCAGGGACCGGGGGCTACATCGACTACCTGGTGCCCGGCATCCTGATGATGACGGTGCTGTACTCGGGCGCGTGGGCCGGCACGGGCTACATCGACGACATCCACTCGGGCGTCATGGACCAGTACCTCACCTCGCCCGTATCACGGTCGGCCATCATCACGGGCCAGCTCGTGCAGCAGCTCATCATCAACCTCGCGCAGTCTCTCGTGGTGCTCGGCATCGGCTGGCTGGCCGGCGCACGCTACCCGGGCGGCATCGGCGGCATGCTCGTGGCGCTCGGCGTCGCGACCCTGCTCGCGACGATCTTCTGCTGCGCGTCGACGGCGGTCGCCCTGACCGCGCGCAGCCAGATCGCGCTCATCAGCCTGTCGCAGCTCATCGTGCTGCCGGCGACGTTCCTGTCGACCACGATGATGCCCGCCGACCTCATGCCCCCGTGGGTGCAGGACGTCGCCCGCTGGAACCCCATGACGTGGGCCGTCGAACTTGGCCGCGGCGGCCTCGACGGCACCTACCCCGACAACGGCTGGTGGCAGGCTGCAGGCCTCGCCGTGCTGGCCGCGCTCGCGTTCGCGTGGGCCTTGCGGTCGATCCGCGCCTACCAGCGCTCCGTGTGAGCCCGGCTGCCCGCCTAGGGTGGACCGGTGAGCTCTGACCCGGTCCGCGAGGCCGCCGACGCCTACGTCCGCGAACTCGCCCGCCACGAGCCCGACGCCGCGCTGGCGCTCGGGCTCGTCGCACGTCCGCTGCCCGACCTGTCGCCGGAATGGCTCGTCGCCAAGTACGAGCTGCAGGGTGCGACGCTCGCCGCCCTCGACGCGGCGGGGCCGGGTGACGAGGTGCTGCGCGCCGCGCTGCGCGAGCGCGTCGAGCGCGAGCGGCTGCTGTTCGACACCGGGTTCACGCCCCGCCTCGTCGCGGGGCTCGCGACACCCGTGCACCTCGTGCGGTATGCGCTCGAAGGCCGGGTGGTGACCGCGGATGCCGCCGGTCTGGCTGTCCTGGCCACCCTCGAGGCGGCGCCGGCCGCGGTGCGCGAATACGTCGCGGCGCTGCGGTGGGCGCGCGACCACGGCGACCGCTTCGCCGGCGGCGGAATCGCGCCGGTGCGCCAGCTCGACACCCTGGCCGCCCAGGTCGCGATGTGGGTCGAGTCGGACTGGTTCGGCTCGGTGCCCGTCGCTGCGGAGGCGGATGCCGCCACCCGCGCCCGCGCGCGGGCCGCCGCCGACGAGATCGGGGTGGCGCTCGCCGAACTGGTCGCAGTGCTGCGCGAGGAGCTGCGACCGGTGGCGCCGACGGTCGACGGCGTGGGCGAGGCGGTGTACGCCGACCTTGCGGCCGGCATGCTCGGCGCGCGCGTCGACCTCGACGACACGTATGCGTACGGGTGGTCCGAGCTGGAGCGCCTGGTCGACGAGGCGCGATCCCTCGCCCGGGGGCTCGGTGGTTCGGGCGACGAGCCGGTGCGGTCGGCGGCATCCCTTCTCGATGCCGACGCGCGGTACCGGCTGGACGGCGTCGCGGCGATCGAGGCGTGGCTCACGCGACGCGTGGGCGAGACCATCGACGCCGTCGCGCCCGCGTTCGACCTGCCGCCGTCGGTGCGCGACGTCGACTGCCTGGTCTCGGAGGCGGCGACCGGGGTCGTGTACTACACACCGGGGGCGCCTGACGGCTCGACGCCCGGACGCGTGGTGTGGACCATCCCGAGCGGCGTGCCCGTGGCGGCGACGTGGCAGGAGGTCACGAGCGTGCACCACGAGGGCGTGCCCGGGCACCACCTGCAGTTCGTGCTGACCGCGTCGTACCCCGAGCTGCACGCGTGGCAGCGCCACCTGTGCCACATCCACGGCTACGCCGAAGGCTGGGCGCACTACGCCGAGCAGCTGGCCGACGAGCTCGGCCTGATCCGCGACCCCGCCGAACGCCTGGGCCTCGTGCTCGGGCAGATCTGGCGGTCGGTGCGCATCGTCGCCGACATCGGGCTGCACACCGGGCGCCCGGTTCCGCCGAACGCGCTCGTGCCCGAGGGGGAGTGGACGACCGAGCTCGCCCGCGACCTCCTCGCCGACCTCGCGCTCGTCGAGCCCGCGCTCGCCGGCTTCGAGGTCGACCGCTATCTCGGCTGGCCCGGCCAGGCGCTCGCGTTCAAGGTCGGGGCGCGGCTGTGGAACGACGCCCGTGCGGCGCACCGCGAACGCCTCGGCGAGGCGTTCTCGCTGCGGGACTTCCACCGCGACGCGCTGGCACTCGGGCCGATGGGCCTCGACCCGCTGCGCGCCCTGCTCGCCGGCTGACGCCGCGGCCGTCGTCAGGCCAGCGCGTCGACGATCGGGCGGAACTTCACGCGCGTCTCGAGCAGCTCGGACTCGGGGTCGCTCGCCGCGACGATGCCTGCGCCGGCGTGGGCGACGACGGGAATCGTGTCGGTGTACTCCGCGTACCGTCGCACGGGCGCGGCGCCGATCTGCGCGCAGCGCAGTGCGATGGCCCACTCGCCGTTGCCGTCGCCGTCGACCCAGCCGACGGGGCCGGCGTAACGCCCGCGGTCGAAGGGCTCGAGCCGGCGGATGGCGTCGAGCGCGGCATCCGTCGGGGTGCCCGCCACCGCGGCGGTGGGATGCAGCGTCGCGACGAGGTCGAGCGATGACGCGTGGTCGGCGAGATCGCCGGCGACGTCGGTCGCCAGATGCCACAGGTTCGGCAGCTTGAGCGTGAACGGCTCCGGGTCGGCGCGCAGGTGGCTGACGTGGGGTCCGAGCGCGTCGAGCACGCTCTGCACGGCGAAGCGGTGCTCGCCCAGGTCCTTGTCGCTGTGGGCGAGCGAGGCGGATGCCTCGGCGTCGTCGTGCGCGTCGGTCCCGCGCGGGATGGTCCCGGCGAGCACACGCGCGGTCACCACGCCGCGCGAGACCGTGACGAGGGTCTCGGGGCTCGCACCGATCATGCCGTCGACCGCGAACGTCCACGTGTCGGGGTAGTCGTGGGCGAGCGCGCGCACGAGGCGCCGCAGGTCGGCCCCGGCGGGGATCGTGCCGACGAGGTCGCGGGCGAGCACGACCTTCTCGAGCTCTCCGGCGCGGATGGCCTCGACAGCGGCGCGGACGGCGGCCTGGTAGGCGGGCGGGTCCATCGTGCCGGGCCCGAGGGTCGCCGACCAGTGCGGACCGTACGGCGTGGGCTCGACGACCGGCTGTTCGAGGTCGGTTCCGACCGAGTGGATGCGCGTGACCCACGACCGCCCACGATGGCGGCCGACGACCGCCTGCGGCACGATGAGCCGGCTCGTGGCCGACGACCGCTCGTCGAACACGAGCGTGCCGAACGCGACGAGCCCCGTGCCGGGCAGGCCCACCGGGTCGTCGACCTCGGCGGTCGTGGCGAGGCGGCGCCACACGTCGGCGGGCGACGGGGCGTCCGCCGGGGCGGGCAGAAGCGGCCCGCGTTCGTAGCCCCCCACGCTCCCGATGCCGATGATGCCGTCGCCGCGACGCAGCCACGCGAGCGGCTCGTCGGGCGAGGCGTAGGCGAGCAGGTCGTCGACGTGCTCGATCTCGCGGGTCTCGACCACCAGCTGAGGCGGGCGGCGCGAAGATGTCACCCCTCAAGCCTAGACTCGCGAGGTGACCGACGCCGCCGACGCACAGCCCCGCCCCTCCCGCACGGACCGGCCCGAGGCGGGTACGGCACTGCAGTTCCGCTGGCGGAAGTGGGACGGCGGACCGCACTGGGTCAACGACGAGGTGTATCTCGGCAGCGATCGGTGGGGCGACTGGCTCGGTCAGCCCGCAGGGTGGCGCAACGTCCGGCCGGGCCGGGAGTTCCCGGCCGAGCACGACAGTGTCACGCTCATGCCGCCGAGCGGCGACTTCGCCTACACGCACAACGCGGCGCCGCACCCGACCCGGGTCTACATCGACATCGCGTGGGACGTCCGGTGGGATGCCGGCGTCCCGACCGGCATCGACATGGACCTCGATGTCGTCCGGCGTGAGCCCGCAGAGCCGTACGTCGATCGCGAGGGCGTGCTGCGCAGCCCCGGCGACGTCTACATCGAGGACCGCGACGAGTGGGACGAGCACCGTGTGGCCTACGGCTATCCCCTCGACCTGGTCGAGCGGCTCGACTCCGTCGCGATCGACCTCGAACGGCGCGTCCGTGCGGCGGAGGCGCCGTTCGACGACGCGACCGCCGCGCACTGGCTGGCGAAGCTGGCGTCGCTGGCGCCTTCCGAGCCGCCGGCCCGGGTGTCGTTCCCCGATCCCGAGACCGCTCTCGGCGCCCCCGGACCCGCGGCCTAGACTCGAGCGCGTGGCCACGCACCCCTCCGATCACGAATCCCACCGCGCCGACCTGCACAAGGACCCGTCGCGTGTGAGCGGCATGTTCGACGAGGTCGCCCCCGGCTACGACCGCACCAACACCGTGCTGAGCCTCGGCAACGACCGGTTCTGGCGGGCCGCCATGGTCCGCGCCGTGGACCCGCGCCGGGGTCAGCGCATCCTCGACCTGGCCGCGGGGACCGCGATGTCCAGTGCCGCACTCGCCGGCCGTGGCGCCGAGGTCGTCGCCGCCGACTTCTCGCCCGGCATGCTCGCCGAGGGCGAGAAGCGCTACGGCCCGACGGCGCCGGGCGGCGGCATCCCGAATCTGTCCTTCGTCGAAGCGAACGCGACGGCCCTGCCGTTCGCCGACGACGAGTTCGACGCCGTGACGATCTCGTACGGACTGCGCAACGTGGACGACCCCAAGAAGGCGCTGCGCGAGATGCTGCGCGTGACGAAGCCGGGCGGGCGCCTGGTGGTGTGCGAGTTCTCGCAGCCGCCGTCGAAGGTCTTCAACGGGCTCTACCGGTTCTACAACGACCGCGTGCTGCCGGTGGCGGCGCGGGCCGTCAGCTCCAACGCCGACGCCTACGACTACCTCAACGAATCGATCCGCGACTGGCCCGACCAGCGACGCCTCTCGGCCTGGATCCGCGAGAGCGGCTGGACCGAGGTCGCCTACCGCAACCTGTCGCTCGGGATCGTCGCCCTGCACCGCGCCGTGAAGCCCGGCGGCGGGCCCCGGTAGGCTGGCAGGGTGACACCGACCGTGCCGGGCTCGCGCATCGCGGGCAAGCTGGGCTTGACCGACCGCGTCTTCGCGGGCACGCGTTCGCGCGGCCTGCGCAAGACGGTCGAGGCGGGGCTCAAGCGCGTCGACCTCGCCCTCGAGCAGGAACTGCGCGCGACCGACGCCCTCGCGGACGCCACCAGCCGCTATCTCTACGATGCCGGCGGCAAGCGCGTGCGGCCCATGCTGGCGCTGCTGACCGCCCAGCTCGGCGAGGGCGCGACCGACGAGGTGATCCAGGCCGCCACTGCGCTGGAGATCACCCACCTCGGCTCGCTGTACCACGACGACGTGATGGATGCCGCCGACAAGCGTCGCGGCGTGCCCAGCGCCCACGCGGTGTGGGGCAACAGCATCGCGATCCTGACCGGCGACCTGCTGTTCTCCCGTGCGAGCCAGATCATGGCGCGTCAGGGCGACCGCGCCATCCGGCTGCAAGCCGACACGTTCGAACGTCTCGTGCTCGGACAGATGCACGAGACCGTCGGCCCCACGGAGGCCGACGACCCGGTGGCGTTCTACCTCCAGGTGCTCTCCGACAAGACCGGCTCGCTCATCGCGGCGGCCGCCCAGGCCGGCGTCATCTTCTCGAACGGGCCGTCCGAGTTCGAGCAGCCGATGGTGACCTTCGGCGAGAAGGCCGGGGTCGCCTTCCAGCTGCTGGACGACGTCATCGACCTGTCGGCGGACCCCGGCGAGACGGGCAAGGTGCCGGGCACCGACCTGCGCGCAGGCGTGCCGACCATGCCGTACCTCGTGCTCGGCCGGCGCACCGACGCCGAGGCCGTCGCCCTGCGCGCGCGCATCGACGACGGCGTGGCGCAGATCGCCGACGGCGCCGACCCCGCGCTCCTCGACGAGCCGCTCGCGCAGCTGCGCGACCACGAGGCCACCCAGGCGACCCTCGACCTCGCCCACACCTGGTCGCGCGAGGCCATCGACGCGCTGGCGCCGCTGCCCGACGGTGCGGTGCGCGAAGCGCTCACCCGGTTCGCGCAGGCCGTCGCCGACCGCTCCAGCTGACCCGCGATCCCGGTCCCTGAGCCTGTCGAAGGGCTCGACGCCTCGACAAGCCGAGCGACCGGGCATCCGCACCGAAAGGACCACGCATGACCAAGCTCCGACTGGCGATCGTCGGCGCAGGACCGGCGGGCATCTACGCCGCCGACATCCTGCTGAAGGCCGAGCGCAAGTTCGACGTGTCGATCGACCTGTTCGAGCAGCTGCCGGCCCCGTACGGGCTGGTGCGGTACGGCGTGGCCCCCGACCACCCGCGCATCAAGGGCATCATCACGGCGCTGCGCGAAGTGCTCGACCGCGGCGACATCCGCATCTTCGGCAACGTCCGTTTCGGCGACGACATCACGCTCGATGACCTGAAGCACCACTACAACGCCGTCATCTTCGCGACCGGCGCGATCCACGACACCGATCTCGACATCCCCGGCATCGACGCGATCGGCTCGTACGGCGCGGCCGACTTCGTGAGCTGGTTCGACGGCCACCCCGATGTGCCGCGCGAGTGGCCGCTGGACGCGGCATCCGTCGGCGTCGTCGGCAACGGCAACGTCGCGCTCGACGTCGCCCGCATGCTGGCCAAGCACGCCGAGGACCTCCTGCCCACCGAGATCCCCGAGAACGTGCACGCGGGCCTCGTCGCCTCGAACGTCACCGACGTGCACGTGTTCGGCCGCCGCGGCCCCGCGAACGTCAAGTTCACCCCCCTGGAGCTGCGCGAGCTCGGTGAGCTCCGCGACGTCGACATGGTCGTCTACGACGAGGACTTCGACTACGACGAGGCGTCGCGGGCCGCCATCGCGAGCAACAAGCAGGTCATGGTGATCGACCGCGTGCTGCAGTCGTGGCGCAAGCGCGATTCGGTCAACAGCGCCGGGGGGACGGCATCCCGTCGCCTCCACCTGCACTTCTACGCGAAGCCCGTCGAGATCAAGACGGATGCCGACGGCCATGTGTCGACGTTCGTGTACGAGCGCACGCGCCCGGACGGCGAGGGCGGCGTGGTCGGCACCGGCGAGCTGCGCGAGGTGCCGATCCAGGCGCTGTACCGCGCCGTCGGCTACTTCGGCTCGCCGCTGCCGGGCGTGCCGTTCGACAAGAAGCACGGCGTGATCCCCAACCGCGAGGGACAGGTGCTCAGCAAGGACTCGAACCAGCGGGTCAACGGCGTGTACGCCACCGGGTGGATCAAGCGCGGTCCCGTGGGACTCATCGGGCACACCAAGTCCGACGCGATGGAGACGATCCGCCACCTCATCAACGACCAGGGCACGTGGTGGCAGCCGGCCGACCCGTCGGAGGAGGCCATCCCGGCGCTCCTCGCCGAGCGCGGCGTGCGCTGGACCGACCTCGAGGGCTGGCACCGCCTCGACGAGCACGAGATCGCACTGGGTGCGCCGCACGAGCGCGCGCGCGTCAAGGTCGTGCCACGCGACGAGATGGTGACGATCTCCCGCGGAGAGTGACGGCACGCTGTCCGCGGCCGCCGGGTCCGCTCACGGTCGCCGAGCCTGTCGAAGCGCGCGCACCCCGGCCCCTAGGCTGAGGTCATGGCCGGGCCCCCCGACGCATGGGTCCCCGACATCCTGGGGAAGCCGTTCGAGCAGCTCACGATGCCGCTCGGCGTCGAGGGCGCTCAGGGCGAGCTCGTCGCGACGCTCGTGCGCAGCATCCCGAACCCGCTGCTGACGCTGTTCGCACCGCTGCGCGACGTCGACGTGCTGTACATCCACGGCTGGTCGGACTACTTCTTCCAGCGTGACGTCGCGCAGTTCTGGACGAGCCGCGGCGCGCACTTCTACGCGCTCGACCTGCGCCGTTACGGGCGGAGCCTCCGCGAAGGCATGACACCCGGCTACATCGACGCCCTCGAGGACTACGACGTCGACATCGCCGCGGCCCTCGCCGCGATGGGACAGGGGACGCCCGATGCGCCGTCGGCACGCCGCCTCGTGCTCATGGGACATTCGACGGGCGGTCTGACGCTCACGCTGTGGGCGTCGCGGCATCCCGGCCGCGCCGCGGCGCTCGTGCTCAACAGCCCGTGGCTGGAGCTGCAGCTCGGCGCGCTCGGCCGCCACGCCCTCGCGCCTCTCGTCGAGATGCGCGCGAAGATCGACCCGCGGGGAACGCAGCCCGAGGTCGACTTCGGGTTCTACACGAGGGCGCAGGAGGAGATCGGGTCGCTGCCGGCCGACCCGCAGCGCGCGATCTGGCGCCCCGACCGCGGCTTCCCGACGGCCCCCGGCTGGCTGGCGGCCGTGATGGACGGGCACCGCAGGATCGCGGCGGGCATCGACGTCGCGTGCCCGGCGTTCGTGCTGCTGTCGACGCACTACACGACGCCGATCTCGTGGAAGGAGTCGATGACCTCGACCGACTCGGTGCTGTGGGTCGACGACATCGCCCGCGCGGCCACCCTCATCGGCCACGGCGTGACGATCGCGCGCATCGAGGGGGCCATCCACGACGTGTTCCTGTCGCGGGCCCAGCCCCGCGCGGACGCCTTCACGGCACTCCGGCGCTGGTCGGACGGCTACATCGTCCACCACTGATTCGTGCAGCCTTGTCCCCCGAAGAGGGGACAGACTTGGTTATACCAATCGGGTTAGGCTTATCGCGAGGCGTCCCCAGCGCCTCAGGGAAGGGACCTCCCCAAGAAACCTTCCCACCGTCGCAGGTGCCGTTCGCCGGGGGGTGGACGAGCGCGATAGCCAGCGACGACAGGCCCCGGGTGTCCCCAGCACCCGGGGCCTTCTACGTCGTGTGCGGGGAATCCGAGCGGACAGGGATGCCGGAGCCGCCGGCATCCACTCCGCTCAGCGCTTGCGTCGCTTGGGGTCGGGCTCGGGCCGGACGAGGGCACGGACGATCACCGTGTACACCGCGAGCGACAGCACGTAGCCGAACACGTACACCACGAGCTCCTGCACGAGGAAGCGGCTGTAGATCAGTTCGCCGTCGACGATCGCGGGAGAGGCGACGCCCACGAAGTACGCGGCCGTCTGCCCTGCGGCGAAGACCGCGAGCAGCGCGAGGGCCGCGAGGATCGCGAGCCAGATGCGGGTGCGCCACACCCGCGTGGTCGAGGCCATGGCCGTCGAGGACGTCCAGTCCGGCACCTGCGGGTCGAGCGCGCCGTTGATCTTCGGGATCAGGATGATCGCGGCGAGGAACAGGCCGTTGAGCCACGGACCGCCGAGGGCGGCGAGCCCCGGGCTGCCCGCGCCGCCGTGCACGAGCTGCGGGATGAGCAGGAGGACGAGGACCGGCAGGGTCGCCGCAGCGGCCGACAGGACGGCCCGGAGAAAGCGCATGGACGCCGCGTCAGCGGTAGTTGACGAACTGGAGGTCGACGTCGAGGTCGGACGCCTTCAGCAGCCGCTGGATCTCCTGCAGGTCGTCGCGGGACTTCGACTGCACGCGCAGCTCGTCGCCCTGGATCTGCGACTTCACCGACTTGGGGCCCTCGTCGCGGATGATCTTCGAGATCTTCTTCGCGTTCTCAGACGAGATGCCGTCCTTGATCGTCGAGGTGATGCGGTACTCCTTGCCGCTGGCGACGGGGTCGCCCGACTCCAGGCTCTTGAGCGAGATGCCGCGCTTGATCAGCTTGGACTGGAACACGTCGAGCACGGCCTTCGCACGCTCCTCGGTGCCCGCCTTGATGAGCACGGCTTCGCCGCTCCACTCGATCGAGGCGCCCGTGCCCTTGAAGTCGTAGCGCTGCTCGATCTCTTTGCGTGCCTGGTTGAGGGCGTTCTCGGCCTCCTGGTGGTCGACTTTCGAGACGATGTCAAAGGAGCTGTCAGCCATGCCGGGAAGTCTATCCGCGGGCGCCCCACCGCGTGGAGAAGTGGATGCCGCTGCAAGCGGTTCCAGACGCCGACAGGCGTGCAAGCGGTTCCATGCTGGTACGCAAAGTCACGGCGAGATATCGATCAAGGCCCGGTGTTGCCATATATCGACTGCCGTTGCAGAATGTAAGCGCTTGCAATCGCAGCGAAACGAGTCGAACCCGCACTGTCGCGCCCCGGCGGTGTGGCCGGACTCACTCAGTACTCCAGAGAGGCACTGCACCGATGAAGGTGAACAAGAAGAGCTGGCTCGCGATCGGCGGCATCGCCGTCGCGTCGATCATCCTCGCGGGCTGCTCGAGCAGCAACGCGTCGGACGACAGCAGCAAGGACGACTCCAGCGCCACCACGCTGACCGTGTGGGTCGACACCGAGCGCGTCGACGCCATGAAGGGCGCCGTCGAAGCGTACGAGGACAAGACCGGCGTCACGGTCAAGCTCGTCGGCAAGGACAACGCGAAGATCAAGGACGACTTCATCCAGCAGGTGCCGACGGGCAAGGGCCCCGACGTCGTCATGGGTGCGCACGACTGGCTCGGCGAGCTCTCGACCAACGGCGTCGTCGCGCCCATCGAACTCGGCGACTCCGCCGACGACTACCTCCCCGTCGCGCTGCAGGCGTCGACCTACGAGGGCACGACCTACATGCTCCCGTACGCGGTCGAGAACATCGCGATCCTGCGCAACGCCGACCTTGTCCCCGAGCCGGCCACGAGCTTCGACGACATGATCGCCAAGGGCACCGCCGCAGGCCTGGCGACCCCGTTCGTCGTCGAGCAGGGCGTCGAGGGCAACCCCTACCACCTGTACCCGTTCCAGACCGCGTTCGGCGCCCCGGTCTTCGGCACCGACGCCGAGGGCAACTACGACCCGACCGACCTGCAGATCGGCAACGAGGGCGGCTTCGAGTTCGCCAACTGGCTCGCCGCGCAGGGCGCCGCGGGCACGCTCAACACCGACATCGACGGCGACATCGCCAAGACCAAGTTCACGAGCGGCGAGGCGGCCTTCTGGCTCACCGGCCCGTGGAACGTCGGCGCCGCGACCGACGCCGGCATCAACGTCGCGATCGACCAGATCCCCAGCCCGACCGACCAGGTCGCGTCGCCGTTCGCCGGTGTCAAGGGCTTCTTCGTGAGCTCGGAGTCCAAGAACAAGGTCGCCGCGAACGACTTCCTCGTCAACTACATCGGCACCGAGGACGTGCAGCTCGACCTGTTCAAGGCCGGCAACGTGCTCCCCGCGCTGAAGGCCGCTGCCGACACGGCCGCCGCCGACCCGATCATCGCCGGCTTCCAGAAGGTGGGCGCCGACGCGGTGCCCATGCCTGCGATCCCGGCCATGGGTTCGGT
Source organism: Microbacterium sp. NPDC058389 (assembly GCF_042722305.1). Classification (NCBI taxonomy): domain Bacteria; kingdom Bacillati; phylum Actinomycetota; class Actinomycetes; order Micrococcales; family Microbacteriaceae; genus Microbacterium; species Microbacterium sp. NPDC058389. The sequence continues at coordinate 47,516 of NZ_JBHXJQ010000017.1, forward strand.
GTGGCAGTACTGGGGCATCGCCGAGGCCGCCATCATCGACGGCGCCGACCCGACGACGACGTGGCAGAAGCTCACCGACGACGTGGCCGCCGCCATCAAGTAATCCCTGCGGTCCCCTGACCGCGAACGCGACCGGGACGGATGCCGCGGCATCCGTCCCGGTCCCGATGATGAGGACGCTCCATGACCGACACCATCACCTCTGAGACCGGCGAGCAGGCGCCGCCGCAGACGCCGAAGCAGCGCAGCGCTGCCCGCATCGCGGACGCCGCCGGCGGCAGGACGCGCTGGCTCATGCTGAAGATCGCGCTGCTCGCGATCGTCGACGCGGTCGCGCTGTACGCCGTCTTCGTCCTCTTCCTGCACAACGAGTGGCTGGTCCTGGGGCTCGTCGTGGCCGTCACCGTCCTCGTCAACTGGATCTACTTCTCTCGCAAGCAGATCCCCGCCAAGTACCTGACGCCGGGCATCATCCTGCTCGTCGTCTTCCAGATCTTCACGCTGCTGTACACCGCCTACATCGGCTTCACGAACTACGGCACCGGGCACAACGGCTCGAAGGACCAGGCGATCGCGTCCCTCATGCGCTCGTCGCTGGTCCGTGTCGAGGACTCGCCCACCTACGACGTCACCGTCGTCGAGCGCCTCAACGAGCTCGGCCTGCTCGTGACCGACCCGACCGACGGCGAGGTGTCGCTCGGCACCAACACGCAGCCGCTCGAGCCGGTCGATGTGTCGGCCGACGGCACCGTCGACGGCTGGACCTCCCTCACGTTCGCCGACGTCCTGCAGCGCAGCGACGAGGTCGAGGCGCTCGCCGTCCCGTACAGCGACGACCCCAACGACGGGGCGATCCGCACGCAGGACGGCCAGAAAGGCTACCTCTACGTCTCGACCCTCGACTACGACCCGGTCGCCGACACCATGACCGACACGACGACCGGGACGGTGTACGCCGACACCGGGGAGGGCGCTTTCACGTCCGAGTCGGGGGAGCAGCTGCTGCCCGGCTGGCAGGTCTTCGTCGGGTTCGACAACTTCGTCCGCGCCCTCACCGACACGTCGATCCGCGGCCCGCTGCTGGCGGTCACCGCGTGGACCTTCGTGTTCGCGGCCGTATCCGTCGCCTCCACGTTCTTCCTCGGGCTGCTGCTGGCGCTCGTTTTCCAGAACAAGCGCATGCGCTTCAAGAACGGCTACCGGATCATGCTGATCCTGCCGTACGCGTTCCCCGCCTTCCTGTCGGCCCTCATCTGGGCGGGCATGATGAACAAGAGCTTCGGCTTCATCAATCAGGTGCTGCTCGGCGGTGCCGAGATCCCGTGGCTGACCGATCCCTGGCTGGCGAAGATCTCGGTGCTGATCGTGAACCTGTGGCTCGGCTTCCCCTACATGTTCCTCGTATGCATGGGGGCGCTGCAGGGCATCCCCGAAGAGGTGAACGAGGCCGGTGTGATGGACGGCGCGAACCCGTGGCAGATCTTCCGCCGCATCAAGCTGCCGCTGCTGCTCGTCACCGTCACGCCGCTGCTGATCGCGTCGTTCGCGTTCAACTTCAACAACTTCAACCTGATCTACATGCTCACCGGCGGCGGTCCACGCTTCACCGACGTGTCGATACCCGTCGGTCAGACCGACATCCTGATCTCGATGGTCTACAAGGTGGCCTTCACCGGCCAGAACCGCGACTACGGCCTGGCGTCCGCGTTCACCATCCTGATCTTCATCGTGGTGGCCGTGATCTCGATCATCAGCTTCCGCAAGACCAAGGCCCTCGAGGAGCTGAACTGACATGGCACAGACCGCTCTGACCGAAGCCCGCACCGACGTCCGCGACACGGCCGCGCTGCCTGCGCCCCGTCGCCGCTCGCTCGGCAAATGGTTCGCCGACACCGGCTGGCGCCACGTGGTCGCGATCGTCGTCTCGATCTTCGCGATCTTCCCGCTGCTGTACGTGCTGTCGGCGTCGCTGAATTCGAACGGCACCCTCATCGGCAGCAACCAGCTGTTCTCGCAGGTGAGCTTCGACAGCTATGTCCGCATGCTGACGAACCCCGACGTGCCGTACCCGATGTGGTTCCTCAACACGATGATCGTGGCCCTGGTGACCGGCTTCACGATGGTGTTCATCGGTGCGCTCGCCGCGTATGCCTTCTCGCGCATGCGCTTCGCGGGCCGTCGCGTGGGCCTCATCACGATCGTGGTCGTGCAGATGTTCCCGCAGCTGCTGGCGGTGGTCGCGATCTTCCTCATGATGACGGCGATCGGGGACTGGTTCCCGGCCATCGGCCTGAACACCCTCAGCGGCCTGATCCTCATCTACCTGGGTGGCGCGCTCGGGGTGAACACATACCTCATGTACGGCTTCTTCAACACGATCCCGAAGGAGCTCGACGAGGCCGCCAAGATCGACGGGGCGGGCCACGCGCGCATCTTCTTCACGATCATCCTGCGCCTGGTGGCACCGATCCTCGCGGTGGTGGGGCTGCTGTCGTTCATCGGCATCGTGAACGAGTACGTGATCGCGAGCGTCATGCTCATCGACCCCGACAAGAAGACCCTCGTCGTGGGGCTCACGCAGCTCGTCTCGAACCCCCGGTACGCGGACTGGTCGGCGTTCTCGGCCGGTGCCGTGATGGCCGCCATCCCGGTCGTGGTGCTGTTCCTGCTGCTGCAGAAGTACATCGTCGGCGGTCTCACCGCGGGCGCGACGAAGGGCTGATCGAGCGGCTGCCGGATCCTGGTGCGCTGCGGCGCGCCGGGATCCGGCATCCCCTGTTCATCCGCCCGTCGCGGGCGCGTGGGATCATGACACCCTCACGAAAGGCCGGAGCATGACGAGTCCGCTGCCGCATCACGACGGCTCACCCCTGTACGTGTCGACCGCGTCGCCGGCGCTCGGCGACGTGGTGCGGGTCCGCCTGCGCGTGCCCGCCGGCTACGGCCCGCTCGCAGCGGTACGCACCCGCTCCAACCCCGACCACGAGCCGGAGTGGACGGATGCCGTCCTGCTCGGCACCGCCGACGGCTGGGACTGGTGGGAGGCCCCGGTCGAGGTCCGCAACCCGCGCCACGGCTACCGCTGGGTGCTGCTCCACGAGGACGGCCGCGTCGAGTGGCTGAACCAGACCGGACTGCACGGGATCGAGACGCTCGACGCGGAGGACTTCGCGCTCGTGGCGACCCCCGCGCCTCCGGCGTGGCTGCACCACTGCGTCATGTACCAGGTGTTCCCCGACCGCTTCGCGCGCTCGGCGCAGGCCGACGAGCGGCCGGCGCCGGACTGGGCGATGCCGGCCGCATGGGACGAACCGGTGAACCCGGTCGTGCCCGCCCGCTCGCAGCAGTTCTACGGCGGCGATCTCGACGGCCTCACCGAGAGGCTCGACCATCTCGTCGCGCTCGGCGTCGACCTGCTCTACCTCACGCCGATCTTCCCGGCGGCCTCGAACCACCGCTACGACGCGTCGAGCTTCGACCGCGTCGACGAGCTGCTCGGCGGCGACGAGGCGTACGTGCGGCTCATCGAGGCGGCGCATGCTCGCGGCATCCGCGTCATCGGCGACCTCACGAGCAATCACTCCGGCGATCGCCACGAGTGGTTCCGTGCGGCGTACGGGCACCCCGGCGCGCCGGAGCAGGAGTTCTACTACTTCACGAACGACGACAACACGGCGTACGAGTCGTGGCTCGGGCACGAGACGCTGCCGAAGTTCGACTGGTCGTCGCAGGAGCTGCGCCGCCGCTTCGTCGAGGCGCCGGACTCGGTGGTCGCGAAGTGGCTGCAGCCGCCGTACTCGATCGACGGCTGGCGCATCGACGTCGCGAACATGACCGGGCGCCTGGGTGCGGTCGACCTCAACGCCGACGTGCGCGACCTGCTGCGGCGCCGGATGCTCGAGATCAACCCTGATGCGATCCTGCTCGGCGAGTCCACGAACGACGCCGCGAGCGACCTGCAGGGCGACGGCTGGCACGGCGCGATGACGTACCCCTCGTTCACGCGGCCGGTGTGGGGCTGGCTCTCGGACCCCACGCACGCGCCGTACCTCGCGTGGGACGGGTCGACCCAGACCGAGCCGTGGTTCTTCACGCAGCCGATCGGCGGCATCCCGCGCTACACCGCGCGGCAGTTCGTGGATGCCGTCGTGCGGTTCACCGCCGGCATCCCGTGGCGTGTGCGCCTGGGCAACATGCAGCCGCTCGACACGCACGACACCGGCCGCTTCGCGACGAACGCCGCAACCGGGACCGTGCCCGTCGCGGCGGGCCTCATGATGACGCTGCCGGGCCTGCCTGTCGTGTTCGCGGGCGACGAGTTCGGCCTCGTCGGCGTGGACGGCGAGGCGAGCCGCACCCCGATCCCGTGGGGGACCGAGAGCGATCCGGCCGTCGCGGAGCGCCTGGCACTGTACCGCGACCTCGTCGCGCTGCGCCGCGCGCACGACACGCTGTCGACCGGCGGCCTGCGCTGGGTGCACGTCGACGACGACACCGTCGTCTTCGTGCGCGAGTCGGCCGACGAGACGCTGCTCGTGCTGGCTTCGAAGGGCGATGCGGATGCCGTCGTCGCCGCCGGTGGGCTGCCCGGGGCGGCCGCGGCCGAGCCCGTCCACGGCGACGCGACGCTCGCCGTGGGCGACGACGGATCGGTGCTGCTGTCGGCAGACGGCCCGGCGTTCGCGGTGTGGACGCTGCCCGGCGTGGCGGTGCCGGGCGCCTGATCGGACGGCCCGGGCCCGATGGCGAGGGGTGGCGGCGGCATCCACTCTTCGTAGACTGGGGCGGCGAGGAGGTGCCATGCGCCCGCTGACCGAAGAAGACGTGCGTTCGTCGTTCGTGAACGCCTCACCCGATGAGCTGAGACTCGTCACCCTGCCTGCCGATTTCGTCCTGACCGATTGGGACCATCTCGACTTCCTGGCGTGGCGAGATCCGCGCACGCGCGGTCGTGGGTATGTCGTCGCCGAGATCGACGGCCGGCCGTCCGGCATCGTGATGCGCGCCGCCGACGGCTCGTCGCACGCGCGCGCGGCGATGTGCAACCTGTGCCACACGATGCAGCCCGCCGACCAGGTCGTCATGTACACGGCGCGAAGGGCGGGGGATGCCGGCGCCCACGGCGACAGCGTCGGCACCTACATCTGCGCCGACCTGTCGTGCCACGAGAACGTGCGGCTGGCCGCCCCGCTCGCCCCGAATGAGGTGCGGGCGAGCGTCGATCTCAAGATCGACGGCACGCGGCGACGCACCGAGGCGTTCGTCGGACGCGTGCTCGAGACCGCGGGCGTCCGCCGATGACCGTGGTGGTCGTCGGCGATGCGCTCATCGACGAGCTGCGCGACGAACACGGCGTGCGCGAGTTCGTCGGGGGAGCGGCGCTCAACGTCGCGGTGGGCCTGTCGCGTCTCGGGGTGCCGACGACGCTCATCGCGATGCTGGGTGACGACGAGCCGGCGTCGCGTGTGCGCCGCTACCTCGCCGACTACGGCGTCGAGCTCATCGCGACGCCGTCGCTGCTGTGCACCGCCCGGGCCGTGTCGACCCGTACCGGAGGGGGCGAGCCGACCTACGTCTTCAACGAGGCGTCGCAGCGCCGCCGCATCCGGTTCGGCGCGACGGAGCGTGCGGCGATGGCCGATGCGGATCTCGCGGTCGTCAGCTGCGTCGCACTCGACGACGCCGACCAGACCGCCGAGCTGGCCGACGCTCTCTCCTCAGCGGGGACCGCGCTCGCCCTGGATCCCAACCCGCGTGCGGGCATGATGCACGACAAGGCGGAGTTCGTGCGCGGCTTCGAGGCGCTCGCTGCCGGTGCCGCGCTCGTCAAGGTCGGCGAGGACGATGCCGCGCTGCTCTACGATGAGCGCCTCGACGCGCTGCGGGCGCGGCTGATCGACCTGGGGGTGAAGGCCGTGCTCGCCACCGAGGGTGCGGCCGGCGCCACGATCGAGGCCGGCGACATCGTGGTCACCCGGCCGATCTCGAACCTGCCCGGGCGCATCGTCGACACGATGGGCGCCGGTGACGCGGCGTTCGCGGCGACCGTCGCCGCCCTCGTCGTGGGCGCTCCCGACAGTGATGAGGAGTGGGAGGCGGTACTGCAGTCGGCGATGGATGCCGCCGCCGCGACCTGCCGGTTCGAAGGCGCGCTGCTGCGGACGCCGGACTCTCTCCGCGGCATGGATCTGGACCGCATCGGCACGTGAACGGCCTCGATTTCTGACCTCGCGCATCTACGCGTAAGATAGTGGATCGCGCCTCCGATCGACTGGAAAAGCCGGGCGGGTGCGCACCTGGCGAGTTACCCAAGCGGCCAAAGGGATCTGACTGTAAATCAGCCGTCTTAGACTTCGGGGGTTCGAATCCCTCACTCGCCACCAACGTGAACGCCCCCTCGTGGGGCGTTTCGTGGTTTCCGGGCGATGTCAGCGGCTGAGCAGCTCGAGCGCGGCCATCGCGGCGTTGTGGCCGCCGATGCCGCTCACGGCGCCGCCGCGGCGGGCGCTCGACCCGCACAGCAGGATGCGCTGGTGCGCCGTCTCGACGCCCCACACGCGGGCGGGGGAGTCGAGCGGGTCGTCCTCGTCGGCCCACGGCCAGTCCAGGGCGCCGTGGAAGATGTCGCCGCCCACCATGCCCAGCGAGCGTTCGAGGTCGAGCGTGGTGCGCGCCTCGATGCAGGGCTCGCCGTCCGCCGTGACGTGGAGCACGTCACGGATGGGCTCGGCGAGGACCGCGTCGAGGCTCGCCTCCGCGGCGGACAGGAGCTCGGCGCGACGCGCGTCGGGATCGACCCCGGCGAGCAGCCGATGCGGCACCTGCAGCCCGAACAGCGTGAGCGTCTGTGCGCCCGACGCGCGCAGACCGTCACCGAGGATCGACGGGTCGGTGAGCGAGTGGCAGTACACCTCGGCGGGAAGGGGTGCGGGCAGCCGACCGGCCACGGCGTCGTCGTACGCACGGTCGAGCTGGGTCATCGTCTCGTTGATGTGGAACGTGCCCGCGAACGCCGTGGCGGGGTCCACGGAGGCGTCCCGCAGCCGAGGCAGGCGCGACAGCAGCATGTTGACCTTGAGCTGAGCGCCCTCCGGCGCGGCGGCCGTGGCGTTGCCTGCACCTGCGCCGGCGGCATCCAGCAACCTCGCCAGCACGGCTTCGCCGACGCCGCTCAGCACGAGCCGGGCGTGCACGACGCGCTCGCCGTCGCCGATCACGACGACGCCGTCGGGACTGATCGCGGTGGCCTCCGCGTCTGTCACGAGCTCGGCGCCGGCGCGCAGCGCGGCGTCCCGGAGCGCACCCGACACCTGGCCCATGCCGCCGACCGGGACGTCCCAGTCGCCGGTGCCGCCGCCGATGATGTGGTACAGGAAGCAGCGGTTCTGCCGGAGGGACGCGTCGTCCGCGGAGGCGAAGGTGCCGATGAGGGCGTCGGTCAGCACGACGCCGCGCGCGAGGTCCGTGCGCAGGGACGCGCGGACGTGCTCGCCGAGCGGCTGCTGCACGATCGCCTCCCACAGCCCGTCGTCCTCGATCGCCGACCGCATGTCGGCGGTGCGCGGCAGTCTCTCCGTCATCGTGGGGAAGACCGTCCGGGCGAGCGGGGCGAGCCGTTCGTAGAACCCGGCGAAGCGCTCGGCCTCACGCTCGTCGCCCGTCGCCCGGGCGAAGGATCCCGCCGTGGCACGGGCGTCGCCGTCGTCGATGAGCAGACCGTGATCGGGGGACGCGGGATCGGGCGTGTACGACGACACCCGGCGGCGGACCAGCCGGATGCCGAGTCCGAGGTCGTCGACGATGCGACGGGGGAGCAGGCTCACCAGGTAGGAGTACCGCGACACCCGCGCATCCATGTCGGCCCACGGCCGCTCCGACACGGCCGCGCCGCCCACGTGCGGCAGCCGTTCGAGCACGGCCACGCGGTACCCGGCGCGCGCGAGATACGCCGCGGCGACGAGGCCGTTGTGGCCGCCGCCCACGATCGCGACATCGACGTCGCGCGACGGTGCGCTGTGCATCGGCTCATGCTAGCCGCGCGGGGGCCGACTACCGTGAACCCATGATCTGGACGACCACCGGCACGCTCGACGCCGTGCCCGCGACGACGCGCCCCGACCTCGTGGCACAGCCGGTCGCCGCAGCGCTCGCGCATCTCGCCCCCGAGATCGCGGCGACCGTGGGCGTCGCGTCGATCGACGCGGACCTGGCCGACACCGCCGTGTTCTGCGAGCGCTACGGCGTGGCCCCCGAGGCGTCGGCGAACTGCGTCGTCGTGAACGGCCGGCGCGGCGGCGACGAGCGCTTCGCGGCGTGCATGGTGCTGGCGACGACCCGGGCCGACGTGAACGGCGTCGTCCGCCGGCGCCTCGACGTGCGCACAGCGTCGTTCGCGCCGATGGACGAGGCGGTCGCCCTGACCGGCATGCAGTTCGGCGGCATCACGCCGATCGGCCTTCCCGTCGGCTGGCCGATCCTCGTCGACGCGGCGGTCGCCGCCGCCCCCGAGGTGGTGCTCGGCGGGGGCATCCGCGGCAGCAAGCTCTTCCTTCCGGGCAGCGCGCTGCTCGCCCTGCCGGGCGCCGAGCTCGTCGAGGGTCTCGGCCGCGCGATCGGCTGAGGGCCCGGGCATCCCGGGGCGCCGGGGTGCGGCATCCACTCGTCTGCGCCGAGGGATGCCGCGACCGGTGGCGGCGCCGGAACACGTCATCCGCCCGGGTGCGTCGGCGTGTCAGGATGGGCATGCGGGGGACCGCCCGCGCCACGAGAGGAACGCCATGACCGTGCCCGATCCGTATGCGACGGCTCCGTACGCCCCGGCCCCGCCCGCACGCTCGGAGAACTCGCTCTCGCCGCTGCTGCGCGCCGCCATCTGGGTCGCCATCGGCGCCCTCATCGCCGCCGCGCTCGTCTGCGTCGTGTGGGTGCTCGTCGGCTCGCAGAACGGCATCGTCGGCCGGGCGTTCCTGACGATCCTGCTGCTGGTGGCGTTCGCCGGCGTCGCGATCCTCGACGCGCACCTCGCACCCTCGCGGCCGGCGTGGTTCGCCCTGGCGAGCCTCGGCAGCTGGATCATCGCGCTGCTGCTCGGCGCGATCATGATCTGGATGCCGACCCGCTACCCGTGGCTCGGATTCTCGCGGTTCATCCAGTTCCTGCTGATCGTCCTCATCCTGCAGCTGGTGCTGCTGCACGTGCGCCTGTTCCTCAAGGCGTTCCACCGGTACGAGACGACCTTCACGCGCGTCATCACGATCGCCACCATCTCGCTCGTCGTCGCGCTCGCCGCGCTGCTGATCGTCCCGCTCGCCTTCGGCGAGTGGCTCAACCTCGCCGACCTGTACTGGCGCATCGTCGTCGCCGTGGCGATCCTGGCCGCCGTCGGCACCGCGATCGTGCCGCTGGTGAACGTCCTCTTCGCGCCGAAGCGGCCGCACACCCACGTGCCCGCCTACGGCGGCCGGCCGGCCGCCCACCACGAGCTGCTGCCGTGGCCGACGTACGTCGACGCCGTGACGCCGCTGCCGATGCTGCCCGACGGCTCGCCAGACTGGAACGCGTACTACACGGGCTACCCGACGCCGGGTGCGCACGTGTTCACGCCACAGCAGCCCCAGGTCGAGGCGACCCCGGCGGCCGTCGCGCCGCAGGCTCCGGTGGCGCCGCAGGCTCCCGCCGTGGCGCCGGGATACGAGGGCTATCCGCCGCCGCCCCCGCTGCCGCCGCAGCACCCGTGACCCGCGGTTCACCCCGGGCCCAATAGCGTGGGGGCATGACCGTCGCCTCAGACCTCGAAGCCCTCGCCGTCGACATCGCCCGAGAAGCAGGCCACCTCGCCCGGGTGCGGCGGGAGGCGGGCGTCGCCATCGCGGCGACGAAGTCCGCACTCGCCGACATCGTCACGGAGGCCGATCGCGAGGTCGAGGAGCTCATCCGCACCCGGCTCGCGGCCGAGCGCCCCGACGACGGCTTCCTCGGCGAGGAGAGCGGCGCCGGGCGCGGCGCGTCGGGCATCACGTGGGTGGTCGATCCCATCGACGGCACGGTCAACTACGCGTACGGCATCCCGCACTACGCCGTCAGCATCGCGGCCGTGACCGGCGAGCCGACGCCCGAGCAGTGGGAGGCGCAGGCCGGCGCGGTGTTCGCACCGGTCGCGGGCGAGATGTTCCGGGCCGCGCGGGGCGAGGGCGCCTGGCTCGGCGACACCCGCCTCGCCGTCACCGCGGAGGTGGGACCTGCCGGTGCGCTGCTCGCCACGGGCTTCGGCTACGACCCGGCCACGCGGCCGGCCGACCTCGAACTGATCGCGCACGTCATGCCGCTGCTGGCCCGGGATCTGCGTCGCAGCGGATCAGCGGCGCTCGACCACGCCTACGTCGCCGCCGGGCGCCTGGACGGCTACTTCGAGCGCGGATTGGCGCCGTGGGACCTCGCTGCCGGGTCGCTCCTGGTCACCGAGGCGGGCGGGCGGTACGGACGGAACCAGCCGGACGGCTCGTCGCGTGCACCGCTCATCGTCGCGGCGGGGCCGGGGCTCTTCGACAAGCTTGCGGAGGCCGCCGGGCTTCGCTGAGCCGGCGTCTCATCGAATCCTCACGAAGCGAAACGGCCAAAATCCGAGCCGCACATGGCATTCCCAGGGCGCCCGGTGTAGCGTTTACCCGATCGTTACCTTCGCCGCCCGAACGGCGAGGGTGGTCATAGCCCGATACGACCGCCTTGCCGCGCACCCCCCTCGCGGCACGACCCGAGAGCCCCCCGCCGCTTTGCCTTTTGACGCTCCCCAGGCTGAATCTGCGCCTACGCGCCGTTCCAGCCGTACCGCCGCCACGCCTGTTCAGGCGACGTCGGAGACCCCGGGAGCGAGCCGCGCCAACGCGCGACGCCAGGCGGCGGGCACCGGTCCGGAGCGCCCCGCGGTCGTCTGGGGACGCGCTGCAGAGCCGAAGCGAGTGGATGCCGCCACCCCGACCGTCGCGGCGCCCGAGGCTGCCACGACGGCGGTGCCGGCGACGCCGGTCGCACCGGTGACGCCGACCGCGCCCACCCCGGCTGCACCGCTCGCCGTCACTCCTGAGGCGCCGGCGCCCGCGCCGTCGTCCGTGACGCTTCCCGTCGCCTCGACTCCGGTCGTCGAGCCTGTCGCGCCCGCCACGCGAGTGCGTGCCGCTGCGGCGTCCGCCGTGTCGTCGACCGAGCAGCTCAGTCGCCGCGCGCGCCGCGGATCGACCGGTGAGCAGCCCGACGTCTCCGTGCCGCCCATCGCGCCGGTCGCCCCCGAAGAGCCCGTGCGCACCGCCGCCGCCTTCGAGACCGAGGTGATCTCGCGTGAAGAGCCGGCGCCGCTGCGCGACACCGTGCTCGCTCCCGCCGAACCGTTCGAACTCCTCGCTCCCGTCGTCGAGCCCGCTCCTGAGCCGGCAGCCGCCGCGCAGGACTGGATGGCGGAGACGCTTGCGAAGCTGATGGCGGCCGAAGCGGCCGTAGCCCCTGCTCCCGTCCCCGCGGTCGTCGAGCCGGTGGCTCCGCAGCAGGCTGCGCCGCGACCCGAGCCGGTGCGTGCGCCGGAGCCGGTGCGTGAGCCCGTGGCCGCAGCGCCCGCACCCGAGCCGGTGCGTGCTCCCGAGCCGGTGCGTGCGCCGGAGCCCGTGCGTGCTCCCGAGCCCGTGCGTGAGCCCGTGGTCGAGGACGTCGCGCCCGCGCCGCACCCCGCCACAGAGCGTCCGCGGGCCGAGCGTCCGCGCACGGAGCGCATCGAGCCCCTCACCGGGCCGATCCCCGCTCCTTCGGCGCCCGGCGTCGATGAGTTCGAGGCGGCCGCGCGGCTGTTCTCGTTCACCGGCGAGACGCCCACGCAGCCGTCCGCCTCCACCGCCGAAGACGAGCCCGAGGCTCCCACGGCGCACGCCGCCCCTCGTCGCGCTCAGACGCGTCGCGGCTCGGCGTTCCGGCGTGTCGCGACTGCGTCGTTCTCCATCGGCGTGTTCGGTGTCGTGGGTCTGATCGCGGTCGGCATGACGACCCCCGTCGAAGCCGTCGCCGCCGTCAACGGCACCGACGCCTCGCTGTCGGTCCTCGCGCCCGGTGACGTGGCAGGCGACGTCGATGCGTCGGCGATCCAGGCGTATGTCGCTCCGGGCGACGTGCAGAGCGACCCGCTCGACCGCACCGAGAACTACGCGACGACCACGACCGCCCAGCTGGCGTCCGAGGCCGGCATCCGCAACTTCTCGAACCTGTTCCACAACGACCCGAACTCGAACATCCAGTGGCCCTTCGCGGTCGGTGTGACGATGTCATACGGGTTCGGAATGCGTTCGGGCCGCATGCACGAGGGCATCGACTTCACCCCCGGCGCCGGTTCTCCCGTCCAGGCGATCGCCGACGGCACCGTGCGCATCGCATCGGAGTCGGGTGGCGCGTACGGCGTCCACGTCGTGATCGACCACATCGTCGACGGCGAGTTCGTGTCGAGCCACTACGCGCACATGCAGTACGGCTCGCTCCAGGTCGTCGCCGGCCAGCACGTCACCGTGGGGACCGTCATCGGCCGTACGGGCAACACCGGGCGCTCGTTCGGCGCCCACACGCACTTCGAGATCTGGAAGAACGGCACCACGCCGATCGACCCGTGGCCGTGGCTGCAGGAGTACACCGACGGAACGCACACCGTCGGCTGACCCGGTTCGGAACAGGGCCGCGGCTCTGGTATTCTCTTCTAGTTGCCTGCTAGCGGGCAGCACGCCCCGATAGCTCAGTGGCAGAGCACTTCCATGGTAAGGAAGGGGTCGTCAGTTCAATCCTGACTCGGGGCTCGCAGCATTCTTCTCAACGCGGACGGATGCCTCGCGGCAGGGTAGCTCAGCTGGTTAGAGCGCACGACTCATAATCGTGAGGTCGCGGGTTCAAGCCCCGCTCCTGCTACAGATCAAATCCTCGGCTCAGCCGGGGATTTTTTCGTTGGCAGCCGATGCGTCATCCACCCGCGTCCGCCCATCGTGCAGGTTCTGGACGACTCCCTCGCGGCTCAGCGCCTGTCTCACTCCCACTGCAACGGCGCGCTACGCCCAGCCGAGCTCCTGCAGGCGGGCGTCGTCGAGCCCGAAGTAGTGGCCGATCTCGTGGACGAGCGTGATGCGCACCCGCGTACGAAGGGCGTCGAGGTCGGCGCTGTGGTCTTGCATGTTGTTCTTGTACAGCGTGATCCGGTCGGGAAGCTCGCCGAAGCCGTAGACCCCCCGCTTGGTCAGCGGATGTCCTTGGTAGAGCCCGAACAGCCGCGGGCGTTGCCCCACGGGTTGGTTCTCGATGACGATCCCCACATTCTCGAGCCCACGGACCATGTCATCGGGGAGGGCATCGAACACCTCGGCGACCATGCGCTCGAAGTCGTCGTCCGAGATCTCGACCATGAGTCCCATCATGCGCTCGCTGCGGGGCGTGGAGGCCGTCGGGGGCGAAGTGCGCCAGCCGGCCGCCGAACTCGACCCGTCCGAGACCCCGCGGACCGGTCCAGCGCGGTGAGTCCAGGCGGGATGGCGTTGCTGGGCGGGTGCAGTGAGGTCACTGAGTTACCGTTTAGAGCTTCTATAGCAGCCCCATAGATATCCAATAGGGTAGAGCAGTCGTCCTCTGGGGGAGGCCGGCGATCCCCTCGGCGCTCGCGTGCCTCACCCGACTGCGCCCTCAGCCAAGGAGCTGCACCACAATGGCGACCACCGCCTCACTCACCCCGCCGCCGGCGTCCGCGCCCGAGCCGCCCGGGCGCCGACGCGTGCCGGCGTGGCTGTGGCTGATCATCGGCGTGCTCACGATCGGGGTTCTCGTGTTCCTCGCGCCGGTCATCGCGCTCATCGCGCTGACCGTCCTCATCACGGGCATCGTCGCGCTGTCGAAGAACACACGCACGTGGCTGCGGTTCCGCAGCCCGAAGGTCGCGATGGCAGCGACCGCACTTTCTGCCGTGGTCTTCCTCGCCGCGGGCCTGATGACGACCGTGGTGTACCCGAGCGCGGCTGCCGCCGGCAGGGAAGCGCAGCAGGTCGCCCGGCCCGGCACCGCTGCTTCCGTGGCCGCGGAGGCGACTCCGACCGACCAGGCGGAGCCGGCCGACGATGGGGCGACGCGGGATCCGTTCACCGGTGAGACGGCGACGGTCGCGGACGCCGGGGCGACCGGCGACCAGACGGCGCTGGCCGTGCTCGCCACGCTCGAGGTGAAGGGGCGTGCGCCGAAGACCGGCTACGACCGTGACCAGTTCGGTCAGCGGTGGCTGGACGTGGATCGGAACGGCTGCGACACCCGCAACGACATCCTCGCCCGCGACCTCACCGGCGCGACCTTCTCAGGCCCGTGCAAGGTCCTCACCGGCGTCCTCGCCGACCCGTACACGGGGACCACGGTCGACTTCGTCCGCGGCCAGGGCACGAGCGAGCTGGTGCAGATCGACCACGTCGTCCCCCTTTCCGACGCCTGGCAGAAGGGCGCTCAGCAGCTGACCGTCGACGAGCGTGCGTCGTTCGCGAACGATCCGCTGAACCTCCTCGCTGTCGACGGGTCTGCGAACGCGAAGAAGCGCGACGGGGACGCAGCCACGTGGCTGCCGAAGAACAAGTCCTACCGGTGCGCGTATGTCGCCCGGCAGGTGTCGGTGAAGGCGACCTACGGACTGTGGGTGACCCAGGCCGAGCACGATGCCATGGCGGATGTCCTGAACGCGTGCCCTGACGAGAAGGCGGTCACCTCGGCGTATGCCGCAGCGCCCGTCGAAGCCGCGCCGGAACCCGCACCCCCCGCAGAACCGGCACCCGCGCCCCCGCAGCCGGTGCCCGCGCCGGCGCCTGTCGAGGTCTACTACAAGAACTGCGACGCAGCCCGCGCTGCCGGAGCTGCGCCCGTCCATCAGGGGGAACCTGGCTACGGCAAGCACCTGGACCGCGACGGCGACGGGATCGGCTGCGACACGTGACCGATCGCACGGTCTTCCGGATGGCGCGGCACCGCGTCGCACCGTGATGGTGGGCGCCGCGCCGCCACGCTAACGTCGGGGAATGCAACCGCGAGCGGTCGTCCAGGCCTGGGTCGAGGCATTCAACCGATCCGACGCAGACGCGCTGGGCGCGCTGTACGCGACCGACGCCGTGAACCACCAGGTCGCGCTGGAACCGGTCGAGGGACGCGAGAACATCCGCGCGATGTTCGCTGCGGACTTCGCCCGAACGAAGCTGGTCTGCATCGTCGAGAACCTCTTCCAGGACGGCGCGTGGGCGATCCTGGAGTGGCGCGACCCGCAAGGGCGACGCGGATGCGGGTTCTTCCACATCGTCGACGGAACGATCCGAACGCAACGCGGCTACTGGGACCGACTGAGCTTCACAACCGGCTGAGACCAGGGCGTCCGCCCTCCTTGCCCAGGGCGCCGAGTCAGCGCCGGCTCCGCGGTGGCGGTACCGTCATATGCCCAGCCAGCCGATCGCGTTGCGGCAACGGGCATGATGAGAGGCATGGCGCAGTCGCTGCTGGTGCCCGGGCTGGATCGGGAAGGCCTGGTGGGCCTGGCGTACCGCATGCTCGGCACGGTGGCCGATGCGGAGGACGCCGTGCAGGAGGCTTTCGTCCGCTGGTACCGCCTCGACGACGCGGCCCGTCGAGGTGTCGCCAATCCGGTGGGGTGGTTCGCCAAGACCACGAGCCGCGTGTGCTTGGACATGCTGAAGAGCGCTTCACGTCGCCATGACGTGTATGTCGGGCCTTGGCTTCCCGAACCTCTGCCCGACGACCGCTACAGCGTGCGCCTGACCTGACATCGGCGGATGCTGCGTCGTCTATGTGATGAACCCACCACGAGCAGGAGGACAGCAATGCAGGCAATCACCGTGACCGACCCCGACGCCGGCACCGCGGGGATGACTCTCACCGACCAGCCCGAACCGCACGCGTTCGAGAACGATGTCATCGTTCGCGTCCGCGCGTCCGGCTTCACTCCCGGGGAGCTCACCTGGCCGGGAACCTGGACCGACCGCGCGGGACACGACCGCACGCCCAGCATCCCGGGACACGAACTCGCCGGCATCGTCACGGAACTCGGCTACGGCACCACCGGCCTGAGCATCGGCCAGCGTGTGTTCGGACTGGCGGACTGGACGCGCAACGGGACGCTCGCAGAGTACGCCGCGGTGGAAGCACGCAACCTCGCTCCGCTGCCGGCCGACATCGACTTCGTGACGGCGGCCAGCCTCCCCATCTCCGGGTTGACCGCCTGGCAGGCGCTGTTCGACCACGGACGCCTGGAGGCCGGCCAGAGCGTGCTCGTCCATGGTGCGGCCGGCGGCGTGGGCTCGGTCGTCACCCAACTTGCTCGCGAGGCGGGCGCCCACGTCATCGGCACCGGCCGTGCCGCCGACCGAGATCGAGCCCTGGAGTATGGCGCGCACGAGTTCGTCGCCCTCGGCGTCGACGACCTGACGTCCGTCGGACACGTCAATCTCGTCATCGACGTCATCGGCGGAGAGATCGGCGATCAGTCCATCGACCTCGTAGGGCCCGGCGGCGTTCTCGTCACCGTCGCCGGCCCCCCCACGCGGCAGCCGAAGGACGGCCGCGCCGTCTTCTTCGTCGTCGAAGCCGACCGAGACCAGCTCACTGGGATCGCCCAGCGTGTCCGCTCAGGACAGCTCCGCACGAACATCGGCACGGTCCGGCCCCTCGCCGAAGCCGTGGACGCGTTCAATCCCACCGCTCGCACCGTCGGGAAGACCATCATCACCGCCGGATGAGCGCAGACCGACCGTACCGGCGGTCACCCGGGATCGCCGAGCGGCTGCGTTCCCGTCCCTTCGCTGACCTGGTCGATCCCGATGAGCTCTTCGCGCGCGCCCGGACCTCCGGCGGCCTCCAGCGCGAGCACCGGGCCGACGCCCGGTGCGTAGAACTTGAGCTCTGCGACGTCGGGCTCGAGCCCGTCGGTGTCCCAGGTGAGCAGGACATCGGTGTAGTGGCCGGTCGGCGCGTCCGCCATGGCGTGGACGCTGAGCACCTCGCCGTTGTCTTCGGCCTGTCCCGCGTAGTACTCCTGCCGGTACGTCATGCCCTGCGTCGGGTCGGCCGGGATGAGGATGCCGGGCAGCGCGCCGTCGACGCCGGCTTCGAAGGACCCCTCCCGCGAAGTGATCCGGCCGTCCTCGAATTCGGCGGTGTCCTCGCCGAGGTACCAGACCGCACCGTCGGCGTCCTGCGCGTACCAGTCGAACGTGTCCTCGAGGATCTCCTCGCCGCGGAAGACGGTGTCCCGCACGACGCGAGCGGTGATGCCGTCGGCCATCTCGCGAGTCTCGGATGTCGCCACCACCGTGACCCGCAGTTCTTGGCCGTCGGGATCGATCTCCCGGTAGGTCCACCGGGTGCCGGGCGTCATCGGCCAGTAGGGGTTGTCGATGTCTGCGGTGAAGTCGGCAGCATCCAGGGTGACGGCCTCATCGCCCTCAGGGAGCGGGGAAGGGGTCGCACCCGGTGACTCGGGCGCGGCCGTGCACCCGGTGAGCACCGCAGCGCCGCACGCGACGACGACCACCGCCGTCCAGAGGGACCGCACCCTCCTGTCCATAGGGGAGATTCTCCTCCCACCGGCTGCCCACCGACAGGCGGGTAGCCGTGAGCTGCGAAGGGTGGCTCACGCGCCGCCGCACTCACCGTGACGTGGTGAACGGCCGGCGACGTGTCACGCGGGCTCTGCGCCCTCCGTCACCATCTCGGGGATGCCCTCCTCAGCGGGCTCGGGCACGACGTGCAGGCCCTCAGGCGAGTTGGCGACGATCGCGAGCGCTTCGAGCCAGGTGCGGTTCAACGAGGGACGACGACTGCCCGCGAATTCGAACACGAGGGATGACGCCGGGTGGACCCAGATCGTGGTGCGACCGTCACCCGTGGACGGATCGTTGCGCCATGACAGCGGGAAGGACTCCGCGCGCCGCAGCTTGTCGCTGATCACCACGACGAGGTGCGCGAGCGTGCGGTCGTCCAGGTCGAATCGGACGGAGCCTTCATAGATCAGTCGGCCCATGGGGCGCACCTCCACAGCGCCCGGCAGAGGCGGGAATCGGGCGCAGGGTCAGCCTACTTGCGCCGAGCCTGTTCGGCGCGGGGTGATCCCGACGTGCTCGGCCGGCGCCCGAGCGCCGTCGGGTCCGGGTAGACCGCGGGCCGCGCACTGTCAAGGCCCTCGCCGGTGCACGGTCGGGCGCCTAGCCTCAGGCAACGGGGGAAGGTGCCGGGTGCCGAGATGAGGAAATCCGATGACGCCGAATGAGCCGCAGCGCGGTAGCGTCCGTCGTATGGGAACTCTCTACTACGGGGCGCAGGACACGCCGATCCACATCGAGGATCGTGCCCTCGCGCATCTGAAAGTGGTGATCGCCACCAAGCTCCGCCGAAACGAGAGCTTCACGCTGTCCTGGCAGCATCCCGAAGAGGAGCCGCGGGGCCGCTCGACGATCTGGCTGCACCCCTCGATCCCTCTGATGTTCGTCTTCGATGACCCCGAGCCGCCGGAGCTCAGCCGGGCATGGATCGAGAAGCTCGCGCATTCGGCGAACACGTCGGGCGGCATCCTGCTCGTCGACGAACTGCTCCTCGATCCTGAGACCGAGGCGGAACTCACGGACGACTGACTCCGAGCGCGTCGCACCGCGACGTCAGGCCCGGTCGGGCTTGACGTCGCGCGCGTCACCGGTGTCGCCCGGGCTCGGCGCGGCATCCCGTGATCGCCCCGTGCCGGCCGCCCGCTCGCCGTCCTCGCGGTAGTCGGGTCGCGATGGCTGGACCGGCTGGTCGGCCAGCTCGCCGCCCTCGCGACCGCCGAACGGACGACCGTGGTCGGCGTACTCGTCGCGGGCGAATGTGAAACGCCACTCGCCCAGCCGGAACTGCGCGCCCGAGCGGAGCACGATCGCCTCGGCGCCATCGAGAGAGGCCCGGGGCTCGGGGGTGGTGTTCGTCTGCGCCTCTCCGTGCGGCAGCAGCAGATACTCGTCATGCTCGTCGTGGCGGATCTCGGCGTGGACGGGCGCGGTGCCGGCGACCCGCAGGTCGGCGTCATCGCCCGAGCCGATCGTCGTGCGGTCGCTGTCGAGCGGGAACTCGAAGCGGTCGGCGCCCGACACGATGAGACGCGGACGACCTTCGCCCCACTCGCCGTGCGTGGTCGTGGGGATGTAGGCGCCGGTGTCGGCGGCATCCACTCGTTCGGTCATGGCGTTCGCCCCCTTCGGATGCCCCCACGGTAGGCGCGCCGTGCAGGCGGGGAACGGGGGTTGACCGTGCCGGCGGCCGGTGCTACCCCGCCGTGACCGGCTTCGGCCGCAGCACCATCGCGGTGGTCACCGCCAGCAGCACGATGCCGATCGACTCGACGATCACGGTCTCGGGCACCAGCATGAAGTCCCACGTCTCGGTGATCCCGAACAGCCCCACGGTGAGCGCGAGGATCAGCGCGAGGAGTGTCGCGATGAGGAACAGCAGACTCAGCACCGTCGCCAGCTGCAGCAGCCGGCCCTGCAGGAACAGCATGCCGATCGCGAGGACGAGCGCGCCGACGGCGTTCAGCACGAACATCACGCCGAGGATGCCGCCGACTCCGTTGAACACGAGGTACAGATGGATGCCGCCTGCCGCGAGCAGTGCGATCGCGCTGAGGATCCGCATGACGCGGAGCGCGGGGGTGGTGGGAGATGCCATCGTCCTACCTGCTTTCGTCTCGGGCCCCGTCGGAATCCCGGGTGAGGGCCTCCTGGGGTGACACGTAATCCGTGTCCGCGCGGTTCATCCGGATGAGCCACACGACGTCGCGGCCGAACGACTCGACCAGCAGGCCGAGGGCGGCCGCCGCGACGAGCACGTTCGCTGGCGGCGGCAGCAGCTGCGTCGCCACGACGGTGAGGGCGACCCCGCAGGCCGCCGTCACGACCTTGCGCCAGTACCGGTAGGGGAGGGTGCGGTCGAACCAGGGCACGAGCCAGGCCACCACGACGAACGCGTACCGCATGAGCCCGATCGCCAGCACCCACCAGCCCACGACCCTCGCGTCGTAGACGCTCAGCACGAGCAGCAGGAACGCATCCACCTCCATGTCGAAGCGGGCTCCGAGCTCGCTGACACTGCCGGTGCGCCGGGCGACGTAGCCGTCGACCCCGTCGAGCGCCAGCGCGACCGCGACGATCCCCACCAGGAGCGCAGTGGACGCCTCGCCTCCGACGGATGCGACGACGAGGGCCGTCGCGACCCCGACGAGCATCGAACGCGTGGCGGTCACGGCGTTGGCGGCCCCGAACCGCGTCGCGCCGCGTCGGCGGAGCCCGAGGGAGACGAGCAGCGACGATACGACGAGGTACGCGATGCCCGCCGCCCAGGCGAGCGGCGGCAGCGGAACCAGCGCCCCGACGACGAACAGGGCGACGATTCCGGCCGCCGCCCACCACCACGGTGTCGACTGAACTTTTCGCATGGGGGCTCCGTGTTCCCTTCATGGTTCTCATGGGTGACACGACACAGGCACCGGATTCGGTTCATGCTGAGCATGTGGATGCCGCGACCTCCTGGTGGACCGTCGGCCCCGGCTGGGGCGAATTCCGGTCGGAGCCGCTACCCGAACCCGGTGACGGCGAGGCCGCGGTGCGGACCCTGTGGACCGGCATCAGCCGCGGGACGGAGTCGCTCATCGCCCGCGGCTCGGTGCCGACGTCGGAGCGGGAGCGCATGCGTGCCCCGTTCCAGGACGGCGACTTCCCGTTCCCCGTCAAGTACGGGTACCTCAACGTCGGTGTCGTCGAGACCGGCCCGGCGGCGTTGCAGGACCGCACGGTGTTCTCGCTCTTCCCGCACCAGTCGCGGCTCGTCGCACCGGCCGACGCGCTCGTGCCGGTCCCGGCGGCGGTGCCCGCTCGGCGCGCCGTGCTCGCGGGGGCGGTGGAGACCGCGGTGAATGTCCTGTGGGATGCCGCACCCGCGGTGGGCGATCGGGTCGTGATCGTCGGGGCGGGGATGATCGGCTGCGCCGTCGCGCGCCTGGCCGCCGGCATCCCGGGATCCGACGTGACTGTGGTCGACGTCGACCCGTCGAAGCAGGCCGTGGTGGAGGGTCTGGGGGCCCGGTTCGCGCTCGCGCCCGAAGCGGGGCACGAAGCGGGGGACGTGCCCGCGGCGGACGTCGTGATCGAGGCGAGCGGCAACGGCGCCGGACTGCAGTACGCGCTGCGCGTCGCGCCCACCGACGGCGAGGTGGTCGTCGCGAGCTGGTACGGAGGGCGGGCGGTGTCGCTGGAGCTCGGCGGGGACTTCCACTCGCGACGACTCACGATCCGGTCGAGCCAGGTCGGCGCGGTGGCGTCGAGCCGGCGGTCGCACCGCACGACCCGGGAGCGGCTGACGCTGGCCCTCGCGCTGCTCGAAGACCCGGCGTTCGATCTGCTGCTGGGCGCGACCTCATCGTGGCGACGACTGCCCGAGATCACCGCGGCACTCGCCGAGGGCACCGCGGGCGAGCTGTGCGAGACGATCGATTGGAGTGTGCGATGACGTTCACGGTGACGGTCCGCGATCACCTGATGATCGCCCACAGCCTGCGTGGCGAGGTCTTCGGTCCGGCGCAGCGACTCCACGGCGCGACCTTCGTCGTCGACGCCGGGTTCCGCGCCGACACCCTCGACGAGCACGGCGTGGTCGTCGACATCGGCCGGGCGTCGGACGAGGTGCGTGCGATCGTCGGCGCGCTGTCGTACCGCAACCTCGACGACGAGCCGGACCTGCAGGACGTCAACACGACGACCGAACGGCTGTGCCAGCTCATCGGCGACCGGCTTGCCGCCCGAGTGCGCGAAGGCGCGTTCGGCGAGGCCGGGCTGACCGGCATCGTCGTGACGCTGCACGAGTCCCACATCGCGTGGGCGTCGTACGAGGTGGCGCTGTGACGACGCAGGCGGTCGCCGAGCTTGCGCGCGCCGCCGGGCGGGCGACGCGGCGGGCGGTGACGTTCCTCGTGGCGGACGGCATCGACGACCCGGCGCGCGTGAGCGGCGGCAACGTGTACGACCAGCACGTGCGGGACCGCCTGAGCACCGCCGGCTGGCTGGTGTCCACCGTGCCCGTTGCCGACGCCGCCGGCGTCGCTTCAGCGCTCCGGGCGCTGCCCGACCGGGCCACGGCGCTCGTCGACGGACTCGTCGCGGCGTGGGCGCCCGACCATATCGAGGCGGCGGGCGCGCGTGTGCGGCTCGTGGTGCTCGCACACATGGTCGCCGCCGTGTTCCCGGGCGTCACCGCCGCGGAGGTCGAGGCCGAGCGTCGCGCGCTCGCCGCCGCGCATCGCGTCGTCGTCACCAGCCCGTGGACGGCCCGCGAACTCGAGCGGCGAGGACTGGTGGATGCCGGTCGCCTGAGCATCGCGGCGCCCGGGGCAGCGGCTGGGCCCACGCGGCCGGAGGCTCGGCGCATCGCGCCAGCGATGCGCGGAGAAGCCGTGGGGACCGGTCGTTCCGCACCCGGCCGAGGCCGCCGGCTGCTGTGCGTGGGAGTGGTGGCGCCCCACAAGGGGCAGGATGTGCTGCTCGCCGCGCTCGCCCGGCTGCCCGAACACGACTGGGCGTGCGCGATCGTGGGATCCGCCGATGCCGCCCCCGGGTTCGCGGCCGAGGTCCGGCGCGGCGCCGCCGGGTTCAGCGGCCGGGTCCGCCTCACCGGCGTGCTCGGGCGCGCAGCGCTCGCGGCGGAGTACGCGCGCGGGGGGTTGCTCGTGGCACCCTCGCGGGTGGAGAGTGCGGGCATGGCCATCGCCGAAGCGCGGGCGCGCGGCATCCCTGTCATCGCGGCCGCCGTCGGAGGGATCCCCGACACCGTCGCCGGCGGTGGCGCGATCCTGGTGCGCCCCGACGACCCTGCGGCGCTCTCAGCGGCCCTGCACGCGTGGATGACCGACCCGGCACTGCGACGCCGGCTGCGCCGGGAGGCGCGCTCCGCACGCACCGGACTGCCCTCCTGGAACGACACCGCGGCGGCGGTGGGCGCGGCCCTGGAGTCGGCGTGACCACCGCCATCTCGACGGCATCCGCTCCGTGGCTGGCGCTGCGGGCGCCGGCAGACGACGTCGCCCGCTCCGCGGCGCTCGCGGCGGCGCTCGCGGCGCTCCTCCCCTCAGGACCGGTCGAGCTGCACGACCTGGGCGCCGGCACCGGCGGCCTGACGCGGTGGCTCGCGCCGCGCCTCGGCGGCCCCCAGCGGTGGGTGCTGCACGACGGCGACGCCGGCATCCTGGACCACCTCGATCTCCGGTCGGTCGTCGACGATGCCGGCCGACCGGTCGCGGTGCGGACCGTCGTCGAGCACCTCGGCGAGCTGCCGCCGGGAGCGTTCCGTGGCGCGGCCGGCGTGACCGCCTCCGCGCTGCTCGACGTCCTCACCCGGGAAGAGGCGGAGCGCGTCGTCGCCGCGTGCCTTGACGCCCGGGTGCCGGCCCTGTTCGCGCTGTCGGTCACCGGCGAGGTCGTCCTCGGCCCGCCCGACCCCGCCGACGCCGCCATCGGAGCGGCGTTCAACGAGCATCAGCGCCGTGACGAGGACGGCCGCCGGATGCTCGGGCCCGAGGCCGTCACGGTGCTCGCGGCGCTGTTCGCCGACGCCGGATGGCACGTGCGCCGAGACCCCACGCCGTGGCGACTCGGCCCTGTGGACGCCGCGCTGACGGGGGAGTGGCTCGACGGCTGGGTCGGCGCCGCCGTGGCGCAGCGACCCGAGCTCCGCGCCGAGGCGGCCGCCTACCTCGCCCGTCGCCGCGCGCACGTGGCGGACGGGGCGCTGCACGTGATCGTCCATCACGAGGACGTGCTGGTGTGGCCGCGCTGACGGCTGTCACTGTGCCCGGTGCCCGTCGGGTGCCGGGGCGACCGGCGCTGCGCCGCGCTGCCCGCATCGGGGCGGGGGCTGTCGTCGTCGCCGCGACGGCGCTCGTCGTCGGCGTCGGCCCCTTCCTCCACGGCATCGCCGCGATCTCGGCCCCCGCCGTCGCGGCGGCGTTCGTGCTCATCGCGGTCGCCACCGCCGCCGCCGCGTGGCGCTGGCGCGTCGTGGCCGCCGGATTCGGGCTGCCGCTGTCGTGGCGCGAGGCGTTCGGCGCGTACTACCGGTCGCAGTTCCTCAACGCCGTGCTGCCCGGCGGGGTCGTCGGCGATGTCCACCGCGCCTACGCGCACGGCAGACCGTACGAGCAGGTCGCGGCCGCCGCCCGTGCCGTCGCGGCCGAACGGGTCTTCGGACAGGTCGTGCAGCTGGCGCTCACGATCGTGGTGCTCGTGCCGCTCGCGGCCGTGCAGTCGGCGTGGGGCTCGCCCCTCGCCCCCGTCGCGTGGGGCGCGGGCGCGCTCGCCGGGCTCGTCGCCGTCACCGTCGGGATCGCAGCGGCCGTGCCGCGCTCGCGGCGACTGCTGCAGCGGGAGTACGGGATGCTGCGTCCCCTGCTCGCGCGACCGATCGCGGTGGCGACGATCGTGCTGGCCTCGATCGTGGTCGTCGCCGCCCACGTGTCGCTGTTCGTCGTGGCGGCGGCGGCGACGGGGGTGACCGCCGACCCCCGCGGACTCGCGGCGGCCGCGCTGGTCGTGCTGGCGGCATCCGCCCTCCCGATCAACGTCGGAGGGTGGGGACCGCGCGAGGCGGCCGCGGGGGCGGCGTTCGCGCTCGCGGGACTCGGCGGCGCGGTCGGGGTGGCGACGTCGACGGCGTTCGGGGTGCTCGCGCTGCTGGCCGTGGCGCCCGGGGCGCTCGTGCTGCTCGCCCGGCGACGGGCACGTGCCTCGGCCGGGACCGGGGGTGAGAGCGATGGGTGAGCGGCCCTATGTGACCCTCAGCTGTGCGATGTCGATCGACGGCTACCTCGACAGTGCGGCGCCGCAGCGGCTCGCGATGTCGAACGCGGCCGATCTCGATCGCGTCGACGACGTGCGGGCGCGCAACGACGCGATCATGGTCGGCGCGTCCACCGTGCGCCGCGACGACCCGCGACTGCTGGTGCGCGACACCGCACGTCGCGCCCGCCGTCTGTCGTCCGGACGCACCGAGTCGCCGGTGAAGGTGACGGTCACGGCATCGGGCGACCTGTCGCCGGACGCCGCCTTCTTCACGACGGGCGAGTCGGCGCGCCTCGTGTACTGTCCGGCCGACCGTGCGGCCGCGCTGCGCGCGCGGCTGGCAGGGCTGGCGACGGTCGTCGGACTCGGCTCCGCCGACTGCGTGTCGATGGCGGACCTGCTCGACGACCTCGGCGAGCGGCAGGGCATCCGCCGGCTCATGGTCGAGGGCGGCGGCCGTGTGCTGACCCAGTTCCTCGAAGCCGACCTCGTCGACGAGCTGCACCTCGTCGTCGCCCCGTTCTTCGTGGGCGAGACCGGTGCGCCGCGCGCCGTCGGCCCCGGAAGCTTCCCGTGGACGGCGTCGCGACGTGCGCGGCTGGCCGACACACGGCAGATCGGCGACGTCGTACTGCTGCGCTACGCCCTCTCGGAGCGCTGCGACCTCGACGACCGCGGCAACCCCGGGACTGATGCGTCCGGCGCGGCCGCTGTGGCGCCCCGGGCCGAGCCGGTGCCGTGAACGCGCGGGTGCGGGACGCCGTGTCTCCGGCAACGCCGTCCCCGGAACCCGCGTCGGCGCGTCGTCGCACCGCCCTCGCGTGGGTCTCCACCGCGGTCGCGATCGCACTGCTGGTCGCCGTTCCGGTCGTGCCCGGCCTGCTCGCCTGGGACGGCGCGGCGCTGCTGCGCATCCCCGTCGAATCGCTCGTCGTCGTGCTCGTCCTCGCGATCGTGCCGTGGCGGATGCCGCGCCTCCTGCTCGCCGCCGCGTTCGGGCTGTTCGTCACGCTGGCGCTCGTGCTCGCGGGCATCGACCGCGGCTACGAGGCCGCGCTCGGCATCCACTTCGTCCCGCTGGACTGGCCGCAGCTGGCCGACGCGCACGGCGTCGTCGCGGATGCGATCGGGCGTCCGCTCGCGAACCTGCTCGTCGCCGCCATCGTGCTCGTGATCATCGGGTGCGTCTGCGGTCTCGCGTGGGCAGCCCTGCGTGTGGCGGGCGTCGTGCGGCGCTCGGCCGACGGGCGGGCGGTGCTCGCCGGCGCGACGGCGGTCTGGGTGGCGGCCGCGCTCGTGGCGCCGCCGCTGCGGACGACGGATCCGGTCGCGGCGGCGGCATCCGTCGGCTCGGTGGGCACGGCCGTCTCGCGGACGGTGTCGGCGCTCAAGGAGCAGGAGGCCGTCGCCCGCGACATCGCCGACGACGCCTATGCGGGCACCCCCGGCGACAGCCTGCTCACGGCACTGCGCGGCAAGGACGTCGTGATCGCCTTCGTCGAGAGCTACGGGCGCGTCGCCCTCGAGGGCGACGGCATCGCGGACGGCGTCGGCGCGGTGCTGAGCGACGGCGAGGCGGCGCTCACCGCCGACGGCTACACGGCGCAGAGCGCGTGGCTCACCTCGCCCACGTTCGGCGGGCGCAGCTGGCTCGCCCATTCGACGCTGCAGTCAGGCGTGTGGATCGACACCCAGACCGCGTACGAGCAGGTGGTCGCGAGCGACCGGCTGACTCTCACCCGCGTGTTCGCAGACGCCGGCTGGCGCACGGTCGCCGACGTGCCGTCGAACACGCGCGCGTGGGACGAGGGCACGACGTTCTACGGCTACGACGCACAGCTCGACGCGAACGACGTCGGCTATCGCGGCCCGAAGTTCGGCTACGCCCGCATCCCCGACCAGTACACGCTCAAGCACTTCGCCGACACCGAGCTCGCCGGAGACCACGACCCCGTCATGGCCGAGATCGACCTGGTGTCGTCCCACACGCCATGGGCGCCGCTGCCGCAGCTCGTGCCGTGGGACGAGATCGGCGACGGCTCCGTCTACGACGCCCAACCTGCGCAGAGCCAGACCGCGAGCACGGTGTGGCAGAGCCCCCGCACGGTGCAGCGGTACTACGGCATGTCGGTGCAGTACTCGCTGGGTGCGCTCGTGTCGTTCCTGCAGAACACCGACGACCCGGATCTCGTCGTCATCGTGCTCGGCGACCACCAGCCGGCATCGGTCGTGAGTGGAGCGGATGCCTCGCACGACGTGCCGGTCACGGTCATCGCGCGCGACCCTGCCGTGTTCGGTGCGACCGCCGGCTGGGGCTGGCAGCCGGGCCTCCGGCCGGGCGACGCGGCGCCGGTGTGGCGCATGGATGCGTTCCGCGACCGGTTCCTCGCCGCCTTCAGCACTGCGTCGCAGGCCGGGTGAGGCTGGCAGGATGTCGGGATGACGTTCACCCTGCGCGCCCCCGTGCTCGCCGACGCCGACGAGCTGGCGGCCCTGCACGTGTCTACGTGGCAGGAGACCTACACCGAGCTGCTGCCGGAGGGCTACTTCGACGACGGATACCTCGAACGCCGCCGCGAGATGTGGACCCGCATGCTCGGCGATCCGCGGGACGACCTGATCGTCCGGGTCGCCGAGGATGAGGGGCGCATCATCGGCTTCGCGGTGTCGGGCCGGCCGATCGGGCCGCTCGCTGCCGAGGCTCCCCGCGACCGCCACCTGTACATGCTGTACCTCGCGGCAGACCACCACGGCGGCGGAGCAGGACAGGCGCTGATCGACGGCGTGCTCGGCGACGGCCCTGCCATGCTGTGGGTGGCGAAGGAGAACCCCCGCGCCGTCGCGTTCTACCGTCGCAACGGCTTCGAGTTCGACGGCGTCGAAGAGATCGACGAGGGCGCCCCCTCGATCACCGACGCGCGCATGGTGCGTTAGCCGACACGAGGAGGACACGATGGGCGGAGCCACGATGGCCGACGTCGCGCGTGTGGCCGGGGTGTCGAAGAAGACCATCTCGAACTACTTCAACGGCTACCCGTACATCCGCCCCGACACCCGCGCGCGCATCGAGGCGGCGGTGGCCGAACTCAACTACACGCTCAACGTGTCTGCCCGCAATCTGAGCTCGGGCCGCACCGGCACGATCGCGCTCGCGATGCCCGAGATCGCGCACCCGTATTTCGCCGAACTCGCGCAGTCGGTCGTGTCGGCCGCGCAGCGCCGTGGCCTGAACGTCGTCGTCGAGGTCACCGACGGCGATCGCGCGCGCGAGCTCGCCCTGCTCCGCGGTGAGAACGGCCGCTACGTCGACGGGCT
The DNA here is from genome assembly GCF_042722305.1 of Microbacterium sp. NPDC058389. NCBI lineage: Bacteria > Bacillati > Actinomycetota > Actinomycetes > Micrococcales > Microbacteriaceae > Microbacterium > Microbacterium sp. NPDC058389. Next base: position 75,721 of record NZ_JBHXJQ010000017.1, read on the forward strand.
GCTGCTGCACGCGATCGCGCTCACGGCCGACGACATCGCCTCGTCGACGCTCGACGTCCCCGTCGTGCTCATCGGCGATCGTGTCCACGAGAGGCGCTTCGACTTCGTGACGGTCGCCAACGTCGAGGGTGCGTACGAGATCACTCGACTGCTGCTGCAGAGCGGTCGCCGCCGCATCCTCGCCGTCGGCGTCGACCGCGACGAGGCCGACACCGCCGCGGCGCTCCGCTTCGCCGGCTATGCGCGAGCGCTCGCCGAGGCGGGCGCCGACCTCGCCGACGAGCTGCTCGTGGGCCCGGTGCCGTGGAACCGCGCCGAGGGGGCACGGGCGGTCGCCGCCGCCCGCGAACGCGGCGTGGAGTTCGACGCCGTGTTCGGCTTCAACGACGCTCTCGCGCTGGGGGCGCTCGGCGAGCTGCAGCGTCGCGGCGCGCGCGTTCCCGAAGACGTGGCGGTGGCGGGCTTCGACGACGTGCACGAAGCAGCGCTGAGCTTCCCGCCGCTCACGACGCTCGATCCGGGTCGCGAGTGGATCGCCGAGCGCGCCGTGTCCCGGCTGGCCGAGCGCCTGGCGGCGGGCGACCTGCCGCCCGAGCTGTTCGTCGCGGCGCACCGCATCGTGCGACGCGCGTCCGCCTGACGTCGCGGTCGCCGGCATCCGCTCGTTCCGCTTTACGTGCGTAGTGCACCGGTGTACTGTCGTGCCATCCGGTTAGTACACCGGTGTACTGGATCGGCTCATCCAGGAGAGACATGACCAGCCTCACCGCCGCGCTCGCCGCGCCCGCCGTTCCCGCTCGTGCGATCGCCAGGCGGCCCTTGGACGTCCGACGCGTACGACTGGCGGGCGGCATGCTCGGCGACTGGCAGCGCCTCAACCGCGACGCGACGATCCCGCACTGCGTCGAGCGGCTCGAGTCCACCGGCGTGATCGACAACCTGCGCCGGCTCGTCGGCGAGAGCGATGCCCCGTTCCGCGGACCGCTGTTCGCCGACTCCGACCTGTACAAGACCCTCGAGGCGATCGGCTGGGAGGCGGTCCGCGGCGACGTGGCCGAGTTCGAGCCGTTCGTCACCGATGCGGTGCGCCTGCTCGGCACGGTGCAGGAGGACGACGGCTACCTCGACAGCTACTACCAGGGCCCGCACGCGGGGGAGCGGTTCACCGACCTCGCGCAGGGGCACGAGCTGTACAAGCTCGGGCATCTCGTGCAGGCCGCCATCGCGTGGGCGCACGCCGGGCGCACGGAGCTGCTCGGCATCGCCGTGCGCTACGTCGAGCTGGTGCACGCCACGTTCGGCCCCGGCGGCCGCGACGACATCGACGGGCACCCCGAGATCGAGACGGCGCTGGTCGAGCTCGCCCGGGTGACGGGAGACGACCGGCATCGTGCGCTCGCGGCCCGCATGGTCGAGCTGCGCGGTCACCGTTCGATCGGCGAGGGCGAGTTCGGCGGCGCGTACTACCAGGACCACACCCCCGTGCGGACGGCGCGGGAGGCGACCGGCCACGCCGTGCGCCAGCTGTACCTGCTGGCGGGTGTCGCGGACCTCGAGCTCGACGAGCCCGGGTCCGGCTATCGCGAGACGCTCGATGCGCTGTGGCGCAGCATCCATCACGAGAAGATGTACGCGACCGGCGGCCTCGGATCCCGCCACCGCGGCGAGTCGTTCGGCGACCCTTACGAGCTGCCCGCCGACCGCGCCTACTCGGAGACGTGCGCAGCCATCGCGAACCTGCACTGGAACTGGCGCATGCTGCTGCTGGACTCCGAGCGGGACGACGCCCGGTACGCCGACGAGCTCGAACGCGGGCTCTACAACGCGATCGCGGTCTCGACGTCGGTCGACGGCCGCTCCTACTTCTACTCCAACCCGCTGCAGCTGCGCACCGGGCACGGGCACGAGGAGGACGCGCCGTCAGCCCGGCTCGACTGGTACTTCTGTGCGTGCTGCCCGCCCAACCTCGCGCGACTGCTCGCATCGGTGAACGGCTACCTCGTGACCGAGTCGGATGCCGCCACGCAGTTCCACCTGTACGCCGCCGGGGACTACGACCTCGGATCGGGCGTGACGGCGACCGTCGACACGGACTTCCCGTGGAGCCCGCGCGTGGCGATCGCCTTCTCGGAGCCCACCACGCGCGTCACGCAGCTGCGGGTGCCGGCCTGGGCGGACGGGGCGACGCTGTCGGTCGACGGCGGGGAGGCGGTTTCGGTCTCGCCGGGCTACGCCGACGTGCCGGCCGGCGTGACGTCGGTCGCGCTGCTCCTGCCGATGGACGCGGTGTTCGAGCGGGCGCATCCGTGGGTCGACGCCGCCCGAGGTGCGGTGGCGCTCCGGCGCGGACCGGTCTACTACTGCCTCGAGGCAGCCGACCTGCCGGACTCGGTCCGGCTCGAGGATGTCGTGATCCCGGCGCTGCCGACGGCGTGGGACCGCGGCTGGGACGCCGGCCTCCGGGCCCCCGTGCTGGAGATCCTCGGGGCACGCGTGCTGCGCCGCGGCCACGCGCTGTATGCGCGGGACGCCGGCGAGCCCGCGACGGTCGACCTGGGGCCGGTGACCGCCATCCCGTACTTCCGGTGGGCGAATCGCGCGCCGGGCGCCATGCGGGTCTGGATGCCCACCCGCTGACCCCGCGCTGACCCCGCTGGGTCAGCGCGCCTCGTCCGAGTCGTCCGACCACGCGGCGAGGTCGACACCGTGGTTGTCGGGCGACGCGAGCGTCCACCATTTCGGTACGTGCGAGTCGTCGGCCAGTCGGCCGCCCGCGGCCAGCGCGGCGGCGACGCGGCTGTCGACGAGGTCTCGCGGCACCGAGACGTCGATGTGCGTCCGTCCCCGGCCGGACTTCGGCGGGTCCATCGTCTGGAACCACAGGTGAGGGCTTCGTCGCAGCGGATCCACCGCGTCGTCGGCGCCCAGGGGGTCGTACCCGAGCGCCGCGGTCCAGAACGGGCGGACGCGTGCGTCCGGGCTCTGCACCACCGCGATCCCGAGCACGGTGAGCACCGACGGGTCGGGCTCGAGGTCCAATCGCCGGGCGGCGCGCGAGACGGCTGCGGCGAGTTCGGCGTCGGCGGCGCTGAGTGCCCCGTCGCGTCGGCTGAAGGTCTTCACGAAGACGCCTTCGGGCCGCACATCGAGGTCGGGGAAGTGACCCTGCTCCTCGGCGATCGCGACCACCTCGGCGACGAGCCGTGCGCCGTGGCCGAGCGACTCGGCGCGGAAGAACGCGTGGGCCCCGCCGTAGAGCACCCGCCAGTCCTCGACGCCTTCGGAGGCGTGGAACGCCCGGGCGCTGATGACGTCGACGTCGGGCTCGATGGTGCCGTCGCCGATCGGCGGCTGCGCGACGATGACGCGCGCGAGCTGCTGCGGTCGCGTGAGCATCGGCCAGTGCCCGGTGGGCAGGTCGACGAAGGTGACGTCGCGCAGGCGCGTGAACTCCTGCACGGGAGGGGCGCCCGCCGCGATCCAGCCCCGCAGGTCGGAGACGGAGTACTCGGTCGCGACGGCGGTGACGGGGATGTCGAAGCGGCGCTCGTCGTGCAGCTGCTGGATGCCTGTCACCACGCCCGCAGGCGACGGCACGGCGTACGCGCGGAAGGCGGCCATGCCCCCTTCGCCGAGGTCGCGCAGGTCGGCGTCGTCGAACTCGCCCCAGTCGGGCAGGGGCAGCTCCGCGCCGACGGGCTCGTACCCGTTCAGCAGCGGGCTGCCGTCGGGGGTCGGGAAGCCGCCGACGAGGATCAGCCGCGCGACGCGTTCGGGCCTCGCGTCGGCCGCCGCGTACACGATGCCCGCGCCGGCGGAGTGCCCGACCAGCACCACCTGCTCGCCGGGGGCGGCGTCGATCGCCTCGACGACGGCCGCGACATGATCGGCGAGCGAGATCGTCGAGCGGTCTGCATCCACCGATCCCATTCCCGGCAGCGTCACCGGGACGGGTCTGTGGCCGGCGGCCTCGAGCGCGGGCGAGACCTCGTACCAGGCCCACCCGCCCATCCACAGACCGGCGACCAGGATGATGTCCATTTCGGCTCCTCTGGCGAATCGGGGTCACCGCCAGTGTGGCCCGGGGCGCCGACATCCGGAACCGGTGCATCGGCACGGGAATACCCGAACGCGTCGGCGCATTGACCGTTATACCCCTAGGGGGTATAACGGAACCGTCCCCTTCGATGAGGAGAACCTCGTGACCGATCCGCAGCGCGACCACCACGACCATGGCGGCGGCGCCCACGCCTCCCACGATCATGCCGGGCACGACCACTCTGGGCGCGCCCACGACGGGGGAGTGGATGCCGCCACCGCCGTGGCCCCGTCCGCCGACGCCCACGCGGGTCACGACCACGCCGCGATGGCGGGCGACGGCCATGACGCCCACGCGGGCCACGATCACGCCGCGATGGCGGGCCACGACGCCCATGTCGAACACGACGCCCACGCGGGTCACGGCGGCCACGCGGGTCACGGGGCCGACCACGTCGCACGGTTCCGCCGGCTGTTCTGGATCAACCTGATCCTCGCGGTGCCCGTCGTCGCCTTCTCGGGCATGTTCGCGATGGTGCTCGGCTACACGCTGCCCGACGCGCCGTGGGTCGCCTGGGTCTCGCCGCTGATCGGCACCGTCATGTACTTCTGGGGCGGCTGGCCGTTCCTCACCGGTGCCGTGTCGGAGCTGCGGGCGCGCAGGCCTGGGATGATGCTGCTGATCGGCCTCGCGATCACGGTGGCCTTCTTCGCGTCGTGGGGAGCGAGCCTCGGGCTGCTGCACCACGAGCTGGAGTTCTGGTGGGAGCTGGCGCTGCTCATCGTGATCATGCTGCTCGGCCACTGGATCGAGATGCGCTCGCTCGCGCAGACCACCTCCGCGCTCGACTCGCTGGCGGCGCTGCTCCCCGACGAGGCGGAGCGGGTCGAGGGCGATCGCATCGTGACCGTCTCGCCGTCCGACCTGCGCGTCGGCGACGTCGTCGTGGTCCGCCCAGGCGGCAGCGTGCCGGCCGACGGCCGCATCGTCGACGGCGGCGCCGACATGGACGAGTCGATGGTCACCGGCGAGTCCCGGCCCGTCACGCGCACCGTGGGTGACCAGCTGACCGCGGGCACGGTCGCGACGGACTCCGGGCTGCGGGTGCAGGTCACCGCGACCGGCGACGACACCACGCTCGCCGGCATCCGCCGCCTCGTCGCCGACGCGCAGAACTCGACGTCCCGCGCGCAGCGCCTGGCCGATCGCGCCGCGGGCTGGCTGTTCTGGTTCGCGCTCGGTGCGGCCGCGTTCACCGCGGTGGTGTGGAGCGCGCTCGGGATGCCGGACGAAGCCGTCGTCCGCACGATCACGGTGCTCGTGATCGCGTGCCCGCACGCGCTGGGGCTTGCGATCCCGCTCGTCGTCTCGATCGCGACCGAGCGTGCGGCGCGCGGCGGCGTCCTCGTCAAGGACCGCCTGGCGCTGGAGAGCATGCGCACGATCGGCGCCGTGCTGTTCGACAAGACCGGCACCCTCACCAAGGGTGAGCCGACGGTCGTCGACATCGCCGCCTCCGCGGGCCTCGACGCCGACGGCGTGCTGGCTCTCGCGGCATCCGCCGAGGCCGACAGCGAGCACCCGCTCGCCCGTGCCATCGTGCGGGCGGCGCGGGAGCGCGGCCTCGCGATGGCTCCGGCGACGGGGTTCCAGTCCGCGCCGGCGGTGGGCGTGACCGCGACCATCGCGGGAACCACCGTGCGGGTCGGCGGTCCGCGCCTGCTCGACGAGGTCGGCGGCTCGGATGTGCCGGCCGCGGACGCCTGGCGGGAACAGGGCTCGATCGTGCTGCACGTGGTGCGCGACGGCGAGGTCGTCGGCGGGCTCGCGCTCGCCGACGAGATCCGCCCCGAGTCCCACGAGGCCGTCGAGGCGCTGCACAAGCTCGGCGTCGAGGTGGTCATGATCACGGGGGATGCCGAGCCCGTCGCCCGCTCGGTCGCCCAGGCCTTGGGCATCGACCGCGTGTTCGCCGGCGTCCGCCCCGAAGACAAGGAGCGCAAGATCGCCGAGCTGCAGGCCGAGGGGCTGAAGGTCGCGATGGTCGGCGACGGCGTGAACGACGCGCCCGCGCTCGCCCGCGCCGACGTCGGCATCGCCATCGGCGCCGGCACCGACGTCGCGATCGGCTCGGCGGGCGTGATCCTCGCCTCGAGCGACCCGCGTTCGGTGCTGTCGGTCATCGAGCTGTCTCGTGCCAGCTACCGCAAGATGACGCAGAACCTGTGGTGGGCCGCGGGCTACAACCTCATCTCGGTGCCGCTCGCAGCGGGCGTGCTCGCCCCCATCGGCTTCGTGCTGCCGATGTCGGTCGGCGCGATCCTGATGTCGCTGTCGACGGTCGTCGTCGCGCTCAACGCGCAGCTGCTGCGTCGCCTCGACCTCAGCCCCGAGGCGAGCGTGCGCGCGGTCCTCGATCGCTGACCGGAACGAGGGATGCCGCGGCCCGGACGCTCCCGGGCCGCGGCAGGCGGCATCCGACCCACGCGCCGCGCGGGGATAGGGTTTGAGCATGACGACGACTCCTCCCGGCTGGTACGACGACGGTCACGGCGCGCTGCGCTGGTGGGACGGCGTCCAGTGGACGGAGCACGTCGCCCAGCCCGACCCTGAGCCGTCCGTGGCGCCGACCGAGGCCGAGATCGTCGCCACGCAGCTCGGGTTCGAGCCCGAGGCCGCCCAGCCCGTGGCGCCCGTCGCCCCCGCGGCGCCCGCGATCGATCCGGGCGTCGCCGCCTACCTCGCGCAGCAGAACCCCGCCGCGGCTGCGCCGCAGCAGCCGGTCGCCGAGCCCGCCGCGGCTGCGCCCTACGGTGCGGTCCAGCCCGAGGCTCCGCAGTACGGCGCGGCACCGCAGTACGGCGCGGCGCCGCAGTACGGCGCGGCACCGCAGTACGTGCCGCAGTATCCGGCCGACCCCGCGTACCCGCAGGCGTCATACCCCGGCGGCGCGTTCACGGCGGCGACCGAGCCGCGGAAGTCGAAGCTCTGGATCATCTGGGTGGTGCTCGGCGTCGTGCTGCTCGGCATCGTCATCGCGGTGGCGGTCGTCGTGCCGCTGCTGATCCTCAACGTGTCGTCGGGCGGAAGCGCCGCGCAGACCGACGACGAGAAGGCGGCCGTCGCCGCCGTGCAGTCCTACGACCACGCGTGGCAGACGGGCGACTGCGACGAGCTGCTCGCCGTGACCACCGAGGAGTTCCGCGCGGCGAGCCAGTACGTCGACTGCGAGACCTTCCAGAGCGACGCCGCGAACTTCGACGACACCTTCGACGACTACACCCTGGCGGTCACCGGCGTCGAGTCGGCCGAGGACGAGATCGACGTCACGACGAACGAGACCTACACGCTCCTCGTCGACGAGAACGGCGACCCCGCCGACCCGGCGTCCGGAGCCACCGTCTACCACTACACGCTCGTGCCGGACGGCGCCGCGTGGGTGATCGACGACCTGTACTACGACGAATGAGCGCCCCTGGCACGGAGCGTCGCCCCCACGACACGCGCTTCTATCTCACCTGCATCGGCATCGGCCTGGCCGCGGGTGTGCTGTCGGGGCTCTTCGGTGTCGGCGGCGGCACCGTCATCGTGCCGTTCCTCGTGCTGTTCCTGCATTTCGACCAGCGGCTGGCGGCCGGCACGTCGCTCGCGGCGATCGTGCCGACGGCGACCGTCGGGGTGATCTCGTACGCCGTGACGGGCTCGGTCGCATGGATCCCGGCGCTGCTGCTGGCGCTCGGCGCCGTCGTCGGCGCGCAGATCGGCACCTGGCTGCTGCCGCGGCTGTCGCTCACCGTGCTGCGGTGGGCCTTCGTCGGATTCCTCGTCGCGGTGATCGTGAGCCTGTTCCTCGTGATCCCGTCGCGGGACGCCGAACTGGTCCTCACCTGGTGGAGCGGAGCGGCACTGGTCGTGGTGGGTGTCGGGACCGGCATCCTGTCGGGTCTCATCGGCGTCGGCGGCGGGATCATCGTGGTGCCGGTGCTGATGGTGCTGTTCGGCACCAGCGACCTCGTCGCGAAGGGCACGTCGCTGCTCATGATGATCCCGACGGCGGTGTCGGGGACGGTCGGCAACATCCGCCGCGGCAACGTCGACCTCGCCGCCGCGGCCGTCGTCGGCCTCGCGGCCTGCACCACGACCGCGCTCGGCGCGTGGATCGCGACGATCGTCGACCCGTTCCTGGGCAACGTGCTGTTCGCCGTGTACCTGACGTTCATCGCCGTGCAGATGGGCCTGCGCGCCTGGCGGGGCCGCCGCCGCCCCGCCTGAACCGCGTCGCGCGAGGTGTACCGGCCGCGGAGGCCGCCCGGGCCGCTCGGTAGGATGGCTGGGTGCCAGTGAACCCCGAGCTCGTCGGTCGCGACTTCCCGCCGACGCCCCCCTACCTCGTGGGTCGCGAGAAGGTGCGCGAGTTCGCGCGCGCCGTCTTCGCCGACGACCCGCAGCACACCGACCCCGCGGCCGCGCAGGCGCTCGGCTACGCCGACGTCGTCGCGCCGCCGACCTTCGCGATCGTCGTGACCGACGCCACGCTGCAGCAGCTGCTGTCGCAGCCGGACTCGGGCATCGTGCTGCAGAACGTCCTGCACGCCGAGCAGAAGTTCCGCTACTCGCGGCCGATCGTGGCCGGCGACGAGCTCACCGCGAGGCTGTCGGTCACCGGCATCCGCGCGATGGGAGCCGCCGCGATGGTGACGAGCGAGTCCGAGATCACCGATGCCACGGGCGCGCACGTCGTCACCACGACGTCCGTCCTGCTCGTGGGGGAGGGCGACGCATGAACGACGCTTCGACAGGCTCAGCGGCCGCCGGCCTGACCGTGGGCGACGTCGTCGCCGAGCGCACGGTGCATCTCACCCGTGAGTCCCTGGTGCGCTACGCAGGGGCATCCGGGGACTTCAATCCGATCCACTACCGCGACGACGTCGCGGCGGCCGTGGGGCTGCCGGGCGTGCTCGCCCACGGCATGCTGACGATGGGCCTCGCCGTCGGCACGATCGAGCCGTGGCTCGGCGACAGCGGCCGCATCCTGGACTACGGCGTGCGCTTCACGAAGCCGGTCGTCGTCGACCCCGAGACCGGCGCGGACGTCACCGTCGTCGCCAAGGTCGGCGCGGTCGACGAGGAGTCCGTGCGCATCGACCTCACCGTGTCGCATGACGGCACCACGGTGCTCGTCAAGGCGCAGGTGCGCGTCCGGACCAGCTGACGCATGCCCGACGTAGACCCCATCCCGCTGTCGCGGCTCACGACGCTGCGCACCGGCGGCACCCCCGAGCGCATGATCGACGCGCACTCGACCGACGAGCTGGTCGCGGCGCTGCGCGACGTGTGGGCCTCGGGTGACGAGTGGCTCGTCCTCGGCGGCGGTTCGAACCTGTTCGTCGGCGACGACCCGTTCGAGGGGACCGTCGTGCGCGTGCTCACGAACGGCATCGAGCGGCTGCCGTCGCCCATCCCCGGGCGTGCCCGCATCCGCGTGCAGGCCGGACACGACTGGGACGCGGTCGTCGCGTACGCGGTCGCCGAGGGCCTCGGCGGCATCGAGGCGATGTCGGGCATCCCCGGCACCGTGGGCGCCGCCCCGGTGCAGAACATCGGCGCGTACGGCCAGGAGATCGTGCAGACGCTCAGCGAGGTGGAGCTGCTCGACGAGTCGACGGGCGACGTGTCGCTCGTGCCCGCGCCGGAGCTCGGCCTGGGCTTCCGGACGTCGGTGCTCAAGCACCACTACGGCTCGGTGCCCGCCCGCCGTGCGGTGATCCTGTCGGTCACGCTCGACCTCCCCGAGGTGGGATCCGGCGCCCGCCGGATCGCGGGCGACCAGCTGCGCACCGCACTCCGCCTCGCGCCCGACGACGAGGTGACCCTCGAGTGGGTGCGTGACCGCATCCTCGAGACGCGACGCAGCAAGGGCATGGTGCTCGACGCCGACGACCCCGACACATACAGCGCGGGCTCGTTCTTCCAGAACGCGGTCGTCTCGGCGGCCTTCGCGCGCACGCTCCCCGACGAATGCCCGCGGTGGCCGGTGCATCCCGACCTCGACCCGGTGCTCGTCATCCCGCTGGCGGACTTCGACGGCTACGTGCCGGCGCCGGCCGCCGTCGAGTCCGACGTGAAGGTGAGCGCCGGCTGGCTGATCGAGCACGCCGGAGTCCGCAAGGGCTTCAAGCTCCCGCGCTCGCGCGCCGGGCTCTCGACGAAGCACGCCCTCGCACTCACCAACCGCGGCCACGCGACCGCGGCCGAGCTCGCCGAGCTCGCCCGCTTCATCCAGGGACGCGTGCAGTCCGAGTTCGGCCTGGTGCTGCAGCCCGAGCCCGTCCTGGTGAACGTCGAGCTCTAGTCCTCTTCGTCGCACCGCTCGTCGTCGACGTGCTCGAGCAGCGCCTCTCGCTGTGCGGGCGCCAGGTTCGCCAGTGCGGCGACCACCTCGGCCACCGTCTTCAGCCGTCGTCCCATGGGGTGTCCTCTCGTCGGTCCTCATGAGGGACGACGAACGGCACCGCGCGATCTCGACAAAGAGAAACGTGGATGCCCTCAGGCCGAGGCATCCACGTTCCGAGAGGGTGTTGCGCGTCAGGACGCGAACAGGCGCTGGAGGCGCTGCACGCCCTCCAGAAGCGCGTCGTCGCCGAGGGCGTACGACAGGCGCAGGTAGCCCGACGGGCCGAAGGCCTCACCGGGGACGACCGCGACCTCGGCCTTCTCGAGGATGAGGTCGGCGAGCTCGAGCGAGGTCGTCGGGGTGACGCCCGCCCACTCGCGGCCCAGCAGGCCCCGCACGTCGGGGTACGCGTAGAACGCGCCGAGCGGCGTGGGCACCTCGACGCCGTCGATCTTCGACAGCTCCGCGACGATCGTGCGACGGCGACGGTCGAACGCCTGGCGCATCTGCTCGACCTCGTCCTGCGGACCGGTGAGGGCAGCGAGCGCCGCGCGCTGCGCGATGTTGTTGACGTTCGAGCACAGGTGCGACTGCAGGTTGCCGGCGATCTTGATGGCGTCCTTGGGGCCGAGCATCCAGCCCAGGCGCCACCCGGTCATCGCGTACGTCTTCGCGACGCCGTTGACGAGGATCGTCTGGCCTGCCGCCTCGGGGACCGCCTCCACGATCGAGACCGCGCGGGTGCCTTCGTACACGAGGTTCTGGTAGATCTCGTCCGAGATGATCCAGATGCCGTGCTCGACGGCCCACTCGCCGATCGCCTGCGTCTCTTCGAGCGTGTACACCGATCCCGTAGGGTTCGACGGCGACACGAACACGAGAGCGACGGTGCGGTCGGTGCGCGCGGCTTCGAGCTGCTCGACGGTGACCTTGTAGTCCTGGTCGGCCCCGGCGAAGACCTCGACGGGGATGCCGTCGGCCAGCGCGATCGCCTCGGGGTAGGTCGTCCAGTACGGCGCCGGCAGCAGCACCTCGTCGCCGGGGTTCACGACGGTCTGGAAGGCCTGGTAGACGGCCTGCTTGCCGCCGTTGGTGACGATGACCTGCGACGGGTCGATCTCCAGGCCCGAGTCGCGCAGCGTCTTGGCGGCGATCGCCTCGCGCAGCACGGGGAGACCGGTCGCGGGCGTGTAGCGGAAGTTCGCCGGGTTCTGCAGCGCCTCGGCGGCGGCATCCACGATGAACGAGGGCGTCGCGAAGTCGGGCTCACCGGCGGCATACGAGATGACGGGGCGGCCGGCGGCCTGCAGCGCCTTCGCCTTGGCGTCGACCTTGAGGGTCGCGGACTCGGCGATGGCGGAGAGCTTGCGGGAGAGCGGTGCGCGTTCGGTCACGCCTCGAGCGTAGTCCGCGCGCGGGCGCGGGTCAGCCGCTGATCGACGACGCGTGGCCCGTGAGTGTGTGCGAACCCGGTGTGGGTACGACGATCCGTCCGGCCCGTGTCTGTTGTCACGGCGGCCCGGAGCGGTACGGTGTGCATCGTGGATGCCTGGACCTGGGGTGCCGTCGCGTTCGCCGTCGTCCTCGTCATCGCCGGCGGCATCGCGTGGTGGCTCGCGCGCGGGTGCGTCTTCACGATGATCGGCGCGACCGGGGCCATCGTCGGCGGGCTGGCCGCCCTCTTCAGCGTCGTCCTGCTGCTCGATCCCGATGCGGCACTGCGCGTCGCGGCGATCCTCACGATCGGCTCGGGGGCCTGGCTGCTCGGCTGGGCCCTCGCAGGCGGCATCCGCGGGCAGCGGGCGCTGCGCGCGGAAGAGGCGGCGCGGGTGATCCCCCGGGCCTGATCACGATGCGTCCGCGCGCCGCCGCGATCGTCGCGATGGCCCTCGGCGGGATCGCGCAGCTCGGCGGCCGCGCAGCGCTCTCGGATGCCGGCGTCAGCTGACCCGTACGACGGATGCCCCGGACCGTTCGGCCCGGGGCATCGGCGTTGGCTTCGTCTCTCGTGGGGAGTCAGCCGAACTGGTTCATCGTGTTGTGCGCACCGCCGGCCTTGAGGGCCGCGTCGCCGGCGAAGTACTCCTTGTGGTTGTCGCCGATGTCGCTGCCGGCCATGTTCTGGTGCTTGACCGTGGCGATGCCCTCGCGGATCTCGCGACGCTGCACGCCCTTGACGTAGGCCAGCATCCCCTCGTCGCCGAAGTAGCCCTTCGCGAGGTCATCCGTCGACAGCGCCGCCGTGTGGTACGTCGGCAGGGTGATGAGGTGATGGAAGATGCCCGCGCGCGCCGAGCCGTCGCGCTGGAACGTGCGGATCTTCTCGTCCGCCAGCAGTGCCAGCTCGGTGCCGTCGTACGCGACGCTCATGAGGTCGGCACGGTCGTAGGCCGACACGTCCGCGCCCTGCTCCACGAGCAGGTCGTACGCCTGCTGGCGGAAGTTGAGGGTCCAGTTGAACGACGGGCTGTTGTTGTACACGAGCTTCGCGTTCGGGATCTCGGCGCGGATCGCGTCGACCATGCCGGCGATCTGCTCGACGTGCGGCTTCTCGGTCTCGATCCACAGCAGGTCCGCGCCGTTGCGCAGCGACGTGATGCAGTCGAGCACGACGCGCTCCTCGCCGGTCCCGGGGCGGAACTGGTACAGGTTGCTGGCCAGGCGCTTCGGGCGCAGCAGCGTGCCGTCGCGCTTGATGACGACGTCACCGTTGCCCAGCTCGTCCTGCGAGATCTCGTCGACGTCGAGGAACGCGTTGTACCGGTCGCCGAGGTCGCCGGGCTCGTGGGTGACGGCCAGCTTCTGCGTGAGCCCGGCGCCGAGCGAGTCGGTGCGGGCCACGATGACGCCGTTGTCGATGCCGAGCTCGAGGAACGCGTAGCGCACCGCGTTGATCTTCGCGATGAAGTCCTCGTGCGGGACGGTGACCTTGCCGTCCTGGTGGCCGCACTGCTTCTCGTCCGAGACCTGGTTCTCGATCTGGATGGCGCAGGCGCCCGCCTCGATCATCTTCTTGGCGAGGAGGTACGTGGCCTCGGGGTTGCCGAAGCCCGCGTCGATGTCGGCGATGATCGGCACCACGTGGGTCTCGTGGTTGTCGATCTGCGACTGGATGAAGTCGACCGCGGTCTCGTCGCCGGCCGCGCGGGCGCGGTCGAGCTGCGTGAAGAGCAGGTCGAGCTCCCGGGCGTCGGCCTGGCGCAGGAACGTGTAGAGCTCCTCGATCAGCGCCGGCACCGCGGTCTTCTCGTGCATCGACTGGTCGGGGAGCGGACCGAACTCCGAGCGGAGCGCGGCGACCATCCACCCCGACAGGTAGAGGTAGCGCTTGTTCGTGGACTTCAGGTGCTTCTTGATCGAGATGAGCTTCTGCTGCCCGATGAAGCCGTGCCACACGCCGAGCGACTGGGTGTAGACCGACGAGTCGGCGTCGTACTCGGCCATGTCGCGGCGCATGATGTCGGCGGTGTACTGCGCGATCGCCAGTCCCGTGCGGAACCGGTTCTGGGCACGCATGCGGGCGACGGACTCGGGGTCGATGGCATCCCAGCTCGGCCCGGTCTGCTCCTTGAGCGCCCGGATGGCGTCGATGTCGGCGTGGTAGGAGGTCATGTCTCTTCCTTCTTCGGGGAGTCGGTCACTCGGAGTCGGTCAGGTAGCGGTTGTAGGCCGGGAGGGTCAGGAACGCCGGGAAGTCCTGGCCCAGGGCGACCTCGCGGAAGATCTCCGCGGCGTCGTCGAAACGGTCGCCGTCGCCCCGCTCCACCTCGGCGAGCACCTCGGCGATGAGCCCCTCGACGTAGTCGCGGGTGATCGGGGTGCCGTCGTCGGTGGTGCGGTCCTGGTGGATCCACTGCCACACCTGGCTGCGGCTGATCTCGGCGGTCGCGGCATCCTCCATGAGGTTGTCGATCGCGACGGCGCCGAGGCCCCGCAGCCACGCTTCGAGGTAGCGGATCGCCACCGACACGTTCGCGTGCACGCCCGCCGTCGTGATCGGACGCCCGATGTGCACATCGATCAGGTCGGCCGCGGTGACGTGCACCTCGGGGCGCTGACGCTCGAGCTGGTTGGGACGATCGCCCAGCACCGCGTCGAACTCCGCACGCGCGGTGGGGATCAGGTCGGGGTGCGCCACCCACGTGCCGTCGAAGCCGTCGCCGGCCTCGCGCTTCTTGTCGGCTGCGACCTTCTCGAACGCGCGCGCCGTCACCTCGGGGTCGCGGCGGTTCGGGATGAACGCGCTCATGCCGCCGATCGCGAAGGCGCCGCGCTTGTGGCACGTCTGCACGAGCAGCTCGGTGTAGGCCCGCATGAACGGGACCGTCATCGTCACCTCGCTGCGGTCCGGCAGCACGAAGCGTGCGCCACGGCCGCGGTAGTTCTTGATGATCGAGAAGATGTAGTCCCAGCGGCCCGCGTTCAGGCCCGCGACGTGGTCGCGCAGCTCGAAGAGGATCTCCTCCATCTCGAACGCCGCGGGCAGCGTCTCGATCAGCACGGTCGCGCGGATCGTGCCGTGCGGGATGCCGACGTACTGCTCGCTGAAGGTGAAGACGTCGTCCCACAGCTTCGCCTCTTCGCTCGACTCGAGCTTGGCGAGGTAGAAGTAGGGGCCGCGGCCGTTCGCGATGAGCTGCTGCGCGTTGTGGAAGAAGTACAGCCCGAAGTCCACGAGCGACCCCGACGCGGCGAGCGTGCGGCCGGTGCGGTCGGTGAAGCGCAGGTGCTGCTCGGGCAGGTGCCAGCCGCGCGGGCGCATCACGATCGTGGGCGTCTCGGTGGCGGTGACCTCGTATCGCTTGCCCTCGGGGCTCGTGTACTCAAGCTCCCCGCGGATCGCGTCGCGCAGCGACAGCTGGCCCTCGACGACGTTCTTCCAGGTCGGGCTGGTGGCGTCCTCCTGGTCGGCCAGCCACACCTTCGCCCCGGAGTTCAGGGCGTTGATCGTCATCTTCGGGTCGGTGGGCCCGGTGATCTCGACGCGGCGGTCCTCGAGCCCGGGGCCGGCGCCGGCGACCTGCCAGTCCGCGTCCTCACGGATGTGGCGCGTGTCGTCGCGGAACTGCGGGTCGTGGCCGTTGCCGATCTCGAAGCGGCGCCGCATGCGGTCGGCGAGACGGTCGTGGCGGCGGGCGCCGAAGCGCTGGTGCAGCTCGATGAGGAACGTGATCGCCTCGGGCGTGAGGATCTCGTCGTAGCGGGGGCCGAGGCGGCCGGCGATCTCGATCATGGGCTGGTGGATCTGGGTGGGGATCGGTCCGGTGCGGATGCGCATCGGGGTGGCGGTTGCAGGTGTCATGTCCCTGCCTTCCTGTGAGCGACTGCGTGAGAGAGGGGGAGGGATGCCGCGCTCCGGCGTGTGGTCCGGGTCCCGGCATCCCCGTGATCCGCGTCTGGATCGATCGGGGTTGGTCGTGTGTCCACTATCCGGTGAAGTTCAGGGCCTCAACTGACCAAATCGGGTGTGAAGTTTCGAGAGATTTCTGTTTTCGTGACAGAATCGGTCCATGACGACGCTGACGACGACCGATCGCCGGGCAGAAGAACCCGACGATGGAGAGGTGGACCCCCTCACCATCGGACGCCGCATCCGGCAGCTGCGCACCGACCGCGGCACGACGCTCGAGGAGCTCGCCGCGGCCGTCGAGCGTGCCCCGAGTCAGCTGTCGATGATCGAGAACGGGCGTCGTGAGCCGAAGCTCTCGCTGCTGCAGGCGATCGCCCGCGCGCTCGGCTCATCGATCGACGCGATCCTCGAGTCCGAGCCGCTGGATGAGCGGGCGACCCTGGAGATCTCGCTCGAGCGCGCGATGCGCGGGCAGACGTTCCAGGCGCTCGGCATCCCCCCGTTCCGCATCGGCAAGACCGTGCCGACCGAGGCGCTGAAGGCGATGCTCTCGCTGCAGGGCGAGATCGAGCGGCTCCGCGACGAGCGCGCCGCCACCCCCGAGGAGGCGCGCCGCGCCAACGTCGCGCTGCGCAAGCTCATGCGCACGCAGAACAACTACTTCCCGGAGCTGGAGGAGCAGGCCCGGCGCATCCTCGACGCGGTCGACCACCCGGGCGGACCGCTCACCCAGCGCACGGCATCCGACATCGCCGCCCACCTCGGCTTCACGCTGCACTACGTGCCCGACTTGCCGCAGACGACCCGCTCGGTCGCCGACATCAAGAACGGGCGCCTGTACCTGTCGAGCCGGCTCACCGCGAAGGGCGACCCGCGCACGGCGGTGCTGCAGGCGCTGTCGAGCCGCATCCTCGGGCACCGCGAGCCGACGTCGTACGCCGACTTCCTCCGTCAGCGCGTCGAGACCAACTACCTCACCGGGGCCCTGCTCATCCCCGAGGCGCACGCGGTGCCGTTCCTGCAGGACGCCAAGAACGACCGCGCGATCTCCATCGAAGACCTCCGCGACGCCTACTCGGTGTCGTACGAGAGCGCCGCGCACCGCTTCACGAACCTCGCGACGGTGCACCTCGGGCTGCCCGTGCACTTCCTCAAGGTGCACGAGTCGGGCGTCATCACGAAGGTCTACGAGAACGACGACGTGAACTTCCCGACCGACCGCCTCGGGTCGATCGAGGGGCAGATGTGCTGCCGCAAATGGACGTCGCGCGTCGTGTTCGACGTCGACGATCATTTCAACCCGTACTACCAGTACACCGACACCGGGAACGGCACGTACTGGTGCACGGCACGCGTCGAGATGTCGAGCGAGGGCGCGCACTCGGTGTCGGTCGGCGTGCGGTTCGACGACACCAAGTGGTTCCTCGGCCGCGACACCCAGAACCGCGGAGTCTCGAAGCACTCGGTCGAGGTTTGCTGCCGGCGTGCCCCTGCCGACCTCGAGTCCTCATGGCGCGACCAGTCGTGGCCCAACGTCCGCACCCCGCGAACGCTGCTCGCGACGCTGCCGACGGGATCGTTCCCCGGCGTCGACACGACCGACGTCTACGAGTTCCTCGAGGCCCACGCCCCGCGCTGACCGGCACCGCGCTGTCGCCGAGATCAGGCGATGCGGCGGAAGGAGGCCGATCCGGCGCCGATCGTCCTGTATGCCCGGATCGTCTGATCCGGGCAGGTTCCTAGGAGGAGCGAGCGGATGCCGGGGCCGGGGCATCCGTCCGAGCTGGCAGCGCTCCGACGCTGGGAGCTCGGCTGGCGTCAGGCCGCGGTGCGCGACACGTCGGAGAGGGCCGGTCGCGGGGTGCGGCGGCGGTACGCGACGAGGAACAGGGCGATCGCGCCGGCGGTCGCCATCGCCCCGGCCACCGGGATGAGCGCCGCGCCGCCGACGGCCTCTGCGGCGTTGCCCAGGGGTGGGGCGATCGCGATTCCGAGGTACATCGCGGTCGAGAACCACGACATCGTGAAGCCGGCCGATGCGGGGGCCAGCGACACCAGGCGATGCTGGATCGGGATGGTGATCGCGAACGCGGCGGCGCCCCACACCGCGAAGACGACGATCAGCCCCGCGTACGAACCTTCCAGGGGAGCGATGGCGATGAGGCACACGAGCTGCACCGCCAGCGCCCCGACGGCGGCGGTGCGGCTGCCGAGTCGATCGGTGAGCGCGCCCGCCAGCGCGTTGCCCACGACGCCCGCCGCGCCGTAGACGAGCAGCAAGGTGGCCAACTGCACCCCCGAGCCGCCCGTGGCTGGTGCCGACACGGCGGCGCTGAAGATGTACACGATGTTGAAAGCGGCCACCGTGAGTACGACGGCACCCAGCGTGAGCACGACGCGGGCGTCGGCGAGCGGCGCGAAGCGGGCGCGCAGTGTTCCGGCACCGCCGCCCGCGGGCAGGCGGAAAGCCGTGAAGAGCGGCACTGCCCACAGCAGGCCCGCGACAGCGAGGATCGCGAGGGGCGCGCGCCACCCGACCGCGCTCCCGAGGGCGGTGCCGACGGGGGCGCCCAGCGCGGTCGCGAGCGTGAAGCCCGCGCCGACGATCGCGAGCGAGCGGCCCCGGCGTTCGGCCGGCCCGAGCTGCGCGGCCACCGCGGTGGCGGTCGGCACGAGCGCCGCACCGCCGAGCGCCGCGACGATGCGCCCGATGGTGAACCACTCGACGCCGGTGGCGACGGCCGTGATCGCCGCACCGGCGGCGAACAGCAGGGCGCCGCTCGCCATGAGCACCCGCTGCGGCACGCGCGGCAGCAGCACCGCGATGGCCGGCGCGGCGAGTGCGACCACGAGCGCGTAGGCGGTCACGGTGTAGCTCACCGCACCCTCGGTGGTGTGCAGGGAGCCGGCGATGCGGGGGAGCAGGCCCGCGATGACGAAGGCGTTGGTGCCCACCAGGAAGGTCGCACCGGCGAGTGCGATGAGCCGGCCGAGGGTTCCGCGGTACGATTGTTCGATCGTCGTCATACGGTCACCGTAGAGCATTGTTCGATGATCGTCAAACAATAGTGGAGGATGCTGTGCCCGCCGACGCCGTCGACCCGTACCCGGTGCCCGCCATCGACGAGGTCGATCTGGTCAGCGTGCTGCGCGCGGTGGCCGATCCGGCGCGGCTGTCGATCGTGCGCGTGCTCGCCGACGGCGAGCCGCACTCGAAGGGATACGACGTGTGGGGGCTCGACATCCAGAAGTCGACCCTGTCGCACCATTTCAAGACGCTTCGCGAGGCGGGTCTCACGCGCACCATCGTGAGCGGCCGCACCCACGCGATCCAGCTGCGCCGTGCCGAGCTCGACGTGCGGTTCCCGGGTCTCATCGAGGCGCTCGTGCGCGAGTGAGGTCAGTGGCGCCCCGCGACCCGGTCCGCCACGTGGGCGGGCCACGCGGTGCGTGACGAACGACCGGATGCCTCGGCCCGGTCGGCCATCCGGTACGCGGTGTAGATCGCGTTCACGGCGGTCCACCGCAGCGGCTCGATCTCCCAGCGCTTCGCCCGGTGGCCGACCCAGGGGAGCCTCGTCAGCTCGGTGTCGCGCTCGAGCACGAGGTCGGCCAGCGTGCGGCCGGCGAGGTTCGTCGCGGTCACGCCCGTGCCGACGAAGCCGCCCGCCCAGCCGAGACCCGTTGTGCGATCGTGCACGACGGCCGCCGACCAGTCGCGGGGGACGCCCAGCACCCCGGCCCAGGCGTGTGCGACCGGGATGCCGGCGGCATCCGGGAAGAAGTCGCGCAGCAGGCGCGTCAGCGACGAGATCGTGCGTCGCTGGGTCGAGCCGTCGGTGTCGACGCGCGACCCGTACCGGTACGGAACTCCCCGTCCGCCGAACGCGATGCGGTCGTCGGCGGTGCGCTGCGCATACATGTACACGTGGGCGAAGTCGCCCAGGGTCTCGTGGGAGCCCCAGCCGACGGCATCCCAGAAGCCTGCCGGAAGCGGGTCTGTCACGATCATCGACGAGTTCATCGGCAGCCAGGCGCGGTGCTCGCCGCGGAGGTCGGCGGTGAACCCCTCGGTGGCGCGCAGCACGTGGGTGGCGCTCACGGTGCCGCGGTCGGTGACGGCGCGGCCCGGAGCGATCTCGGTCACGCGGGTCTGCTCGTGGATCGTGACGCCCAGCCGCTGAACGGCGCCGGCGAGGCCGCGCACGAGCTTGGCGGGGTGCACGCGCGCACAGTGGGGGTGCCAGACGGCGCCGAGCGCGCCGGCGATGCGGATCCGGGATGCCGCGCCCCCGGCATCCATCAGCTCCACGTCGGTGCGGGGCCAGTCCTGCTCGGCCGCGGCGAACGCCTGCAGCCGGGCGAGCTGCGCGGGCGTGCGGGCGACCTCGAACTCGCCGCCCTTCACGATGTCGGCCTCGATGCCCTCGCGCAGGGCGACCGCGATCACCTCGTCCACGCTGTCGTTGAGCGCGCGCTGCTGCGCGATCGCCGCGTCGCGTCCGTGCGTGGCGGCGTAGCCCTCGCGGCCGCCCGTGACCGAGTTCGTGAGCCAGCCGCCGTTGCGGCCCGACGCGCCGAAGCCGGCGAAGCGCTGCTCGAGCACGACGATCCGCAGGTCCGGCTGTGCGCGCTTCAGGTAGTACGCGGTCCACAGGCCCGTGTAACCGGCGCCGACGATCGCGACATCGGCGTCCAGGTCTGCGGGCAGCGGCGCGCGGGGCGCGGGCGCGCCGCCGAGGCTCCGCCACCACCACGACACCTCGCCGTTCGGGACAGGGTCGACGGGGGTCGGCTCGCTCATGCGCTCATCCTGCCGTGCGGGTCGCTCGGCGTCCTCTGCCGATGTGTCGCGAAGTCCGCAGCGGCCGGACCGACTGACCGCGTCGGATCAGGCGTCGAGCGCGCGCAGCGCCGCCCACAGCTCGGCGCGCGTCGCGAACGACGACAGGTCGCGCCCGAGCACGCGCTCGACGAGCGCCAGCCGGGTGCGCACCGTGTGGCGGTGCACGCCGAGCGCCTGGGCGGTGGCCTCGTGCGAGCAGTCCTCGTCGAGCCAGACCTGCAGCGTCTCGACGAGGTGTGTGCCCTGCGAGGTGTCGTGCTCGTACAGCGGGGCCAGTTCCGCGCGTGCGAGCGAGCGCGCCTCGTCGGTGAACGCCGACAGCACCCCCGCGCGCGACACGTCCGCGAAGGCGGTGATCGCGCCCAGGCCGCGGTCGCGGGCGACGCGGGCCTGGCCCACCGCGGCGGCGAAGCCGTCGTAGCCGGCGGGATCCGACAGGCCGATCCGCAGCTCGAACCGTTCGGCGAGGTCACGCAGCGCCGACAGGTCGCCGGCGGGAACGACGAGCACGAGGCCGTCGTCGGTGCGTCCGAAGAACAGGGCGCCGCGCCGCTCGTCGGCCCACAGCTCCAGCAGCTCGGCGATGCCGTCGACGCGTGCGGAGGCGGCATCCGTCAGTCCCACCGTCACCGGCGCGGGCGGAAGCGGCCCCCACAGCTCACGCGACGTGCGCCGTGCAAGCGCCGGGTCGCCGGCCAGGAGGGACTGCACGAGCCCCGCCCGCAGCGCGCTCCGGGCGCGCACGAGTCCCTGCTGCTGCTCGAGCGCGAGCCCCGCCATCGCGATGACGGACGTCACGACGACGCGGCCCTCCTGGTCGAGGTCTCCTGCGGCGATCGCGATGACGCCGCGCAGGTGGCCGCCGCGTCCCAGGGTCTGCAGCGTGAAAGGGGTGTCGTCGATGCGCAGCGACGAACCCGCGCGGGCGCCGCGGTGCAGCACCGCGGTGACCTCGCGCTGCAGAGCCGCGGCGGTCTCGGGATCAAGCCCGCCCAGCGGGTGCTCCCGCGCCGGCTCGCCGGCCGCGTCGAACATGCCCACCCACGTGTCGAGCTGCTTGGCGAGCTCGGCGACGGTGGCGCCGAGGCCGTCGGGTCGCAGCGCCGCGAGCGCGATCGCCCGCTGGGCCGCGAGTGCCCAGCTGCGCCGGGCGTACGCCTCGGCGGCGATCGCCTCGGCGTTCGCGCGCGCGACGGCGATGAAGGGCGTGCGGTACGGCACCTCGAAGAGCGGCATCCGCTCGTCACGGCACACGTCGATGAGGGCGGGAGGGATGCCGTCACGCACCACCTCGGTGCCGAACCCGAGGCCGACCACCCCGCGCGCGGCCAGCCGGTGCACATACGCGCGGTAGAGCTCCGACGCGTCCGCGCCGTCGCCGCCGGGGAACTGCGTGCCCGTGGTCAGCAGCACGAGACCCTCCGAGAGGAAGGGCGTGGGGTCGGCGAGGTCGGAGCTGTGGACCCACCGGATCGCACGGTCGAGCGCGGCCGGCTCGACGTCGTCGACGGCCAGGGTCAGCTGCAGATCGCGGCGGGCGAGGAGTGCGCGCAGCGTGGGGGCGTCGTCGGCGTCCATGTGTCCCGAGTGTACGGGTCGTACAGCCGCCCGGACAGAATGTACGTGACGGCGGGTGCGAGCGGCCGGAGCGGCGACATACGCTCCCGAGCATGAGCAGCGCAGCCGACACTCTTACCGCAACGCCCCTCGGCGGCCCGACCCTGCCCCAGGAGCGCCGTCTCGTCACCAGCATCCCCGGTCCCCGATCGCAGGAGCTGCTGGACCGCAAGGCCGACGCCGTCGCCGCCGGCGTGGGGCACACCGCGCCCGTGCAGGCCGTGGCCGCCGGCGGCGGGGTCATCGTCGACGCGGACGGCAACTCGCTCATCGACCTCGGGTCGGGCATCGCGGTCACCACGATCGGCAACGCGCACCCCAAGGTCGTCAAGGCCGTGCAGGAGCAGGTCGCGCAGTTCACCCACACGTGCTTCATGATCGCGCCGTACGACTCGTACGTCACCGTCGCCGAGGCCCTCAACCGCATCACGCCGGGCGACCACGCCAAGAAGAGCGCCCTGTTCAACTCGGGCGCCGAGGCCGTCGAGAACGCCGTCAAGATCGCCCGCAAGTACACCGGCAAGCAGGCCGTCGTCGCGTTCGACCACGGCTACCACGGCCGCACCAACCTCACGATGGCGCTCACCGCCAAGGCGATGCCCTACAAGAGCGGCTTCGGCCCGTTCGCGTCGGAGATCTACCGCGCGCCGCTGTCGTACCCGTACCGCGACGGCCTCGACGGCGGCCTCGCCGCCAAGAAGGCCATCTCGATGATCGAGAAGCAGGTCGGCGCCGACAACCTCGCCGCGGTCATCATCGAGCCCATCCAGGGCGAGGGCGGCTTCATCGTCCCCGCCGACGGGTTCCTTCCCGCGATCGTCGAGTGGTGCCGCGCCAACGACGTGGTGTTCATCGCCGACGAGATCCAGACCGGCTTCGCCCGCACCGGCCGCATGTTCGCGAGCGAGGTGTTCGGCATCGTCCCCGACCTCATCACGACCGCCAAGGGCATCGCCGGCGGCCTGCCGCTGGCGGCCGTGACCGGTCGCGCCGAGATCATGGACGCCTCGCACGCGGGCGGCCTGGGCGGCACCTACGGCGGCAACCCGATCGCGTGCGCCGCCGCGGTGGCCGCGATCGACGTGTTCGAGAACGACGGCATGCTCGAGCGCGCCCGCGAGATCGAGGCGATCCTCAAGGGCCGCCTCGGCGCGCTGCAGGCCGCCGACCCGCGTGTCGGCGACGTGCGCGGCCACGGCGCGATGATCGCGGCCGAGTTCGTCGACCCCGCGACGGGAGAGCCGGATGCCGCGCTCACCGCCGCGGTCGCGAAGGCGTCCATCGCACAGGGCGTCATCGTGCTCACGTGCGGCACCTACGGGAACGTGATCCGTTTCCTGCCGCCGCTGTCGATCACCGACGACCTGCTCCACGAGGGCCTGGACGTCGTCGCAGCAGCGCTTGCGGCATCCTGACCCCGATTCCGTCTGACAGCAACCGATCCTCCGGATCGACTCCCGCGGGGGCCCCACCCGCCGCCGCGGGTCCCCCAGCCCACGCCAAAAA